>NZ_JXAC01000060.1 GCF_000814685.1 Sphingobacterium sp. T2
CTTACTGGTACTGTATGAGGTCTTTTGCGACGGTTAGCCGAGACAAGACATTAAAAGTGTGGGATACGCAGTTTCAGCTTCATAAGAATCTGTCGCGTGACAGAGGTATTGATTCCCATTACCTTTCTATTAATACAGCTTGTTTCCATACCGCAAAAGGTGAATTATTTACCGCGGGAGATGACAAGTTGATAAAGGTTTGGTATTTCCATCAGCCATGACCCAAAGCTAGTAAAGCCTTTCTTTTTCTGTAAAGCAATATTATCATCATACTTATGGAGATTAACATGATAGATAAAAATGCATATTTCATGGTTTGATGATAGATATCGGTTATTTTGATACTTTGGATATTGTAAAAATATGAACCAAGGACGCCTGCGGTATATCCTACGAGAAGGGCCGGCAGTATGCATATGATAGCTTTATAAAGTATAAAAGAAAAACTTACCAATAAAAATATTAACGCCAGTATACAGAATATAGTTTCATCGCCACGCATCTTGAACAAGTGACTTAACACCGGCAATCCATTGAACCCCATAAGATACACGAGCCATCCACTATATAAGCCCATCGAGGTGCGTGTAAAAATATGTATGGCTGTAGGATTTTTGTAGTCCCTGATTTTGAAAATATAATTGAGCTTGTTTAGTGTGTAGAAGGTCGCTATGGTGAACAGCAGTGCCACCGTAAGATAATTGTTCACTTTTAAAACGATACTCAATCCTAGAAAAAGCTGATTGTAGATTACCCAGTTTTCGGAAGAAGATATCTGTTCGGCCAAGGCACGATCTTCATCTCTTTCTCTACGCAAAAGAATACAGTAAAATAGAGCTGTTGTCACAAAACATATAGCTATGACTTTCCATATTTCGAAGGTGGCGTAGTGAGGAGTCAGATAGGACCAGTTTTGATAGAAAGTTTCATACAGAGAAGTGCCGAAAATTTTCTTGTTATCCACAATAACAAGCCATACAAAGTTGATGATGATGTAAATGAGGTTTAGAAAAGCGGCCTTGTTAGCACTTCTCATAGTTTAGGTTGTAAATTAATTTAGTGTTAGCTTAATAAATTTAATAATTTCTTTAGATATTTTTCATCAATTTCACAAAAATTATTTAGCGACTCGCTATCTATATCCAGTACACCGGTGAGCTTGCCTCCTAAGTAGAAAGGAATAACGATTTCAGATTTCGAGCGAGAGCTACAAGCAATATGCCCTGGAAATTCATCAACATTAGGTACGATCAATGTTTTTTCTTGGGCCCATGCCGTACCGCACACTCCTCTGTTGTATGCTATACGCGTACAAGCCACGGGACCCTGGAAAGGTCCTAACACTAATTCATTGTTCTTGATTAGGTAAAAGCCTACCCATAAAAAGCCGAACTGTTCTTTCAGTGCCGCTGAGATGTTAGCTAAGTTGGCGATAAGGTCTGTTTCTCCACCGATAAGCGCTTCAATCTGGGGTAGTAAACTTTGGTATTGGGCTTCTTTATCACCCTGAGTAATAACTAAATCTTCTGCCATCTTTTTATCGTTTAAATATACAAATATAAGCTAATGGGATACCCATATCGTTTTATTATTGTAATAATATCTTAAAGTTTATGCCCATGAAGGTTGTGGATGAAGCGAAAGTTTCTGAGGTGTAGGGTTTTATGGCGTTAGTGTTGTAAAACAGACGTATGTTGTATAGCCTATTTATGGTATAGTCGAGTGAAGGGTTTAAGGTAATACTTTTATTTCCCCCTGTAATTTGGGCGTAGGCTATCCCTGTGCGGAAGGTGCTGACTTTTCTGTCATTCAGCGCTATATCCACTCTGAAGTTTACATCGCTTTTCCAGTTGCGATTTTGGAAAAGTCCGAAAGGCAGCAAGGTGTTGAGTTTGCGGTAGCCTATTCCAGCGATGTAGGATTGTTCATCGAATACGGCTAATTGACTGTTTTGTAAGGTAAGGTTGAGGTCTCTGACCTTTCGGTATTCGGTATTTATGCTCCAGTTGTTTCTGAAGCGTATATCCAATCCTAATAGTGGAACAAATCTGCTAGTCAGGGTGATTTGGCTGTATTGGTACTGCGGGATGAAGTTACCGTTTCCATCCCGTATGAAAGGATAGTTGTCTTCTTCTTGATATTGTGTATTAGAATGGTAGTTCACTATGCTGTATAATGACTGATAGCCGTGAAGGATATTGATGGCGGGAATCCAGTCCTCCCAACCCAAAATTTTGGACAATCCGTTATAATTCAGTCTCCAGTTAGGGATAGGAAAGTCAGGTCTATTGCTTTTACCAATTTTTTATTTTTTTGTTTAAGGATAAGTTTGAAGGAAGGCATTTACGACCACATCCTGTTGATTTTCGTCATAGCCGTCACTGAAGAAGTTTGCCTTAATGCCTGTGGAGTTGGGATTATAAGTGCCCAATGCTTCGGACATTTCCAATTTTTTATGTAAGAAATCCTCGTACATGTGTGCCGCACTTCGGAAACTGGTTTTCAGGTATGCCTGTGTTACCGAGTAATTGCCCGTAATATAGTCCGGAAGGATGTTCCACGTGTGGAAAGGACTGCTGTAATTTTTGTTGTCCATTTTGGAGACGGATAAGTCTATCTTCAGATATTTGAGCGGTTCGGCGTGAATCACTGCCGACAGGTTTTTTGAATAAGTTTTGGTGTAGTTCTCATTTTGTAAGGAATCTGTCGTCAGCCATCCGTTTCGTTGAGCTCTTTGTCGGATATCTGTTTGGGAACCGAAGATAAAATCCCAGCCTGGCGCGTTGTTACTGAAGCTATATCCCAGCATGTTGGAAAGAGGAAGGTATCCCGGTAGGAAGGAGCCTTCGATTTTGGTATAACCCGCATTGGCGTATTTTAACGTAGTCAGCAGACCAGCCATAAACCGTCGGAAAGATACTTCTTGACTCAAAGTGTTTTTTCGCAGGAAGGCGACTTTACTGTAAAGAGAATTGAAGTTGAGCGTAGGGTTTATCTGTATGGTCCTGTTGTTCTGGATGCTGTGACCAAAGTCTACATTTTCGTAGTTGCGGAAGGCCAAGGGCTCGCGCTGCCAGTTGAATTGGCTGCCGTAGCGTGCAGTGATATTAAGCCATTCCAGTATATGGGATTTTTTGTAGTGGAAGTGTATAGGTAAGATTCATCATGTGATGGTAGTCCACCGTTGTACCCATCCGCCAGAAGTTGTTCCACAAAGTATCCTTTTTAGCCCCATTGATGCGTCCGTCCGGCTCTTCGATGATAGAATAGTTTGTCGCATTGAAATCCAACCGCAAAGATTTCGTCAGATCCCAGCTAATACCGTAAATACGGGACATATTGAAGTTTTTGCTATAATAGGTAGGAAGAATATTGTTGCTGGCATTATCTCTGAATGTATTTTCGTGGTATATGCGATTTACGTTTAGCCGGAAGCTTAATAGCGAGGGCATAAGATTATAGTTGAAGGACCGAAGTAACTTGTTTTTCTGCAAAGGAAACCTGTAGTTCGGGGTGGCAGTGAAGGTATAATCCAGTGCTCCTCTATAATTTTTCTGAAGAGAGGCATATGTATACAGGTCTCTATGTTGATATTCGCTGAAATGATAGCTCAAAGAGAAATTCTCTATATGCCAAGGCTTAAGCTTTTTGTCTATAGCAGTAGAAAGCTTCCGTGCATTGATGATGCTGAAATTCTTTCTGAAAGAATAATCCTGAACCAGTCGCAGTAGAGAGTCTTTTTTTTCTTGAGAAAGTTTTTCCAAGGATGTTTTCATCAATACATCTCCTTGAAAGGGATTGTATTCCGGTGTGCCGATTTGCTTGGAAAAGTTGAAATATAAAGGGATGGAAAAAGCATTTCTGTGGTTTACGAACTTTCCCAGCTCTGCATTTGTCATGAAGTCCCAGGAGAGACGGTTTGTGCGGTCCTGTTCGGAAATACGCTGTGTGATAGGTCCGAATCCGGCAGTCATTTTTGTAGCCGAAAGGGAAATATTGGCTAGGTCGGCGAGTTTTAGTTGGAGCTCTCCTGTGGCGGCCCAGCTGCTTCTGCTGCGGAAGTCCGTTAGCCGGAGCTCGTTGAACCAGAACTCTCCGTTGATAGCTTTTCCGTGATCGGAATGTACATCCTGTGTTTGTAAGGGGTTCTTTATTCCCAACATATAAAAACGCACCTTGGACAAATCTGGGGAGCCTTTGACAGTTATTTTTCCCCTTTCCATCCGATACTCGAAAGGCTTGTCTTGCGGCCAAGGCTGCCCGTTGAGGAATGCGTTATCTCGCGCTATCTTAGCCTGTACCAGTAGGTTAAGCTCGATAGCTATATTGTTTTCGGAAGGCCATATCAATTGTGGCGAGGTACTTCCATATGGAGTGATTTTCAACGGAGCTTCGTATTCATAATAATGATATCTGTCGTCAGTTCCTAGGCGTATAAATACATAGGCGTCGTTGTCGTTGAGCTCCACTCCCTCTGCATGGACAAACATTTCCAGTTTGCCGTACTGTCGCAGATCGTAGTTAGCGGTTTTATATACGGCGCGTCCATAACCGTCTTTTAGGTTGCTAATGCTTAATGATAAAGCTTGTTCGTTGAGCTGTACATCAAGGTTGTTGTTGGCGAAATCCACTTGACGATTAATGCCTGGAGGAACCACATAAGGTATTGGAGAGCGTTTTCCATTTTCTTCAATATTGACATAACCTATCGCCGCCTTAGACTGATCTGGGGCTGGGGTTTGTCCTAAGGCAGGATCGGCGATAATCAGTGGAGAAGAATTGTCGGGGTTATAAAGCCGCCAATCACTTTTTACGAATTGCATAGTAGCAAACCGAAAGACCGCCGTATCAGCGAAATTTGTTAAAAACAGACGTATAAAGCGTATGGACTTGAAGTCGTTGATGTTGCCGTATTTGTGATGATAGTTGCGTAGAGGGATGCGCAGCTTATACCATTTGACATCTGTATTTCGACCTTGTATGTTTACGCGTGTTGTATGCTCATCCACGATAAAGTTTTGTCCTACTACCATATCTTGTGGTCGCATGGAGATGCGGTATTCATAATAGCTGTCCGCTTCATTCATATTGTTGTCGCGACCGATATCCTCTGCGTCGGGTGTAAGTGTGCGTGCGGCATTGTCCACGCCGAAGGCTTCGCGCGATAGTTGAGAGGTTTTAGAGTTGCCTTCCGTGCCGTTGATATATTTGTAACGCTCCATGATGCCGTCTGTGCGGCCGAACACGTTGCTTCGGAAATAGATGTAGTCGTCATTGGCGGGGTCCTGTTCAAAGCGGGCGTAGGCCTCGGGAGTGAGCTTGTTTTTAAGCTGATTCAGGTAGTTGCTATGAAAAGATCTTTCCTCTTCATTGTTTAAGGCATCCAAGCCGACGTCCTGATTTCTTCGGCTGGCATCCGAACTTTCGAAGACCCGGTTTACGGCTTCCACTTTAGGGACATATCCCCATACTGTCTTATCCATAGTAGACTTGTCTCCACTAGCAGGAATAGCATTTTCTATGGATTTGCGACCGTCTTTGAGAATGTCTTCCGAAATGAGGCCGAGGTTGACGTACAGGTCGCCCCCCTCCTTGTTAGGGTTGGTAAGAGAAGGGTCCATCAGCCACATTTCGAGAAATTCAATATTTTGCGCTTCAAAGTCGGGTTGATTTATTTTCTTGAACATCCCTCCCCACCTTTTTTGGGGTTGTGTCAGCTCCCCATTGGCATTTAGTTCGTGTATGTTGAAATTGTATGCACCTCGCAGCTGAGGATAATATGCAAGGTCCAACGTAGGTAAAAAGATGTCTGTCCCTGTTTTGCTTTCCTTGAAAGGAAAAACTTCCTGTTCGGTTACTTTTCTCGTTCTATGGTCTGCAAGGAAATGTCTATCGATAGCGGGGGTTAAGCTGGAGGACTGGTAAAATATAGGGTCAATATTGTAGAAGGCTAGATGGGCTCTATTATATCCATAAGAAAGGTCATTGGATAAGATATGTTCAGGAAAGAGCTGTGGAGTGGAGGAAAGCTGCCAGCCTTGCTGGTTTTTGATGTCGATGAAGCTGAAGTTATTTTCAAAATCATCTAAATAAGTCGTTCCGGCATTGGTCAATGCTTTCGCTAATCCCTGTTTGAGATAGGCCACTTCTCCATAAAAATTGATGGAGGATGGCTCATTGGTTTTGATAAAGGGCAACTTGTCTAGGAGGCGGGTAAGCCATGGAGCCTCCTTATGCCACCTGATGTCGGCACTGAGCATGGTATTGGAGAGGGGTTCCGATCCCACATATCCTTTTTCTGAGAAAGGCTTCTCGATGAGTTTCATTAGCGTTGTCCCTAACTGCAGGTTATTGTTAGCAATATAGTCTATGCGTGTGCCAAGGAAAGTTTTTTGTAATGAGCCGAAGCCTGCATCCTCAATACGTACTTTGATAGTATTGTTGGCAAAAGATATTAACGGATTGAGGAGTCGTAAGGTTCCGGTCTCATAATCTATGGCGTAATCCGCACCTTCCTGCAATAACATAGCACCGGCATAAACTTTCACTGTGTTGGGTTTCAAATCAAAAACGCCAAGAGAGAATTCGCTGCTATTGGCCGACCGTACCGTTCCTTTGATGTAGTATCGATTTTTGTTGCTATAGTGTTGAATGGCATCGGACTTTGTGAGACTATACAGTTCATGGAAGACATAGCGCTCGGCCACAGAGCTTTCATTAGGCATAAACTGGTTTTGAAGGTCTTTTCCGAAAGGTTCTACAAGAGGAAAAATGAGTTTTCCCTTGCTGTTATCGAATGTCACCCCTTCAATGAAATCTAAGAGTCCATCTTTTGTGGCTGTGTGATTCTGAGAAAGCCTGTCCAGTCCAACGATTTCCAACCAACTTTTATTTTCAAGAGCTGTGCCTTCGTACATAATAGAGCTTTCTAATGCGGTGTTTTCGTCGTGGCGCACAATATGCAGGTTGAGACCTTCCTCGCTGATTTGGCTGATACCTAAATTATAGATGTTTTTCATCATCAAATTCCAAGTAGGGAGGTTCGTTTTTAGCACCTCATTTTTCAGCAGTTTGGTATATAGCATCTGCGGATTGGAGGCGTCAAAGGCAATGTCTGTCGAAAGATCACCCACCTGATATTCTCTGCCATTTACCGTATAGCGGTAGGCTACTGCCAACACTTGGTCCTCCATAAGAGGATAGGATAGGGAGATATATCCCAATTTTCTGTTTACAGTATAATCTTTTCCTTCTATCAATCTTCGCGCATTGGTAAGTTTAACGAAGTTATCACCCCCTCCGCTTGCACTGAACAGGGAGCCCACAGCATTACTGTTAGGATTCCTGCCGTTAGGTCCTAAGAGTTCCAACAGGTTGTTGGAAAGGTCAGTGGCAGAATTTGGAAGCCTGAATTCGGAAATTTAACAGTGGGATTGCCGGTAATGAGCGTATTGTAGGGAGTTGATTCCCCTAAATCCAGCAAGGCCAGAATGTCGCGCGCTCCGTCGACTTTGTCTGCTCGATTGCTCAACCAAACCTCTATGGTGGTAATATTTACCGGCGAATTGATAAGGGGAGCGAGCTTTAGACTTTCGTTATATTGATCTCTAAAGTAATGGGCGAGGAAGAAATGTTGGTTGGCTTCGTAATCGGCTATGGAGATGTTTATCTCTCTTTCAAGCCGTCCGTTCGATAATGTTAATTCTCGGTGTTCTGCATTTTTCTGTGATGCTACACCTGTGATATTTAGTTTGCCGACCTGTAGCTGTGCTTTTATGCCGAAAAGAGATTCGGAGGAAGCCATCAGCCGCGTAGGGGTAATGAAATTGACATTTCCTATTTCTAGTCGCTGCAGGATGTCATTTTTCTTTCCGATATAATCGAATTTAATGAAATTGTCGACATCAAATTCGGATTCGGAACTAAAGTTGGCGGTGATGCGTCCTCGCTGTCCGATATTTCCGGAAAGATTAAGGTGTAGCTTTTGGTCCAACTCTAGGCCCCATAACTTTTTATGGCGTTCGTTGAGCAAAGGATTCTGGCTGACGTTACGCTGTGCCATAAGGGATATGTCTATACTTCCTTTGGGAATAATCTCAATCGTGTTGCCTCCAAAGATACGCTCAAAGGCCGGGCTTTTTATTGTTATAGGTTCCAGAATGGCTTTCTTTTCTTGGGTAAATGTATTAGCAGCATGAGTTTTCCAATATTGCTTTTTAGAAAGCGAGGAGGAAATTTTCAGATAATCGGTCAATGAGGCATATTGCTGGAATATGCTATGTCCGGAATTTTGTGATATTATGAAAAGGTTCTGCCAAGGGTGATAATCATATTGGTAAGTGTATTTTTTAAGAAAAGGTGTTTTAGGTGATATTACGGTAAAAGGAAGATCTCTTTGAAGATGACGGAAGCGTAGTGAATCTCCTAAGGAAAGAAAAGGCTGGCCTGCTCCACTTTTGCAGAGTAACAAAAAAGAAAGGAATACCAGCATCCAATACTTAAGGTTCATCGTTTGGTTAAGGCATAGTACGGGCGTTACCTAGAATTAGCCTTTATAATTATACGATTTCTTAAGACAATATAAAAGAGGAATTTATATGTCTAAGACTCAGCTTAGGGAGAGTATTCTTAAAAAGAAAGCGGATCTTTGATCCGCTTTCTTAGGGTATTAAAGTTTTTTGAGTGCCAGTTTGATCATCTGCTCAACGGTAAGGTTGGGTTCTGCCTGTACAATGGCGGACAGCATCTTCTCTACCTGATTTTTAGGGAAGCCCAACATGACTAAGGCTGCCAAGGCTTCTTCCGGAACGGACTGTTTTGCTACAGGAAGAGGTAGTAGGGCGTCGTCTCCTTGTTTTTTAAGCTTATCTTGCAATTCAAGGATAAGACGTTGTGCTGTTTTTGGACCTATACCTTTTATTTTTTGTATCAAGGCTACCTGTCCATTTACTATGGCTGTATGCAGTTCTTCGGGAGTGCTGGATGAAAGCATCATACGGCCTGTGTTAGGTCCTATGCCCGATACCGATATAAGGTGGTTGAAGAGATGACGTTCACTTTCTGTAGCAAAGCCATAGAGTGTGTGAGCATCTTCTCTCACTTGAAAGGACACATACAACTTACAGTTCTCCTGGTCTTTGATCTGTGAATAGGTGGTCAGGGATATATGGATATGATATCCTATTCCGCCTACCTCCAGGATGACATGTGTCGGTGCTTTGAATACTAATTTACCGTTGAAATAATCGTACATATTCTATTTTTTTTTCGTGCGCCTGTGCGTCTACTACCGCAATAGTAACCATATTGACAATCTCACGTACGGAGCTGTCCAGCTGCAATACGTGTACCGGCTTGTTCATTCCCAGTAGGATAGGGCCTACCGCCTCAGCGTTTCCTACTTCCTGAAGGAGTTTGTAGGCGATGTTTCCAGATTCCAGATTAGGGAAGATCAAGGTGTTGGCCGCTTCTCCTACCAAGGTGCTGAAAGGAAAGTTGGACTTCAGCATATCGTTATTCAGTGCAAAGTTGGCTTGTAGTTCACCATCCACTACCAAGTCCGGATGTTGTTCGTG
The DNA here is from genome assembly GCF_000814685.1 of Sphingobacterium sp. T2. Lineage (GTDB taxonomy): Bacteria > Bacteroidota > Bacteroidia > Sphingobacteriales > Sphingobacteriaceae > Sphingobacterium > Sphingobacterium thermophilum. Next base: position 9,576 of record NZ_JXAC01000060.1, read on the forward strand.
CAGGATACGTACTGTTTCACGCACCTTCACTGAGGTAGGGCCGTCATTTGAACCGAAGTTAGAGTATGAAAGCACCGCTACACGAGGTTTAACGTTGAAGCGGCGTACGGTTTTGGCTATCAATACGGTGATGTCGGCCAACTCTTCCGCTGTAGGATTTTCGTTGACGGTAGTATCACCAAAGAACAGAGGTCCTTTTTCGGTGAGCATCATATACATACCCGCAATGCGGCTTCCCGGCTTAGCGCCTATTACCTGCAAAGCAGGACGGATGGTGCTGGCGTAGTTGCGTGTCAATCCCGATATCAGGGTATCGGCGTCGCCGAACTCCACCATGCTTGCCGCATAATAGTTGCGGTTGGTCATCAGCTGTGTGGCATCAAATTTGGATAATCCACGACGTTGACGCTTTTTATAGAGGTTCTCCACATATTCGGCAAAGCGAGGGGATTTTGTTTCTTCTCTAGGGTCTATGATTTTTACATCGCTAAGGTCGAAAGCATATTCTTCTATCAGGTCTTTGATTTTCTGGATATTACCTAATAATATAGGGATGGCGATGCCTTCTTCTTTTACGATTTGTGCAGCACGTAGCGTTTTGTAATTGTCTGCTTCGGCGAATACCACGCGTTTAGGATTGTTTTTGGCAATAGCCGTAAGATTACGCATGATACCATCATCTTTTCCTAAACGTTTACGTAGCTGTTCTCTGTATTCATCCCAGTTTTCAATTTTTTTGCGTGCGACGCCAGATTCAATAGCTGCTTTGGCTACAGCCATAGAAACCTCAGTGATAAGACGAGGGTCTGTAGGCTTAGGGATTACGTAATCCGGGCCAAAACGTAAGTTGTTTGTATTGTAGGCTTGGTTTACTTCTTCCGGCACAGGCTCTTTAGCTAAGGCAGCGATAGCATGTACGGCAGCAATCTTCATCTCTTCATTGATAGCTTTGGCACGCACGTCCAATGCGCCTCTGAAGATGTACGGGAAACCCAATACGTTGTTTACCTGGTTAGGGTAGTCCGAACGGCCTGTCCCCATGATGATGTCGTCGCGAGTAGCTACGGCCAAGTCGTATGCTATTTCAGGGTTAGGGTTAGCCATAGCCAATACGATAGGGCGAGGAGCCATAGTTTTCAGCATTTCGGGCGTGAGCACATCTGCTGCTGAAAGACCAATAAATACATCAGCATCCTTTACCGCTTCTTCTAATGTGTGGATGTCTCTGTCTGTTGCCCACTCGGCTTTACTAGTATCCAGTGTGCTCTATCTTT
>NZ_JXAC01000061.1 GCF_000814685.1 Sphingobacterium sp. T2
ATACGGCGTGAAGGCAGCGTGCGTACCGGTGTCTCTTGCTTGTCCGCTCCAATCGTCTTGGCCAATATTGCGTCTGCCGATTTTTCGAAGTAGCCTACAGGTACCGTATATGGTGTTTCTTTGCCCAAAGTTTTCATCCACTTTTCGGCATGTATGTTTGCTTCGATAGCTGCGGCCGATTCTTCGAAATAGTTTTCCGGCACGGCAAAGCCGTCTGTGGTGCCAATACTATCGCGAAGCTTTAATTCGTATATTTTCGCATAAATATCATTTTCTGCTTCTTCGAAATAATTTTCAGGAACTTTATATGCCAATGAAGGAACGACAGTTTTGAGCTTTTCTTCCGCTATGCGTGCTTCTATATCTTGTGTCAAGTTGTCAAAATAAGCAGCAGGCACGGCAAAACCATCAGTAGGTACTTTATCTTTTAGGTCAGCTTCTTTAATCTTTGTGAAAATACGGTCTTCTAATGTTTCGAAATAACCTTCAGGAACGGTAAAAGGTTCCTTATCGTGTGCTTTTGCTGCCTTTTCGATGTCAATCTGGCTTATGATAGAACGAGCTTGATCGTCGAAGAAATTTTCTGGAACAGTAAAAGGATTCACACGCAATGAATCTGGCAGATTGTTGCCTCCTAAAGCTTCATTATATGTGTTTTTCTCCTTCATGGTGTAAATATAGATGACTTTTCCAACCGAAGGTTTAATCGTTACTGTTAAAAAATTGCTCTATCTTTTTCACGGCCAGATGGTAAGAAGCTTTGAGGGCTCCCACGCTAGTTCCCAAAATGTCAGATATTTCTTCGTATTTCAGATCTTCGAAATATTTCATGTTAAATACCAGACGTTGTTTTTCGGGAAGGGTCAGCAGGGCCTGTTGCAGCTTCATCTGTGCTTTATCTCCATTGAAGTAGGCTCCGTCCGCGAGCGTCTCAGACAAGTACGAGGAGCTCTCATCGTCCAGCGATACATTCTGTTTCTGCTTTTTCTTATTCAGAAAGGTAATGCATTCGTTGGTGGCGATGCGATACAGCCAGGTATAAAGCTGTGAGTCTTCTCTGAACTTGTCTAAGTTGCGCCACACTTTGACAAAAATATCTTGGGTCACGTCATCCGCATCGTCGTGATCGATGACCATGCGTCTGACGTGCCAATATATTTTCTGTTGATATTTCTTCAACAAATGTTTGAAAGCCGCTTCACGCGTGCTTTCTTCGGCAAACATAGCTATGATTTGCGCGTCTTCCATTTATTATTTTTTTCTGCTAATAACTTTTTGTGCTGCCGCGACGATGCTAGCTGCATTTAAGCCGTATTTTTCCATCAGCTGAGCAGGTGTTCCCGACTCACCGAAAGAATCGTCTACAGCTACATATTCTTGAGGAGTAGGAAGATTCTTAGCCAACACTTGAGCTACGCTGTCTCCTAGACCTCCGATGCGGTTGTGTTCTTCGGCAGTTACTACACATCCAGTCTTTTTTACAGAAGCTAAGATAGCTTCTTCATCTAAAGGTTTAATGGTGTGGATGTTTATGATTTCTGCATCGATACCTAATTTTTCGAGCTCTTCACCCGCCTTGATTGCTTCCCATACTAAGTGGCCTGTAGCGATGATGGTAACATCTTTACCTTCGTTGAGCATAACAGCTTTTCCGATTTGGAACGTCTGGTCGGCAGGAGTGAAGTTAGGCACTACAGGACGTCCGAAGCGTAGGTATACTGGTCCCTCATATTGTGCGATGGCAATGGTAGCTGCTTTGGTTTGATTATAGTCACAAGGATTGATAACCACCATGCCCGGCAACATTTTCATCAAGCCTATATCTTCCAATGTTTGGTGTGTAGCACCGTCTTCTCCTAAGGTAAGTCCTGCGTGAGAAGCACAGATCTTTACGTTTTTGTGTGAGTACGCTATAGATTGACGGATCTGATCGTATACACGTGCCGTAGAGAATTCTGCGAAAGTTCCTGTAAAAGGAATTTTGCCGCCAATGGTAAGACCTGCAGCGATACCCATCATGTTGGCTTCTGCAATTCCTACTTGGAAGAAACGTTCCGGAAATTCTTTGATGAAGGCATCCATTTTCAATGAGCCTACAAGGTCGGCACAAAGTGCTACGACATTTTCATTCTGTCTTCCTGCTTCTAATAAACCGGCACCGAAACCCGAACGTGTATCTTTAGATTCTGTGTATGTATATTTTTTCATTGTATTCTAAACTGTGATATGAGCTGCTGACGCGCTGTATGGCGTCGTTGTCCCTTTTTGCTAACTAATGTCTAACAATCTTTTAATAATCGCCTAATGTTTCTTTCAATTGTTCTAAGGCACTAGCCAACTGTTCATCGTTAGGCGCTACACCATGCCATTTGTGTGTTCCCATCATAAAGTCCACACCGTAACCCATTTGTGTATGTAGTAAGATGACAACAGGTTTACCCTTGCCTGAGCGTGCTTTCGCTTCATCAAGGCCGGCAACTACTGAAGCCATGTCGTTACCTTTTTCGATTTCCAATACATCCCAACCGAAAGCTTCCCACTTAGCACGTAAGTTACCTAGTGACAACACTTGGTTTGTAGGACCGTCTATCTGAGCGCCATTGTAATCCACTGCAGCAATAAGGTTGTCCACTTTGTTGTGCGGAGCATACATGGCAGCCTCCCAAATTTGTCCTTCCTGTAATTCACCATCTCCCATCAACACGTATACCAGACTGTTATCATTGTTTAACTTTTTGGCTTGTGCGGCACCGATTGCTGCTGAAAGACCTTGACCTAATGAACCTGAAGCAATGCGTACACCTGGTAAGCCTTCGTGCGTAGTAGGGTGTCCCTGTAGGCGGCTGTCTATTCTACGGAAAGTAGCCAATTCACTCACCGGAAAATATCCTGCTCTAGCTAATGTGCTATAAAAAACCGGAGAGATATGTCCGTTTGATAGGAAAAAAATATCCTCACCGATGCCATCCATGTTGAAAGATGGATTGTGTTTCATGGCGTGGAAGTAAAGAGCTACGAAATAGTCTGTACAACCCAACGAACCTCCCGGGTGTCCTGATTGACAACCGTGTACCATACGCACGATGTCGCGTCTTACTTGTGATGCTAATTGTTCAAGTTTATTAATATCTGCACTCATTTTGATTTGATTATACAATTTTTGTTCTGGTAAAGTTAATGAAATTTGTATATCTACCTCAACAAATTATTCGATTAATTCTAAAGCAATTTATGAAAAATGACTCTTCGATACATCTTACTAAAACAACTTTATTAAAATTTATTTAAATTTAATCATAACGATAATGGATATAGCCGTGAATAAACTTAATACGTATGGGGTACGAGCTTGGAGCTTAGCCCTTTTTTTTGTTGGTCGGCAAGCAGATTTACGCGCAGGAGAAGGTCAGCGGTATAGCCGCCATAGATGAGGTTACTGTATTTACGAATGGGGCGGAGGTCAACAGCCGTGTTCCCCTGAAAATGGATAGAGGGTCGGTGATGCTGTATATCCAAAATGTTAGCGGAAGGCATTGACCTAAATAGTGTGCAGGTGTCAGGACCTGAAGGTATCACAATACTATCCGTATCGCAGAGCCGTGCGGAAGAGCGGGAAATCTTTCATCCTGAACATAGGAAGCTCCAAGATAGTTTAGAGGTCTATACGGCTAGGCGAGACGCGATGCTGCATAAACAGAAGGCTACACAAGGGGCTCTTAACCTTCTCAACAACGACAAATTGTTAGGAGGAAGCACAGCTGTCTCTATAGGAGATCTCACCCGTCTGGTGGATTACTATCAAACAAAAGTTGTAGAGCTTAATAGTGCTTTGGATGCCTTGCGTAAAAGTATAATTGTAGAGAATAAAAATATAGACCGTATCAAAGAGAAGATGCGTATGTATACCGGCAGTGGGGCGCAATTGGTGCTACAGCTCTACAATGCTAAGGCTGTGCAAGGAGAGCTAGGACTTTCCTATATTACTTCTGCTGCCAGCTGGAAAGCCTATTATGAACTTCGCAGTCAATCCATTACTTCGCCTCTTCGATGGCTGTATAAAGCGAAGGTAGTCCAAAACACAGGAGTGGACTGGAAGAAGGTGAAGCTCACTTTGTCTACGGGAACTCCAACCCGGGGAGGTACAGCGCCAGAGCTTAAGCCTAGCTATGCACAATATTATATACCAGTCGAGGAGATACCGGTAGGAAGCGCCTCAGGTATTAACAATCTACAAAAGAAGGCAGTGAGTCCGCAGCATACGGCAGAGACGGCAGTGCAACAAGAAATTATTTCTCCTGTGGCGAACATGGTTGTCAATCAACTTAGTACAACCTTCGATATTGATGTGCCTTACGATATTTTGTCGGATGGCCGGGAGCACAGCGTCACGTTGAAAGAATTTACTCTACCGGCGGTTTACACGTATTATGCTGTGCCTAAGATGGATAGAGAGGTATACTTGGTGGCCGAGGTTTCTGATTTCGAGAAGCTTAATCTCCTCCGTGGAGAGGCAAATATAATTTTTGAAAATATGTTTGTCGGCACTTCTTATATTGATCCGGCAGTGATTTCTGACACCTTGAAACTTACTATGGGAAGGGATAAGTCCATCGTTATAAAAAGGGGGCGCCTCATGGACGAGAAAAGCTCTCAAGTGAGTGGAGGTAGCAAAAGACAGATTTTTACCTATGATATACAGGTCAGAAACAATAAATCTTCTCCAATCCAATTAATATTGAAAGATCAATCCCCTGTTTCGACAGATAAATCTATTGAAATAAATCTCGTGGATAATGGTGGAGCACAGGTAGAAAAGGAAAGGGGAGAGCTGCTGTGGAAGGTAGAACTAAAGCCTAAGGAAACAAAGACCTATCGATTCACGTATATGGTCAAATATCCTAAAGATAAGGTTGTAGTATTCAATTAAATAAAAAATGCTCTTCAGCGAAGAGCATTTTTTATTAGTTAAGCAATGACCATGTAGACCATGGTATTCTTGTAAGGATAAGGATAAGGGCGATAGTGTACATGAAAAACACGGTTCTGTTGGCGGCATAGTCTTCAGCTTTTTTGGCTTTGCTATAACCTACGGTAATCAGGATCAACGCCAGTACCATAGTAAGCGGATGCTCTAAGAAATAAAGTCTCGCCAAGCTGTTGCTCATGTTTTCTCCTGAGAAGCTTTGTAGGCCTAGAGGAGAGGTAAAATAAAGCACCAAGCCTACCAACAGCTGTATATGTCCTGCCATTAGGCCGAATAGTGCGATTTTCCTGTTATATGGTTTTGCCTGGAAATAGTTCACTGCCGTAATGATGATAGAAATTACTAAAGCTACCAAAAGGATGATAGCCAAAGTCGAATGTAAATGTTTCATGCCTGTTAACATATGGTTTTGAGTTTAATGGTTTACAAAAGTACTATTTTGAAAGTCGTTTTTCTCCTAGATCTCTAAATTCGGATTTAGCTTTGAACTTTGGGAAAGTTGTTTCATGGCTCATGGTATAGCCTATGTCAAAGAAAAGACGTATATCTGCTAGTATTCCTTCGAAATCCCAGTTTTCGTCCAGTTCATCTTGCGGTTTGTGATATCGGCCGGACAGGGCAGCTCTACGTTTCTCGATGGCTATAGAATCTGTAGATATCAACTCGGATCCTGAGCCCATAAACAGTCCCGGAACACCTTTTTTGACAAAGTTGAAATGGTCAGATCGGTAGAACCCGCCGGAGGTAGGATTGCGCTCTCCTGCTACGGTACGTCCAAATTTTGCTGCCGAGCGTTGGACATAGTCTTCAATTTCGGTTTGTCCTATTCCTACTATAGAAACATCTTTGGTGGCGCCTAATGGACTGAATGCATCCATATTGAGGTTTGCCACAGTTTTGTTTAGTGGATATATAGGATTGTCGGCGTAGTATGCTGACCCTAACAGTCCTTCTTCCTCTGCTGTCAGCGCAATAAATACTATGGAACGTTCCGGTTGATATTTAGCGGCTTTGAAAGCTTTGGCTAGCTCAAAGAGCGCAGCAACACCGGCGGCATTATCTATAGCGCCATTGTAGATGGAATCTCCGTTTACAGGTTCTCCTACACCTAGATGATCCCAATGAGCAGTATAGATGATAGTTTCGTCGGGGCGTTTAGTTCCTCGGATACGAGCGATAACGTTGTTGGATTTGGAATGTCTAAACTTATTGTTTAATGCTACGGCTGTGGTGATATTCATAGGAACAGCTTTAAAGCCCGGCTTTTTGGCTTGTTCCATGATATTTTCCTCTAGTCCTCCGATTTTAAATAATTTCTTTGCGGTTTCTAGGGTTATCCAGCCTTCGAATTCCGGCATTTTGCTTTGGTCGTTTGTTTGTAGGTCCAGCTGAGGTCCCGACCAGCCTGAACGTACCACATCCCACCCATAGCTTGCCGCTGCCGTTTCATGGATCAATAATATTCCTGTTGCCCCTTGACGGCCCGCTTCTTCAAATTTGTAGCTCCAACGTCCGTAATAGGTCATGGTATCCGCCTTGAAAAGGTTTTTGTCATAACGACCAGGGTCGGACACGAGGACAACGACGGTTTTCCCTTTGACGTCAAGACCTTCGTAATCGTTCCAGTTGTATTCGGGAGCGACAATACCGAAGCCGGCAAATACTAGTTCCGTATTTTCGATATTAATGTTATCCTTTAGCTTTCTTGTTCCGATGACGAAATCATCCAGATGACGGACTGAGACATTGCCATTTTTACCGTTGAAGGTGAGGGTTGGAGACGCAGGCTGAGAGGTAATTTCTACCATTGGCACTTCTTGGAAGTAAGAATCGCCATTGCCTGGTTCCAGTCCTAAGGCTTTGAACTGTTCTGCTATATAGTTTACTGTAAGAGTGTCACCCTTGGTAAAAGGTTTACGTCCCATAAATTCGTCTGAAGCCAGTGTTGCTATATGGGCTTTGTACGAGGTTTCGGTGATGGCCTCTAAGGCCGCACTGTCCAAGGTGTTGGGGTCGTACATGGAGGTCTGTTGCTTGCAGGAAAACAAGCCCAGACTGAGGACACAAGAAAAGGCTAATATTTTATTCATATTGTACTTAAGTTTTCGGGTTAATAAAAATACAATTTAAAATGCAGATTTTTAATCCCTTAAATTTTCTTTCGGAAGAAATACTTCCGCAATAGGGTGGAAGAGATATACCTTGTTGGTAGCCAGCTCGATACATTTGTAACGTTTTCGCATGTTTTTCCTTTTTCCTAAACGTACGACCGTTTTTTAATTGGAAGACTGCGTCAATAGGAAGGTCTTCCACATGTATGGCTTCCGTGATATTGTTGTCGTAGCGCTTCAACACACGGTAGAGGTTCACATCCGTGCAGGAAGAGGCCGCCGGATTATTCATGTATTGATGGATAGCCTCCACGACATCGCTCGGAAAGATGTTGAGCTGAAGAAAAGACTGTATTAAGCATTTAAAATTGTTTTTCCATTCTGGGCCATGCGGTTTTACCCGGTGTTTATGGTCCTGATAGGTTTTCAGGTGGGCAAACTCATGGATAGTTGTCAGCAGAAAAGCGTAAGGGTTAAGGTCGTGGTTTACCGTAATCTGATGCGGGGAGCCACGAAATGGAGCGCGGTAGTCCCCCAGCTTGCTGCTGCGGCTTCGCGTGACCTTAAACCTGCACGCCGTATCGTTGATCCATTGTGAGATGATAGGGGCGGCCTGCTCAGGAATATATTTGCTTAACTGTTTGCTGAAATCCGGCATTATCCTACAAACATATTACTTTTCGGCATTAATGAGAATTTTTTGTGGTTTTCAAACCTAAATCTTATGCCTATATTTGAGTTTGTATTTCTCTAGAAACAACATATTCTTCTATGCTATCACGATTACTAATTAAAAACTACGCCTTAATAGATAATTTGGATATCTCTTTTGATAAAGGATTGAATATTATCACAGGGGAGACTGGTGCCGGAAAGTCTATACTTATGGGAGCTTTGGGGTTGGTACTTGGAAATAGGGCCGAAGGAAAGCAGTTTTTTAATGAAGAGAAGAAATGCGTGATAGAGGGTTACTTTTCTATTTCTTCATATGATCTCAAAGGTTTTTTTGAGGAAAACGATCTGGAATACGATGATGAGACTATTATACGCCGGGAGCTATCGGTAGACGGAAAATCCAGAGCTTTTGTCAATGACTCCCCGGTGAATCTGACTATACTGAAAGCATTGGGAGAGAAGTTAATAGATATCCATTCACAGCATGCCACCTTGCAGATTAACACCGAGGAATTCCAATTGCTTGTGTTGGATGCATTAGCTGAGCAGGAAGATCTCCTTACTACCTACAGAAAGGAACTGAATATCTTGCGTCAGACAGAAAGAAGGTTGAAGACTCTGAAAGAGGAGTCGCGAGTAGCAAGTGCAGAGCTGGATTATAATCAATTTTTGTTTGAAGAGCTTGAACGCCTCGATATTAAGGAAGGAGAGGTGCAGTCGCTGGAAGAAGAGCAGCAGCAGCTGGAAAATGCAGAAGAGATCAAGAGATCGTTGGTATCCTCTTCTTTTTTGCTGTCAGAAGGCGAGCAGAATGTACTGTCGATGCTGAAGGAAAGTGTGCAGCAAATACAGCAGGCTGCCCGTTATTTTTCGGGGGCAGAGGAGTTGGCGCAACGTCTTCAGAGTACCTATATAGAAATCAAAGATATTGCATCGGAGATAGCACAACAGGAAGAGGCTGTGATGTTAGATCAGCAGCGTTTGGATGAAGTGTCGGCGCGTCTCAGCGAGCTGTACAGTGTCATGAAGAAACATAGGGTGGATAGTGAGGGCGAGCTGCTTCAGATAAGAGACATTCTCGAACAGAAGCTTCAGGCAGTACTAAATCATGACGATATTATGGCCGAGTTGGAGAAGCAGCTTACGGAGCAGAAGGACAAAGTGATGACTTTGGCGAAGCAGATTCATGACAACAGAAAAGCTGTGGTGCCTCAGGTGGTAGATTTTGTACAGCAGACGCTCACTACGGTGGGAATGCCTAATGCACGGCTTAGCATTTCATTAGACTTCCAAAATATGGAGAAAGCTTCTCCACGAGGGTTTGATGCTGTGCAGTTCCTTTTTTCAGCGAATAAAGGTCAGACATTACAGCCTATACACAAAGTAGCATCGGGAGGCGAGTTGTCGCGGGTCATGCTGGCTATAAAATCTTTGGTTGCTCAGAATTCGTCATTGCCGACCATCATCTTCGATGAGATAGATACCGGTATTTCTGGCGAAGTAGCATTGCGAATGGGAGAGGTGATGCAGCGTCTTGCACACAATATGCAGGTCATTGCCATAACGCATTTGCCACAGATTGCTTCCAAGGGAACTTCCCATTTCAAAGTTTACAAGGAAGACAAGGAAGACAAAACCCGTTCCAATATTGTGTTGTTAAAGCCTGAAGAGCGTGTCCTAGAAATCGCACAGATGCTGAGTGGTGTTAATCCGGGTGAGGCGGCATTAGCTCATGCCAAAACATTATTGGGATAGCTTACTGTTGGCCGAAAAGAAGATAGCCATCTTTCGCTCCACGGATAACCTCTTGCAGCTGGCCTGAATCTAAACTGTTGATTAATGTCTGGAAGTCTTTCCAAAGAGAGGAAAGCTGCTCTTGGTGCTCAGACAGATAAGCAAAAGGATATCCTTCGAATTCGGGGTATTGTTTCAGTTTATTCAAAATTATCTTGTTACCCAACATAGCCCCTAAGACGATATATATCATACCAAGCTTGTAATAGGAACTTGTGGCGTTTATAGCTAATGAAGAAGAGACTTCTTCGACGTGAAGATGCTTAAGGTCAACAAGCAGGGCCTGCTGCTTTTGTAGGAGTAGCTTACTAAGATCTTTCCAGTCGTCTTTTACTTTGGGAAGTACTGCTGTTATGTACCTGTACGAATGTGTAATAAGTTGTTTGTAATGTTCACGGGTAAACCGGTTCTTGAAGAGAAGGTCTGCATGCATGATCTGTTCGATCTTGTCGTGAAACCCTTGTGTTTGTTGTTTTAATATTTGGTTATTCATTGGGAAAAGCGATTTTGAATGTGGTGCCTTCATTTACTTTACTTTGAAACTCGATGTTAGCATGTAGCTTGTCTATTATACGTTTTACTATAGCCATACCTACGCCACTTCCTTCAAACTCATTCGCATTCGATAATCTTTTAAACATGCCGAAAAGGTTTTCTTTTTCTGTTTCGGCGATTCCTATACCGTTATCTTTTATATAATAGATGGTATTGTTGTCTTCCGTTTTGCTGTAGATTTCCAATATAGCTGTATCTTTTTTGCTACTAAACTTGATTGCATTATTGATGAGGTTCATGAAAAGTTGATACAGCAAGGTTTTCTCTCCATAGACGGGTAGCAGGTCGCCCAAGATTACTTCGTAGTTTTTCACGCCGTAGCGCTGTACAGCTTGCTGAATGATCTGATGGATGAAGGTTTCGGTAGTAACCACCTCATAGGAAAGGATATTGGCAGATTCCTTGGTGGATTCAATGGTTTTGTCGATGATGCTGTTGATTAGATCAGCAGCTTCAGCAATATTTTTTGAAAACTTGCCTAAGAAGTCTCGACGTAAGGTCTTGCTTAGCATTAGATGAATTGGGCTGATGTCTTGATAATGGACAATGGATTTCTGATGTCGTGAGCTAGCTGATGGGTGTAGGTTTCCAACTTGTTATTGGCTTCTATTAACCGTTCGTTGAGTCTTTTTACTTCGTTCATCTTGCGAAGCAAAGAATCTTGGATCAACTTATGGATTCTTGTCAAAAAGTTAATGTCAAACGTACTCCATCTTTCGGATTGGCCTTTTACCTTGTTTTTTCCATAGCTGAAAGGAGGTGCGTGGCGAATAGATGTAGGCATTTTTTTCTTCGGAAAAGATGGGATGTTTTTCCGGTATTCCCGCCCATTTCTCTTCCGTAAGGATTTCTTTTCTAAACCAATATATAGCGTAATCGTGCTCCTTATCAAAACTTATTCTGGCGACACCTGTCCAGTTGCTGTTGTCTGTTTTTTTGTTATTGGGTAAGGAGAAAGCATGTGAGGTAAAGATGTTTTCATCACCAATCCTGCTGTTGATTTCTGCATGAATTTCTTCCAACAGGTAGTCGCTGGGAGTCTCACCATAACGAGTGACAAAATCCGGTGAACGGATAATTAAACCTGAAGAGGGGATTGCCTGCATAAACGGCTTGGCAAATTCTTTCAACGTCTTCTCTATGGAGCTGTTAAAGACCAACCTTTCTTTAAGTTCGAGCTCAATTTCCTTAATCTTTTGATCGTCTTCTATTTTTATTCGTTGCTGTTCCACCAAATATTTGGTGGCGGCATAATGTGTTACAAAAAGACATAAGCTCTTTCTGTCGTATGGAATAAATTTTGGTGTAATGTTCTGGCAGGCCACCAAGCCCCAAAGCTTATCATCTATGACTATGGAAAAACTGGCGCTGGCACGTACCCCAAAATTGTGGAGATATTGCAGATGGATTGGGGAGAGTGCCCGTATTTGTGATTTGGATAAGTCTATCTGTGTAGGCTCAGCCCCAAAGAGTGGGACAGTATCGGCATGGATATCCGGTGTTTGGCGGGCAAGATTCTTCAGGTAGAGCTTTCTAGCCTGCTGCGGAATGTCAAATTCTGGATAACGATAGCCAAGCAAAGATTCCTCTTGGATGGTTTTCTTTTCAGCGATGACAATGCCGCTGCTGTCTTCCAGAAACTGATATACCATGATGCGGTCAAATCCTATAATCCTATATATGTTTTCACACAGCGTCTGCCATATGTTGTCGCTGAAATCAAAGTTGCGTTGAAATTCATTCAACTGGCTTAACTCTATGACTATACTTTCGTTCTTTTCGAACTCCAAGAATAATAGATCGTTGTGAATGTAAATGGTAAGCTGAAAGCATTCTCCATGGAGATGCGTTTTGAAGGTTAGAGGAGAACGGCTTATGTGAGATAGGTCGAGGCTTTCGATTTTTACGCCCGTCTCCTGATAGATAAATCCTAGGAAGTCATGTATTTTGAGCTGCATGGCCGCAGGAAGGTCCAACGGTAACCATCTGCGGCAATTTTCACTAATGGCGATACATTTGCCTATCAAAGTTGAAAACCAAAAGATAGCCAAAGTTCCTGAATTTTTCCGCACAGATGTATAGGTTCTTCTTTCGCAGTTAAGAATTTTTGCTGCCTCACTCATTAGGTTTGGATGTAGATATTTTTAAAGATACTTATTCGATAATGATAAAACGAATAATCGGGCAAAATGTTCTAGAAGAATGAACTTTGCTTGCTAAAGGAAGTGAGGGAACAAAAAAAGGAGGCCTAGCCTCCTTACGTTAATTTCCAATTTCAGCGTCCGTCAATACGATTTTGGTAATCATATCTGTCGGAGGAACCGGAGTTCCAGTGCCTCTGTATTCCGCAAAAATTCTTACTTTTCCTATAGAATAGTTTGCCGTGAAGATATAGTTTCCGATGGTTGCCGGCAGCAGTTCGTAGGTGTTAGGGTCACTGTCATACGATATAGCCACCGATACGTGACCATCTTCAAAATAGCGGGCATCCAAATCTGGCATATTTTGTTCGTACTTGAATACGCGGGGTTCGCTTTGCGACCATTGATTAGATTTAATCGTATATACGTAACTAACTCCCGGAAGATAGTTGGTAATATATTCTTTCGTACACGAGTTGAATGTTACCAAAGAAGCACTTGCTATGGCTATGGCTAATAATATTTTTTTCATATAAAATTGTTTTAGTTAGATAGCATTTATCTGTATGACAATAAAGTTGTATTATAGTTTAAAACGATAGAACAAAAATATTGCCACATATGAAGAATAATTTTTTTATCCCTCAAATACTACCATCAATGCCTCTTTAATAGCTGTAACAGCCTTGTTAAGATCTTCTTCGGTATGTGCTGCTGAGATGAAGCCAACCTCATAGCCTGAAGGTCCGAAGTAAATTCCTCTGTTTAGCAGTTCGCGATGCATGACTTTGTATTTTTCCATGGAGGCTGGGTCGATCTGCTCGGCAGATTGGATTTTCTCCTGTGCGGTGAAGGCAAACCAGAAGATAGATCCTACAGTGAAAATTTTTACCTCATAATTTTTTTCTGTCACGAAGCTGCGTATTTCTTCTACGAACTGTTGTGTGGTTTTCTCTAACTTTTCGTAGAAGCCGGGTTGTGCTAGGACCTGTAAAGCAGCGATACCGGCAGCCATGGCCACGGGGTTGCCAGAGAGTGTACCAGCTTGGTAGACAGCTCCGTCGGGAGAGATGTTACACATAATCTCAGCTGAAGCACCGTAAGCACCTACCGGCATGCCGCCTCCGATGATTTTTCCGTAGGTGATGATGTCCGGCTGTATATCGTAGTATTTTGCTGCCCCTTCGAAGCCTAGTCTGAATCCTGTGATGACTTCGTCGAAAATCAACAGTGTGCCATGGGCTTTTGTTATTTCTCTTAAGAAATGGATATATTCTTTATCCTGAATGAGCAAGCCGTTGTTGGCAGGAACACCTTCAATGATGACAGCTGCGATCTGGTCTTTGAAGTCCACAAATACTTGCTCTAAAGCTTTTTTGTCGTTAAGACTGATGACGATGGTTTCATCGGCGAAGGCTTTAGGGACCCCGGCAGATGAGGTTTCTCCGAAAGTTACCAATCCCGAGCCTGCTTTTACTAATAAGGAGTCCGAGTGTCCGTGGTAACAGCCTTCGAATTTTACAATCTTATCACGTTTGGTATATCCTCTAGCAAGGCGGATAGCCGACATTACGGCTTCCGTTCCGGAGCTTACAAAACGTATTTTCTCAATATATTTATTGTTGGAAAGGATAAGTTCTGCTAACTCGTTTTCCAAGAGGGTAGGGGCGCCGAAGCTGAGTCCCTTGCCGAGCTGTGCTTGTACAGCCTCACGGATGGCAGGGTGGTTATGACCTAGGATAAGAGGACCCCAAGAACAGCAAAAGTCTATAAATTCATTGCCGTCGGCATCCCACAAATGGGCTTTGTCTCCTTTTTCAATAAACAAAGGAGTGCCATAAACGGATTTAAAAGCTCTGACAGGAGAATTCACTCCCCCCGGAAAATACTTTTTTGCCTTTTCGAAAAGTTCAGCCGACTTTTCTCTTGATATATCTTGTGCTTTCATTGTTACGTATAATATGATGCGAAGTTATTCAATAAATCTTAATTTACACCTCATTATTCTGTCAATATTGTTTTGATAGGGGTACTGAATAGATTGCACAATATTATTATCAAAATAAAATCAATCGTTTAGGATTTAAATATATTGTCGGCAAACTCTTGTTTTCTAGAGGTAATGAGTATTTAATCTTTTAAGAAAGATGACGATAAAAGAAGAGTATAAAGCACCAGCGCCTATTTTTTGATAGGGCGCTGGTATTTTATAATTAGATTAAAACTATTTCAGCCAGCCTTTTTCTAAAACTTCTTTTGCGTGGTAGGTAAGGATAGAAGTAGCACCGGCACGTTTGAAGCTTAGTAAAGTTTCCATAATGGCGGCTTCTGACAACCATCCGTTAGCGATAGCTGCTTTCAACATCGCATATTCGCCCGAAACGTTGTATGCTGCGATAGGCAATTCAAAATTGTCGTGCAACAATTTAATCACATCCAAATAAGGAAGTCCCGGTTTTACCATTAGGAAGTCAGCTCCTTCTTCGGTATCCAGCTGTGCTTCGATAAGAGCCTCTCTACTGTTTGCGGGATTCATCTGATTAGGTTTTTTTATTCCCCTTTTTTCGGGGCGGAGCCTAGTGCATCGCGGAAAGGGCCATAGAAGGCAGATGCATATTTTGCGGTGTACGACATGAGTGAAACGTTAGTAAAGCCGTTTTCGTCCAATAGGTTACGTAGATAACCTATACGGCCGTCCATCATATCCGAAGGGGCGATGATGTCGGCCCCTGCTTTGGCATGGGCCAATGCCATTTTGCCCAAGACTTCCAGAGTTTCGTCGTTTAAGATTTCTCCATTTTCGACGATGCCGTCATGGCCGTCCGAGCTATAAGGGTCCATGCTACGTCGGTGATGACGCATGCTTCCGGAAAATTTTTCTTTACCGCCTCGATGGCGCGTAGGTACAGTGTTCCTTCGCGGTAACTTTCTGTGGCGTATTTATCTTTCAGCGATTCCTCTACGGCAGGGAATAGGTCGAATGCTTTCAGCCCTAACTTCATACAACTTTCCACCTCTCTCAGCAGGTTGTCGATGGAATAGCGATAAATGCCAGGCATAGATTTTACCTCTTCCTTTACGTTATTTCCTTCGATGATGAACAAAGGAAAAATTAGATTAGAAGGCGACAAATGCGTCTCTTGAACCATGTCACGAATGACAGCGGATTTTCGGTTTCTTCTAGGACGTTTTAACATTTTGTTTGATATTATGTTAAAGTCATTTCGTCGAGAAATGGCTAATGTTTATTATTTATACTCTAATCCAAAAATAGCTTCTGCCAGTCCCATTTCGTCTGGAGAGAAAGGTAAAGTGTATTTTAGTCCCATCTCTTCTATCACTTTGGCTGTGGAGGTCCCGATACAGATAATCTGTTGTCCTGGCTCTGCCAAATTGTTGGCGAAGTAAGCTTGTACGTTGCTAGGGCTGGTAAATATTAATACTTCGGCATTAGTCTTATCGACATTTTCTTCCAACACAGTTTCATAGATAGGCATGTCGATAACTTTTGTTTCCGGAGTAAGGGCTTTCTGTATGGTCATCAAAGAGCCTTTGGCTCTCGGAATAAGTACAGTCTGACCGTCTACGGTTTTAGCAAATTCTTTGGCTATCTCTTCGGTGCTTATTCCTAGGTCATCTCCTGAGAAGTCTGCCACTCTACCGAATTTGCGGAGTGTGGATTCCGAGCCTCTTCCGAGTACTCCTATTTTTGTTTTCTTCAGAATCAATGGATTAAGCTTGAAGAAATGTTCTATTGCATTTTTGCTGTTAAAGAAAATCCAGTCTGCACGTTTCAGGATAAAAGAATCCAACGTGTTGATGGTTGGGAAAATCTTGATCAGCGAACGTGCATCTATCTGTTATATTGTGTTTTTTAAGGAATCTGCTTAGATAGGAGTTGTCGTCCAGTTCTCTAGAGATGAATACAGAAGAAGGAAGTTTACGGTCTTTACGATATTTTTCAAATATCTTTTCGGCCATACCTTCTGGAGTGTCGGACTGTACGTATACGCGGTCAGGAAAGTCGTCGCTAGTTTCTGCTATGGAGGCCCATGCTTCGTATTTTCCGTTTCTTTTGCGACAGTAGCAACCTAGAGGGGCGTGGCAGCCGGCGTCAAACATGTTCAATACCTTACGCTCCACGGAAATAGTTTTTGCCACCTCTTCATCGTTGATTTGTTGTAAGATGTTGTAAAGTTCTTTGTCCGTTTCACGTATTTGTACGGCCAACACACCTTGAGCAGGAGCAGGGATAATCTCTACAGGTGCTATCTCTTCGATATGGAAGTCGGAGAGGTCCATCTCAATACGCGTAATTCCAGCTTTGGCAAGGACTATGGCGTCGTATTGTTCGTCGCGCAGCTTTTGGATACGTGTCTGCAGGTTTCCGCGCAGGTCTTCAAATTCTAAGTCCGGGCGTACGGAAAGCAGCTGCGCTTTGCGTCGGTTGGATGAAGTGCCTACGGTGGCATTGTGTTTCAGCGAAAGACGTTTAGTCACGTCGACACAGTCTTTGTGGATGATGATGATCTCCGATGGATCTTCACGCTCTGACACGGCGGCGATGATAAGTCCCGGAGGATTGATGGTAGGTAAATCTTTGTGTGAGTGAACAGCAAGGTCGATCTGTCCGGAAAGCAACTCTTCTTCCAGCTCTTTGGTGAAAAAGCCTTTTCCTTCCAATTTATCTAAACGTAGGTGTTGTATGATATCGCCTTGTGTCTTGATAATTTTAAGTTCGGCTTCTATGCCGATTTCGGCTAATCTATCTTTAATGAAGTTGGCCTGCCATAGTGCAAGCTGACTTCCTCTGGTTCCGATGATTAATTTTCTGTTTCACTGAGACTAAATTACGTTATGAATAAACGTTACAAATTTAGCCAAAATGAACAACTTTCCGGCTCTTTAGTGTCAGAATAAAGTACTTTTGTAGCAAGAATAGGATGGACTAGTTTTTTTCTAGCTCCAAGTTTTTGACAAGGATTTCTTTGGCCATCACCATAGGAACTTTAATATATTTTTTTTCCATGTAGTTGATGACTTTTTCAAGAACTTCTCTTGCTTGAGGGTCTAGTTTGTTGAGGTCTTGCGCAAAAACTTCATTCATTGCTGTTTGTCGGATTTCCTTGATTTTGTCAGGCACTTCCCGCATGGCTACTTCTACGCGGCGCTGCTTGACGATAGGAAGGAATTCTTTAATATTTTCTTGGATGATAGCTTCTGCGTGTTCCAGTTCGTTGTAACGTTCCTGAATGTTGCGTTCGGCGATAGCCTGAAGACCGCTTACCTCTATATAATGCACAGGGTTGTTTGCCAGCACATCGGCGTCGATATCGTTAGGGATAGCTAGGTCGACAATGACTTTCTTGTCGGTTTCTCCATTTAGGAGGCTTTGATAAAGCTTGTTGTCGATGATGGCGTGTGCGGCACCTGTACAGGTGATCATGACGTCGAATCCTTTTTTGTAGTTGCTTAGCTCGCTCAACGGAAAGGCTTCGCAACTCAACTCTTCAGCAAGCTTTTGCGCATTGGCCAGAGTACGGTTAAATACGACGAAATTGGAATGCTTATGCTTTTTTAAATATTTGGCGAAATTTTGGTTTGTTTCTCCAGAGCCTATAACCAAGATGCGAGGGTTTTCTGACAGCTTAATTTCTTTAAGCTTACGGTAGGCTAGGGACACTACAGAAATAGGGTTGCGGGAAATGTTGGTGTAGGTATAAACTTCTTTAGCGGTTTTTACCAGTCTATCCATCATCAGGCGAAGGAAGTCTCCTGTAAATCCGGCTTCACGGCATTTCTCGTAGGCGCGACGTACCTGAGCTAGAATTTCTTTTTCACCTACCACAAGACTCTCTAAAGAACAAGACATGCGGAAGAGGTGATGTAAAGCGTCTAAACCTGCATATTTGGTTACCTGACCTAAATAGCACTGAAGTTTGTCTGCGGGAACACAGAAATTCATCTTGTGCATAAAATCGGCGATGAAGTCATCTGTAAGCTCATGTGGACCGTAAAAGACAAACTCTACACGGTTGCACGTCGCTATATAGAAGATTTCAGGAATATCTAACGAATTTTTCAGATTGATTAATCTGGAGTCCAGCTCTTCATTGCAGATGACCAAATTGCCTAAATCTTTTAGGTCAACGTGCTTATGGGTAAACGCTATAACTTTTAAATTCTTCAACGCTGTAACTTTCTAGCTCAAATAACTGTTGCAAATGTAGCCTAAAAGCTTGGTTCTTCTGTCAAAAATCTGTCAAACAGGCAAATTTAGAAAGACTCTAAATAGCTTTGTTTGTTTTATTTAAATTATTGGTTATTAGTTGGTTATGTTTGATTGAAAATCAAAATATGACACGTGTCATATAGTCAAAATCTATAATATGACATTAGTCAGTATTTCAATCAATGCTTTTGGCTTTCGGCTGGCAAAAATAGATAAATTCTTATAAAATAAAAGCAAAAAATTTTGCAGTTTATAGGACAGGAAATTACCTTTATTCTATGTATATTCTGAATAAGAAGGTGGCGATTGCTGGGATGGCAGGAGCTCTTATGTCGGTTTTCTTGTTCCCTTTTCTGAAGGTTCCGATAAAGGGAAATTGGACTTTATATCAGACGGATACCAGTCTATTCTTTATTTCGCTGATACTTTTGGGAGTAACGGTATTAGTATTCATGCTACGCAATATCAAGCTTTTTCAAATGTTGAGTTGGTGTTTTCTAATATGGTGTCTGTTAGGTCTGGTGGCTGTATATTTTAAGATCAACAACTATTTCGGTATGAAATTGGTTGATGGATTGTTGGCCAAGACCATTCAACTAAAGTGGGGATGGGCTGTATTGCTCATTAGTGCTATATTGATGGTTTTGAGTGTCAGGAAGTTAAAACAAATACATTGATTTTTATGAAGCAAAAGCAGATAAATAATACGCCGATTAATCAGATTATGCTGATTTTAATCATTCTATTGATTTGTATCTTAATTTTTAAGAACCTGCTGTATTATTTACCTGGTTTTCTTGGTGCTATAACCCTTTATATTTTGTTTCGTAATTCCTATTTCACGCTGACGGAAAAGTATCGATGGAATAAATCGTTGGCAAGTATACTTTATATTTTTGTTTCCATCGTCTTCATTGTTGCTCCCATATGGGCTATAGGTGAGTATCTGATACGGCAGATTGTGGAAGTGTTGAACAATCCGCAAGAAATCGTGAGGCAATTTAATAATGTAAAAGCGTATATGTCGGACAAGCCTTTGCTGAAAGACATTGATATGTCTGATGAAGCATTGATGAATTTTCTGCAGCGCCTCACCAAATATATTCCAAGTGTGTTAAATTCTGTGGCAGAGGTGGCTGTTAATATTTTGGTGACGTTGTTTGTTCTTTACTTCATGCAGGTGCATGGCCGTAATATGGAAGATTATATTCGCAGAGCGATTCCTTTTTCTCAAAAAAGTAAAATTGAGATATGGCGTGAAGTAGAAATGATGGTGAAGTCCAATGCCATAGGTATTCCAATTTTGGGTTTATGTCAGGGTTTGGTAGCTATGTTGGGGTATTGGGTGTTCGGTGTTGAGAATTTTATCTTGTTGGGAATTTTGACCGGCATATCCTCTATAGTGCCTTTATTGGGGACAATGACAATCTATGTGCCCGTATGTATTACAGTATTAGCGGCCGGACAGACGGCCAACGGTATTGGCTTGTTGATTTATTGCTTTATTCTAGTAGGGGGAATTGACAACATTTTACGCTTCACGATTCTCAAGACCTTGGGTGACGTACCACCGCTAATTACGGTTTTCGGGGTTCTGCTGGGCTTAAATATGTTCGGTATGTTAGGGCTGATTTTCGGACCATTGATTCTATCTTCAGTAGGGGTATTAATTAAAGTTTATTCCAACGAATTTGGTAAAGGTAAGATTATCGAACTTCCGGACGAGAGTTCATAAAAAGTGAGCGCTTACTTTTTTTTATTTTTTTCTTTTGTAATCCATTTTAACTCATTATGTTTGTAGCACAAAGGGAGATTGAAGAATGAAACTTTGTGAGTGTTTACTCACAAGAAGGATAACCAAAAGGATAAACCACTAAAGTATGATAGACCGTAAAGTCTAAAAACTTCAAAAAGATATTCTACTATCCAATTATAAAACTATTTTAGACTAATTAAGAGACTTGCCTCGAGCCCCGAGGCAAGTCTTTTTTTATAGGCACAGAAAAGAATACAATAAATGTGTATCTTTGTGGTAAGACATGGAGTCTGACCTCTAAAAAATAAAATTATGGGAACGGAGAGTAAGAGACAACAACGATTTGCCGGCGTGATACAGCAGGATTTAGCGGACTTATTTCAGCGTGAGGGTAATGCATGGGCTCCCGGTGCTTTCATCACGGTGACTAAGGTTCGTGTTACTCCGGATTTATCCATTGCTAGGATATATTTGAGTTTTCTGAACACGAAAACCGCACGAGAAGATATAGAATTGATTAAGCTAAGGCCAGCGAGATCCGATATAAATTGGGCAACAGGATAAAGCATCAGGTTCGGATAGTGCCGGAATTGGAGTTTTTCCTTGATGATACGAATGAATATGTAGAGCATATTGAAAAGTTGTTTGCGGAGATCAATAAAGACACTAACAATAACCAGCCAGAATAAATATTCTGGCTTTTTTAGTCATGATATTTAGGTTGGAAGAAGACAGCATATTATTTCCTGATCCGCGGTTGGCGGAGGAGGACGGCTTGTTAGCTGTAGGAGGAGACTTACGGATAGAGCGTTTACTGCAGGCCTATGCTTTGGGAATCTTCCCTTGGTATTCTGAAGAGACTCCCATACTTTGGTATGCTCCCCATGACAGGTTTGTGCTGCATCCACAGGAGGTGAAGGTGAGCAAATCCATGTGCAAGATCTTAGAACAAAACCTTTTTGACATTTCTTATAATAAAGCTTTCGAGCAGGTCATTCGTCACTGTGCGAACATAGAACGTAAAGATCAAGAAGGCACTTGGATAGTAGATGAAATGCAAGAAGCATATATTGAACTTCATCGGGAAGGGTATGCTCATAGTGTAGAGGTATGGCAGCAAGGAGAGCTGGTAGGAGGATTATACGGAGTGTTGGTGGGTAAGGTCTTCTGTGGGGAGAGTATGTTTTCCCGAGTGTCCAATGCTTCGAAGGCAGCACTCATATATTTGTGCCGTAGTTTCGACCTAGAACTTATAGACTGTCAGATTTATTCTGCTCATCTGGCTTCCATGGGAGCTAAATTGATATATTCCACTGTGTTTTATAATTTGCTTAGCAAACAAGAATACATCCCCAATGGATTACAAAAGTTATTTCGATATTCCTGAAAATATCCTTTATGTGAATACGCCTAGCAATGGGCTTATGCCTCGCAAACATTATTCATGGCGAAGAGAGTGGGAATCTGCCTTTTTCGATGTGCGTGGCGATTTACGGGATCAGCAGGGGGCTTTTATTGCAGATATTAAAGCGGTATTTGGAGATTTGTTCCATTGTCCTGTTGGCAATTTGTTTTTGTTGCCCAACTTTTCTTTTGGTCTGCATACGTTGTTGAACGGACTTTCTAAAGGTTTACGGTATGCTTTGCTGGAAGACGATTACCCTTCTTTAAACTATCCTGTAATCAGCCGAGGGTTGGACCATGTAAAAGTTCCGGTGGACGAGTGTCTTGAGGAGAGGATTGCTGAAGTTGTCCGCAAGGAAAAGGTAGATGTGTTACTACTAAGTATAGTGCAATATATTAGCGGTATGAAGGTAGAGCTGCCTTTTATCCGTCAGCTTAAGGCAGATAATCCTTCCCTTATTATTATTGGAGATGCAACGCAGTATTTAGGAACGGAACCATTCCGCTTCGTAGAGTCGGGTTTTGACGTGGTCGGAGGGTCAGGCTATAAGTGGATGATGGCAGGTTTTGGCAACGGTTATATGATGGTTTCCGATCGGGTTAAAGCTTTATTGTATGCGCAGGCGCAGGAGGGACCAAGACCTACTGAATCCATGTGGGCCAAGAAGAGTATTTTGGACACCTTTTTCGAGCCGGGGCATCAAGATACTTTGAGTCATGGTACGTTAGGACAGTCAGTACACTTTTTGAAAGAACTTGGATTGGAGAATATTCAACAATATTTGACCGAACTTACAAACTATGCGTATGAGAAGTTTGAAGAGCGGAAGTGGCTTCTGCCTGCAATAGAGAAACGCAAGGGTCGGTCTGCTTTGATTAATATACAAATCAATCCAGAATGTTATGGGCAGCTGCTGGAAAGTGGGGTGAAGTGTTTTCCGCGAGGCACAGGAATAAGGATCGGGTTGCATATATACAACGATCGGTCAGATGTTGATAAATTAGTAGATATTATAGGACAAATTAATAAATAAGATGAATCTGAAGATTGGAGATTTAGTCCGTTTTGTGGATGAACCTATTGAAGGATATATTACATCCTTTCAGGACAACGATATAATCGGAGTGACGGATGATACGGGATTTGAAATTCCGGTGTTGCGGAGTAAAGTGACGTTGGTGCATGGCAATATGCGTACGATAGAAGACGAACTTGATGAGGTGCCTGCAAGGGCCAATATGCCATTTGTGGATAAAGGTATTTTCGTCGGTGTGGCGGGTGAACAGAAAGATGGGCTGGCAAAATTTTTTATCATCAACGAAACTTCTTATGAGCTGTTGGTCAGTGTTTCGGAGATGTCGGGAACAAAGACTACAGGAATTTTTGCCAATTCGGTACCTAAGCACGATTATGCCCAGTTCTATACTGCTAACTTTTCTGCAGTAGGAAAGTGGCCTACCTTTCATCTTCAGATAATACGGCATACGCGTATGCAACAGACTCAGACCCAGCCTATCAGTAAGGAGTTTCGTGTGAAACCGATGGACCTCATCCTCTCCAAAGAGCGTGTGGATATGCTCAACGATAAAGTATGGCTCTTCGAAATAGACAAGGAAGAAGAAGATATTGGCTTGGATAAGCTCAAATCGCATTTTATCTCCCACAGACCAAAAGGAAGATAATACGAAGTCCTGTCTCAAAGGCAGGACTTTTAAGTTGTGTAATTTAAAATAAACACCTTATTTTAATCATTTCCTCATCGTCGCGATATTATTGTATATTTAAGCAATAATTATAAAACTGAATAGTGGCGACAATGCATCTTGAAGAGATAAAACCTATTGTTGATTTCATTCTGCAGTGGTATTGGGTACCTTTATTAGTTTTGTATGTAGGTGTTATCAGTGCTATTCTTATCGAAAATCGAAATCCTACCAAAACCGTTGCGTGGATACTGGTTATCATCTTCTTGCCAATCCTAGGTCTTATTCTTTATTATTTCTTCGGCCAGAAATTTGTCAAAGTTAAAAAGATCAAGCGTATAAATAAGAAGCTTGCCTTGCGTCTGGAGAAGAAGTGGAAGGAGCTCGATCCTTTGATGGAATCCTTCATCCAGGATATCCACGAGGAGATAGGAGGTCTTTCTAAAGTTTTTCGTCTGATGAAGACGGAAAGGCTTTCTTCACCCACCTTGGACAATGAGGTACAGCTGCTTATCAACGGAGAAGAGAAGTTTAAATACCTGCTGGAGGATTTGGCTGCGGCGCGCCATTCCATTCATATGGAGTATTATATCTTCGAGCTGGGCACCATAGGGCGTCAGGTCTTGAATTTGTTGAATCGTAAGGCTGAGGAAGGAGTGAAGGTACGCCTGATTGTCGACAGCTTCGGCTCTCCGGATTTGGTGAAATATATGTGTAAGCAGAAAGATTCCAAGATTGAGTTTCATGCCTTTCTGCCAGTGACTTTCACCTCGTTGGCTAATTCCAATTATCGTAATCATCGTAAGATATGTGTCATCGACGGCATGATAGGCTATGTTGGAGGAATCAATATTTCCGATCGCTATATTAATTCAGCGGAAAAGAAGAACTATTGGCGGGATACATCTGTGCGTGTGCGTGGACTAGCCATAAATCTGCTGCAGATTTCCTTTTGGAACTCATGGAACCAGACGGATGGTGAATCCTTCAACCTGGAAGAAGGATATCTGCATCTTAAAGGACTGGAAACGAAGGGGACGGCAGGGGTAGGTTTTGTGTCCAGCGATCCGGCCTCACTTGGTCCTTACAATATGGAAGCTTTACTTATCGCCATCGGAGAAGCTAACAGCAAGATACAGCTCTGTACGCCATATTATATTCCGAGTGAGGAGTTGGAGAGAGCTTTGATCATTGCGGCTTCTTCCGGGGTTCAGGTGGAGCTTATGGTCCCTAAGCATTCGGATTCGTATCTGGTACATCATGCATCCTATTCTTTCTTGAAACCCTTATTGGAGAGAGGCGTGAAAGTATATCTTTATAATAAGGGCTTTCTACATGCCAAGACCGCTGTTTTTGACGACAAGTTAGCTTTTGTAGGGACGGTAAACTTAGATATAAGAAGCTTTTACATCAACTATGAAATTGCTGCCGTCATCTCAGATCCCGATTTTGCGAAACAGGCCTCCCGGCAGTTTGAATTGGATAAGCAGCACGCAGAATTGATGACCTTGAAGACCTGGAAAAGCCGCCCCGCATGGAAAAGAGCGCTAGATTCCTTGTGCAGACTTTTAGCTCCACTGTTATAAAAAATGTTAAATACCCTTATCATACATGGATTTGACGTGTAAAACATGACAAAATTTGTATTTTTAACTACAAACAGTTTCTGATAGATGAAAAAGGTAAACTATATATTCATTGCTTTAATATTTTTGTTTCTTTCCGCTCCTTTAGTTAAGGCACAAGAGCTACCACGTATTCCTATTAATACGGTGGTAGAGCGTCATTGGTCTAAAAAGTTTTATGGTGTGTTATCCTAATTGAGAAGGTGCCTACCTTCTATTTTGAATTCAAACCCTATTATGGCGGTGGCGACTA
>NZ_JXAC01000062.1 GCF_000814685.1 Sphingobacterium sp. T2
AGTTTTTACTTCTTCTTTTATCGGCAACAAAAAMGATAAACTATCTTTTTCCTTACCCTCTTCTACCCTCTTTTCAAACGTTCCGTAGAACTTCTCTCCCTCGCGGAGTGGTGCAAAGAATAGAGAGTTTAAAACCATTTACTTCCAAACATTTTTAACCTTAATTTTTAACCTTTAAACAATAATACGCTGATAATGCGTAAGATATTTTTTTGAGCAGGGTCAAAAGAAAAAGGTTTTCACTTCTTAAAAACCCAAAATTTCTGTAAGGTGAAGTTGAATCCTAGCGATACTATCAACTCCACTAGGAGCTTTGAAAATAGAAAATGCCATCCCCATACATCCACAAAATAGTGGATCCCCAGCGATTTTAGCATTATACTTCCTAATACTACAATTACAAATTTCCAAAGCTGACAACCTACAGATGTCTCTGTACTATTAAACGACCAATATCGATTGATCAAAAAATTCACTATGGCGCCCAATGAGCCACTCACAACATTGGATAAGGGGGCCGACAAATGCAGAATCTTATAACAGAATGTATAAATACCCAAATCTGTCATCCCTCCTATAAAGGCGGACAGTTGCGCTCTTAAGAATTCTGCAATCTTATTCGACATCGACAATGCTATTTCTTTTCCCCTTTTGCTAATTTCTCTGCCTTATCGCGCGCATCTCCCATATCCAGCAATTTTTTGGTATCGGCAATATTGATAAAGAAGAGAATAACACAGATCACGATTACGCAGTAGTTGATAGAGAAGGGCACAAAAACTTCCAGCAATAACACCAAACAAATGATGACACGAATTTCCGTCGGCCCCAACAAGCCGGCATCTATCGTATATTTGTCGGTAATCTTATACCGCAACTGGGAAATAATCATAGCCCACCCATACAAAGCCACCAAAGCAAAGCCTGAATATTTAAAATCTTCAGCAGCATAAAACACATACCCCAATCCTATCATCACCGTACTCACCCAGTCCATCACAATATCCAAAGCAAATCCATACCACTTACGCGATTTGTTTCTGTAGAAAGCCAGTCTTCCATCCAAAGAGTCGCCAAACCACTGTACGAAAAAGCCTACGATAGCAAGCAACAACAAATAGCGGTTCACATATTCGGCCAGCAAGAAGCTGCACATAATCATTAAAGAACCAAAAAATCCTATTGCCGTAAGACCATCAGAAGAAATCCAACTCGGAATTCTAGGTAGAAAAAATGTAATTAGTCGTTGTTCCGGATTACTAAGAATGTTAGTTCTTTTTCTGTCTTGGAATAACTTCTTGTCAATTTTACTTTCACTCATCACTATATATTTACAGCCAATTATGGTCTTTATACCACAATAAGGCCTCTGTCAAACCTTTTCTTAAATCATATTTGGGAACGAAGCCCAACTTTTCTTTTGCTTTAGTAATATTACAGCTCCAATTCTCTGCCGTAAGTTCTCCTAAACGCTCCGGATAGATTACCGGTGTTTTCGAAGAATTTTTGTACAGATAGTTGGAGAGTCGAGCCACAAAAGAAACTAAACGGTAGGGGACGTGTACACGGAAAGGCTTCTTATGAAAAGTATCTCTAAAAATGTCGGCCATAGCATACTTCGAGTATACATTGCCGTCAGAGATGTTATAAAAGTCCAGTGAGCCTTGCGGAATCTCGCACGCACGGAGGATGACATCCACCAGGTCTTTTACGTAGACGAAGCTTAGTTTTTGTGGATTTCTTCCTATGTATGGATCTAATCCTTTATTTAAGGTTTCAAAGAGTATGAACAAATCCCTTTCTCGCGGGCCGTATACAGCTGTAGGACGGAGCACCGTAATAGGCATATCCGCATATTTCTGTTTTATGTTCATTTCGGAATCACGCTTGCTTCGTCCGTACATGGTCAATGGTCGGTACGGATGTTCTTCCGTGATATCCACGTTATCGTTATAGCCTATGGGCCCTATGGCTGCCAAGCTGCTTACATACACAAATCGTGACACCCCTATTTCACTGTCGAATGCAGCCTCCATAAGGTTGTCGGTATAACCCACATTCACCTTTCTCATCGCTTCTTCCGACTTGGACTTAGTCAGTGCCGCAGCATGAACGATATAATCGTACCTTCCGCTTCTAAATATAGCCTTAAGATCTTCAATATTCTCAAAATCCGGATAAAGAAATTCATCCACGAATGGCGCTATATCGTCCGTCTTACTGGACTTGCGTATAGCTGCATGAACTATCCATCCTTTAGATTTTGCTGCTTCGACTATATGAGACCCTACAAATCCACTCGCACCAGTCAAAAAAAGCTTTTTCATATTTGTTTTTCATAAATGCGGTATTTCTTATACAATTCCCCATTTATCTGCTCAATGGCATGGTTCATCATATAGTTGTGGTCCAACATCCACGAACATTCTGCACTTTGGATGCCACTTGCTTGTGCGTTTTTGATAATCCTACCGTACAAGCACGCTTCTATACCCATCTTACGGTAGTCTTCCAACACACCCAACATCATCACTCGAAGTGTTTTGATTTTCTTGCGACCAAAAAGTAATTTAAATATGCCAAACGGGAATAATCTACCACGCTTGATTTTGATCAGCACCTCGTTGATATTAGGGATGCCCACCGCAAAGCCTACGATTTCGTTTTCTTTTTCAGCAAGGATACAATATTTAGGGTCTACAACCATTTTGAGGTCTTTAGCCACATAGGCAAACTCCTCATCCGACATAGGAACGAACCCCAAGTTTTTATCCCACGCCTTATTATATACCTTTTTAATTTTATCCGCCTCTTGGGTAAAATTCTTTAAATCAATCTGACGCAATATAATGCCGGATCGTTTCAATCTTTCTTCCAGCTTATCCAATAGCATCACCGA
>NZ_JXAC01000063.1 GCF_000814685.1 Sphingobacterium sp. T2
TTTTTCCTACAAGACGTCCCTGGCTTTATTTTACAGCATATWGTATCTAAGAACGTAGCGTCCGTCCTATGATACCGGTGGCTTATAGTTGTTCTCCTAAGGAGATGGGTACGTGCCAACTGTACGAGAGGATTGTCTACTATCTTAGCGGCTTCCGCGAGAGGGATGTTGCCGGTAGGATTGTCTACGTGATACAGCGAACTAAGGATAAGTTGCATGGGGCTACCTTTAGCTCCAACAACTAGGTCTATATTCTTTGTGTTGTTTTCCAGCTGTTTTTCGAACGTTGCGGCACTGAAATAGATGACTATGAGTATAGACACGCCAAACGCTGTCAGAAGTATACTCAGCAATGTGGATCCAATCTGTTGTGTAATGTTTTTCCAAACAAGATATAATGTGTTCATGATTTTGCGTTCTCCTTATAGCTGATATGTGTTTTGGAAATACGGTTTTATCCTTGTGTCGTGTGTGGCGATAAGCAAGGTCACATCAAACTTTTCGGCTGTATCGAAAAGTAAGTCCATGACATATTTGGTGTTGGTGTCATCCAGTGCCGCCGTAGGTTCGTCGGCAATGAGGATTTTTGGATTGTTGATGACGGCACGTGCTATGGCAGCGCGCTGAAGCTGGCCACGACTTAGCTCATGAGGATAGGCGTCAGCTTTTTCTTGCATCTGCAATTTATCCAATACAGCCATGACAGCCTGTTTGTCCTGTTTAGCTTTCGCCAGATATTGTGCCAGTATAATATTTTCGGCTACGGTCAGGTTTTTGAGCAGGTGTGCATCCTGAAAGATAAAACCTATATTTTGAGCTCTGAACAAATTCCCTTTTTTCTTCATTCCATAAGTAAATGTCTTGATCTTCGATAAATACTTTTCCGGAATGCGGGAAGGAAAGACCACCTAATAGATGTAATAAGGTCGTCTTGCCGCATCCTGACTCTCCCAGCAGCAACGTATGTTGATGTCTGGAGATCCGGATGGTAGGAAAGGTTATCACATCCGATGAGGCATATTTGAATGAGAGATTTTCCGAACGTATCATAAGTCTTTATACATACTGAAATTGAAGATTAAAGGTATAGACTATCGGTTATAAAAGGAAATTCTATTGAAATTATTACAACAATCAGGCAAAAGCTAGCATCCATTTCATTTTTAATTTTTTTTTAATTATTCGTTTAATTAATGATTCATTCTCTTTTCACATCCACTTCATATAGGTGCTCTTAAGTTGGGTATAGGCACTAAAGGTATCTTAGAAAATACTGTCCTTTCCAATTGGGGAACAGGATTGGACGTAGAGCATGACGTCCCGCTTAGCTTTATAGGCACTAAAAGGTGGACCATAGACCTCTAACGTTGTAGTAAAATATCTATAAAAATGATTTCTTTTATTTATAAAAGAATGTCTTTTTGTTTTTAATAAAAGTAATTTTAGTTAAATGAATTATTTTTTATCTCAAGAAATTGTTTAGTTGTGGAAATTAAAACTTCATCCAAGTTTATTGCAGAGCTGATAGGTACTTTCGGTTTAGTATTGTTCGGCTGTGGGGCAGCTGCGATTGCGGGAGGCACCACTTTGGCTGGAACCTCCGGTCTTGGTTTGTTGGGAATTTCTTTGGCCTTCGGCTTGTCCGTAGTGGTATTTGCCTATGCCATAGGAGGTGTCAGCGGTTGTCATATCAATCCTGCTGTGACTGTGGGGATGCTGTGCGCCCGACGTATAGCCGCCAAAGACGCTATAGTTTATATTATAGCACAATTTGCGGGGGCTACACTAGCAGCTTTTGTGCTTTCGCAGATTTTGGCAGGTCAGATGGGGGGTTTTACGGCAACAGAGTGGGCTTATGGGTCCAATGGCTGGGGTAAAGGCTATCAAAATGAATACGATATGGCTGCAGCATTGATTGTAGAGGCCTTGTTGACAGCTATCTTTTTGTTTGTTCATTTTGGCGACAACGTCAAAGCTAGGAAACAGCACTATGGCAGGACTCGCTATAGGTTTAACTTTGGTATTGATACACTTGGTTGCCATTCCGGTGACGGGAACCTCGGTAAATCCCGCAAGAAGTTTTGGGCCGGCAATCTTCGCCGGAGGTAAGGCTTTATCACAACTGTGGTTGTTTATGGTAGCCCCTACGATAGGAGCCATTATAGGGTCGGTACTTTGGCTTATGGTTCATACGGAAGATAAATAATAGCTCTTTGTTTAAAGGTGGGTTAGGTTCAACGAAAAGTTGAACCTTTTCTTTTTCTCCATTTTCTTAATTTGAATTGTCGGTAAAATAGTATCTTTGTATTAATGGATAATTTTATTGTTTCTGCTCGTAAATACCGCCCTGTAACCTTTGATTCGGTTGTGGGACAGCAGCATATTACTAACACCCTCAAAAATGCTATCCATAACAACCAGCTGGCTCAGGCCTTTTTGTTTTGTGGTCCTAGGGGTGTTGGTAAGACTACCTGTGCGCGTATTTTGGCAAAAACAATCAATTGCGAGCATATTTCCGATACGGTAGAAGCTTGCGGCGAATGCGCTAGCTGTAAGTCTTTCCAGCAAGGGGCTTCTTTCAGCATTCATGAGCTGGATGCCGCATCCAACAATTCGGTAGACGATATCCGTAACCTTATCGAGCAGGTTCGTATTCCCCCTCAGTCGGGAAAGTACAAGATCTATATCATCGATGAGGTTCATATGCTTTCGCAAGCGGCGTTCAATGCTTTCCTTAAAACTTTGGAAGAACCTCCTTCGTATGCTATTTTCATCTTAGCGACGACAGAAAAACATAAGATTC
This sequence comes from Sphingobacterium sp. T2, assembly GCF_000814685.1. Taxonomy (GTDB): domain Bacteria; phylum Bacteroidota; class Bacteroidia; order Sphingobacteriales; family Sphingobacteriaceae; genus Sphingobacterium; species Sphingobacterium thermophilum. The sequence goes on from NZ_JXAC01000063.1 coordinate 2,804, forward strand.
TGCCTACCATTCTTTCACGTTGTCAGATCTTTGACTTCAACAGAATCAAGGTAGAAGATATGGCAAATCATCTGGCTAATATTGCGCAGAAGGAAGGGGTGACTTACGAGGCAGATGCCTTACATGTCATTGCCCAAAAGGCGGATGGCGGCTTGCGTGACGCACTTTCCATGTTCGATCAGCTGGTAAGTTTCTCAAACAGAAACCTTACCTATCAGGCTGTCATAGATAACCTGAATATTCTGGATTACGATTATTATTTTAGGTTGATGCAGGCTATAGCTGCGGAAGATGCAGCAGAAGCCTTGCTAATTTTTGATAACATCCTTAATAAAGGTTTTGACGGAGGACATTTCATTGCCGGCCTTTCCAACCATCTTCGCAATTTGCTGGTTACCAAAGAACCTAAGACCTTGAAGCTATTGGACGTCAGCGAAAATGTGAAGAAAAAATATTTTGAGCAGTCCGCCAATCTAAGTACAGGACTGTTACTTTCCGCTTTGAATATTGCAAATCAATGCGAAATTTCCTATAAGTCGAGCCGCAACCAACGTTTGCAGGTAGAGCTTGCTCTGTTGAAAATGTGTCATATTGCTACCGCCATTAAGCTTGGCGTAAAGGGCATTTCAACGGCACAAGTTGATGTAAAAAAAAAACTCCCTGAACCTGTAGCAGTTAAATCCACATCTGCAGTTTCAGCAGCTCCCGAGACAAAGTCTGTAACCTCTATGGGAGTACCAAAGCCGGTAGCTTCACCTTCACAGACCTCCCTTCCGAAAAGTAATAATTCTGACAAGCCGACAACTTTTGCTGAACCTAAACGTGCCTATACCTCTGGAAAAGGATGGGGCAATGTCAAAGCATCGCTAGCGGTACCTAGTCTTACTTCTGTCTTTGAGGAAAAGGAGGTAGAAGTTGCGGAAGAAAACGAA
>NZ_JXAC01000064.1 GCF_000814685.1 Sphingobacterium sp. T2
AAATTTATATCAACGATATGCCTTGACGGATGCTGGAGGAAATACTTATCTCAATGTACTGGATCCCTACTTCTTGCAGGAAGTACGAAGGGTGAATCAAAAGGYCAGACGATGCTTCCATTTTCGCATGTCCAACTCCGGAGGAGTAATACAGATTGTCACTAAACAGGACGATAATACGACAGACGCCAGAATATCATTGGGATCGTATGGTTTTCTGCAGGAAAATGTAGGTATCTCCAGACGGCTAACCCCTAAGTATAACTTCACTTTACAACAGGGATATACACACTATGATGGCTACAGAGAAAATTCTTCAGTGAAGCGCTGGGCTTTCCAGACAGCACACCAGCTGAAATATAATAAGGACAATCATTTGAATGCTTATGTCCTTTTTTCCGACTTGGGATACCTCACTCCCGGAGGCTTACGGCGGCACAGTATGCCGACAATCCCAAAGCCGCACGACCTGCAGCAGGAAGCACCCCCGGAGCCCAAGAACAGAAAGCAGGGATATACAATAAAACTCTTTATGGCGGGATAAGTAATACCTTTCACCTTACGAATGGGTGGAAACATTTTATTGCCACCTACGGTTCGTATACCGACTTTGAAAATCCTTTTATCACCAATTATGAATACAGAATAGAGAAAAATTTAGGTCTCCGCACTTACCTTTCCTTTCAACGGGAAGACAAACCCTACGAAATACAGTTCGGCATGGAAGCCAACAAAGGCTGGAACAGTATAGATAACTATGATAACCTCCAAGGGGTTTCGGGAGATATGCAGGCGAGCGATAAACTTGATGTCTTTCAGATGAATATATTCAGCAGAATACAGTATAACTTAACCTCAAAATGGATGATAGAAGGTTCTTTGGGATGGAACAAAAACAAGATACATTATCAGACTCTCTTTCCCGCTTCGGTTATGACCAAAGGCAATATCGACTTTGAAGACCAGCTAATGCCTCGCCTTGGTTCTTCCTTCCTTCTAAATAACTTTTCGGCTTTACGTGCTTCACTTTCCAAAGGGTATTCTACGCCAACTATTGCAGAGCTGAGAGCTTCTGACAACCTTGTAAACAAGGATCTGCAGGCCGAAACAGGAATAAATTATGAAATCGGCTATAAGATAAAATCTCGCAACGGCTCCAAAATTTTGGATATTGCTGCCTATAGTTACCGAATGGATAATGGTATAGTACGACATATCAATGCCGATGGTGCCGATTATTATGGCAATGCAGGACATATGAAACAGCGCGGCTTAGAGCTATCTTTTTGGTCTTTTTGGAATTTAAAAAACTTCTTTCTTCAAAACACTTCAATACCATACGGCTATGACCTACAACGATTATAAATTTGGCGATTACGTGAACGGCTCCAATAATTATAAAGGAAACACAGTTACTTCCGTACCCAAATGGACGATGAGTAATACTTTAGAGCTACAACTACCACAGTCTACAAGTTTGAAAATCAATCATTTTCATATATCCGACATTCCACTGGATGATGCAAATACAGTCTTTGCGAAAGCTTACGACCTAATACAATTGCAAATAAATTGGAATTTTATACTTTCAAAACTTAAATCTAATCACCAACTTTATTTGCAGATTGACAACCTGCTGGATCAAAAATATAGTCTCGGGAATGATATCAATGCTTTTGGTGGTCGTTATTTTAATGCTGCGACACCTCGGAGTTTCGTAATTGGCACCAAACTTACATTTTAACGTAAAAATAAAAGGATTATGAACTTATATACTATAGATACAGGATTTTTTAAACTGGATGGGGGTGCCATGTTTGGTGTGGTACCTAAGTCTTTATGGCAAAGAACAAATCCGGCCGATGAGAACAACCTTTGTACTTGGGCAAACCGCCTCCTACTTATCGAAGACGGTAAGCGTCTTATTTTGGTGGATACTGCATTAGGAGACAAACAGGATGCCAAATTTTTTGGACACTATCATCCGCACGGAGATGATACCCTAGACAAATCTTTAGCAAAATACGGCTTCCATCGCGATGATATCACGGATGTATTTCTTACCCACCTACATTTTGACCACTGTGGAGGAGCAATCAAACGGGAAGGCGATAAACTTATCCCCGCATTTAAAAACGCGAAATATTGGTCCAACGAAAGCCACTGGGAATGGGCTACCAACCCTAACCCACGCGAAAAAGCATCCTTCCTCAAGGAAAATATCCTTCCTATAAAAGAGTCGGGACAACTCAACTTCGTTCAAGGCAACCAATTTGACGATACGGATATCGTAGTACGCTACGCCCATGGACATACCGAATCCATGATGCTTCCGCAAATAGAATATAAAGGCAAAACCATACTGTATATGGCCGACCTACTTCCATCTGTGGGACATATACCTCTTCCTTACGTGATGAGCTATGACGTAAGACCTCTCGTTACCATGCAGGAAAGACAAGAATATTGGCGGGAAGCCGTAGAAAAAGAATATATCCTATTTTTCGAACATGACCCTATAAACGAATGTTGTACTCTCCAACATACCGAAAAGGGAATTCGCGTGAAAGATATTTTCAAACTATCAGACATATAAAAACCGGTAAATACCGGTTTTTATAGTTACTATGAAAATAATCAATATGCAAAAGAATTGGATGATTCACCATCTTCCAAAAGTACTATGCGTACATTTCGACATCTTAATAAATTATCCTTCATCAATAAGGATATACTTTTATTTTGCTAACTTTTGCGAAAAGTAAACAAACTATATATAAATGAGCTTAGAAAAACAACTGCAAGAGAGAAGTCAAAATAAGTGCGAATTATGCAACGCTACGGCTAACTTAGGTGTGTATGAAGTTCCTCCTGTAGATATTCCGAGTGCAGACAATAGCATTTATGTTTGATGAAACCTGTAAATCTCAGAATAAGAAAAAGAGAACAAATAGAACCTGAACATTGGAGAGTGTTAACTGAGACCATGTGGTCCGAATATGCTCCTGTACAGGTTGTAGCTTGGCGTATGCTTAGCCGTCTGAGAAACGAAAGCTGGGCTGCAGACAGTTTGGACATCCTCTATCTGGACGATGACACTTTGGAATGGGCTAAGAAAACAGGTGATCACGAGCAAGATGCTA
>NZ_JXAC01000065.1 GCF_000814685.1 Sphingobacterium sp. T2
TGGGGACTATACCTGAACYMTATGTTGATGTGTATGTATATCGATGTATGGAATCATAAAGCGCAATTTACTAAAAGATTGGTGCTTCATATGTTTTTTGCGTATAAAATTTTGCTAATTTTTTTAGTAAAATAAAGGTTAATTCGTAATCTTGTACTATGTTTTTGAACTGCAAGACTTGGTTTAGCTTCCATTACGGTACGTATGAGCCTGCCAAATTAATAGAGCACGCCTCGCAGCTAGGTGTGAAAGTGCTGGCCTTGACCAACATCAATTCTACGGCCGACTGTTGGGATTTTGTGTATAAATGTCAGAAGGAAGGAATAAAGCCTATCATCGGGACGGAAGTCCGCAATGAAGATACTTTTTGTTATGTCTTGTTGGCCAAAAATAATCGTGGCTTGATGGCTATCCATGACTTCTTGTCGACTCATAAGCAGCAGGAGATGCCCTTTCCAGCACGGCCTTCTTTTGTAGAAGAGGATGTATGGGTCATTTTCCGCTATAGGGAAGAGTTGCTAGGGGAGTCCTTTGCCGCCAATGAGCTTATAGGTTTGGATATTCCTCATCTGACCTTGTTGGCTTGGCAGAAATATGTGGAGGTGTTGCCTTTTGTTCATTTTGCATCCGGTGACTTATCAGGATAAGACCTATTATGCGTTGCTATCGTATTTTGCGGGCAATAAGCGAAAAATACGTTGCTCTCCAAGCTAGAACCACATGAGTGATGCTGGCTCCGGGGGAAGTGGCTGAGTGGAAGTGAACGGGGAACTTGGTTGCGGCTTTGTGCGGCGATTTCCTTCCATCATTACTAGGACTATGGAGGTAGTACGTTCCTGCTCTATAGCGATGGAATTCCATACGGATAAAAATAAGAAGTGCTTTACCTCGTCGGTAGAAGATGATGTGGCATTGCTGCGCAAGCTAGCATGGAGGGATGTGTAGCGCGGTATGGGGGCCGCAATAGGGAGGCCCGCCGTCGCGTGGAGAAAGAGCTGGAGATGATCTCCAACTTAGGGTTCACCGCTTATTTCCTCATCGTTTGGGATATATTGCGTTATGCCAACGAGCGCGGATTCTACCATGTAGGACGAGGTAGTGGCGCCAATTCCATAGTAGCGTATTGTCTCCGCATTACGGATGTGGACCCTATAAAGCTAGACCTATACTTCGAACGCTTCCTGAATCCTAATCGTGCCTCTCCTCCCGATTTTGATATAGACTTTAGTTGGCAGGACAGAGATGCTATCTTCGAGTATATTTTTATGCGGCATGGGCGTAAACATGTGGCCCTATTGGGGATGTACAATACCTTTCAGCGACGTGCCATAGTGCGTGAGTTAGGTAAGGTGTTCGGGCTGCCGAAAGAAGAAATCGACAGGCTGGCGATGCAAGCCGAGTGGACACCGGAAGATAAGATTCAAGGGTGGATTAAAAAATACGGCGAACTGTTGATTAATTTTCCCACAAATCTCAGCATACATGCCGGAGGGGTATTAATCAGCGAAAATCCGATCCATGCATATGCCGTAACGGAAAGACCACCTAAAGGGTTTGTTACCGCCCATATCGATATGTTTGAGGCTGATAGGATAGGATTGTTCAAGTTTGATATCCTCAGCCAACGAGGGCTAGGGCATATCAAAGATGCTTTGGACCTTGTTGCCAAACATCGCGGAAAACATATTGACATTCATGCTGTCGAAAAGTTTTTGGAAGATCCCCTTTTGGCAGAAAAAATCCGTAAGGCCGATACTATAGGCTGTTTTTACATCGAAAGTCCGGCAATGCGCCAGCTGTTGGGTAAGCTGAAATGTTCGGACTACCTCACTCTGGTGGCCGCAAGTTCTATCATACGTCCTGGTGTGGCCCAGTCCGGCATGATGAAGCAATATATCGAACGTTATCATGATCCCGATAAGGTGGTGTATCTGCATCCCAAGATGAGAGAATTGCTTGAAGAGACCTACGGCGTCATGGTATACCAAGAAGATGTAATCAAGGTGGCTCACCATTTCGGAGGTATATCGTTGGACGAAGCGGATATTCTGCGGCGTGCTATGAGTGGCAAATACCGTTCGGAAAATAAGTTCGGGCAGTTGAGAGATAAGTTTTTTGCCAACTGTAGGGCTTTCGGCTACGAGGAGAAGGTGATAGCAGAGGTATGGCGACAGATGGAAAGTTTCGGAGGCTATTCTTTTGCCAAAGGCCATTCGGCATCCTTCGCTGTGGAGAGCTATCAAAGTCTGTATCTCAAGACTTACTATCCTGTAGAGTTTTATGTCGCGGTAATCAACAATTTCGGGGGCTTTTACCGTACTGAATTTTATTTCCATGAGTTGCGGCGCCACGGTGGAAATATACAGCTGCCCTGCCTCAACCACAGCGACTACCTTACCGCTATCTGTGGCGATGAAGTGTATGTAGGCTTCATCCATATGCAAGGACTGGAGGACCAGCTTGCCAAACAGATTGTAGAGGAGCGCCACCGCGGCGGTCCCTATCTCAGTTTGGAAGATGTGCTGCAGCGTCTGCGACCAGCGCCAGAACAGCTCAACCTGCTCATACGTATCGGTGCGTTGCGCTTCACCGGACTGGATAAGAAAACTCTGCTGTGGGAAGCCAACTTTAAGAGCAAACGTATCGCCACCAAGGTGACGGTAAGCTTGTTCGGAGAAGAGACAGAACCTCATTTTACGTTGCCTTCTTTTGAAGAAAATCGCCTTGAAGATCTCAAGGATGAGCTGGACATCCTAGGGTTTGTGGTGGGAGACTTTTTCGAGCTGCTGGAAGAAAGACATCTGGCAGGAAGTATCACGGTCAGGGATCTGCCAGACTATCTGGGACAACAAATCAAAATCATAGGCCGCTTTGTCACCTTGAAAGAAACAAGGACGATAAAACGGGAACGTATGTGTTTCGGCACCTTCCTCGACGTGGAAGGTAACTGGCTTGATACGGTCCATTTTCCGCCCGTCTATCGGCAATATCCATTTTTGGGAACAGGATTTTACGAGATTCTTGGTACTGTAATCGAAGATTTTGGCGTGTATAGCGTGGAAGTATACAGCATGCACAAGCTGGGATATAAGTTTGGAACAAATAAATAGAAAAAAGACGATGCAATATTCTATTGTCGTACACCCCTTCACATTGATTGAAGAGATAAGAAACATCAAACAAGAGCTGAAAAGACGTATAGGGTGGTACCCTAGCGTAAATTCGCTGGCACATTTTACAATCAGCCAGTTTAAGTGTGACTCCACAACGCTACAGGAAATCCAAAAGCGTGTGAGGGACCGTATCCTCAATTGGGAAATACGGGAAATACTGCTGGACGGCTTTGGCTTCTTTGAAAATAGCAAAACGTTGTATATCAGACCAGAAAAACATTCTTGTCTGTATTTGGAACAGCTTTTTGCTGCGGTGGGGGAGCAGGTGAGAGCGGTAGTTGCCGAGGCATATATCTGCACCCATCCTCATCTGTCTATAGGTAGATCCCTCAAGCCCGAACAGATGGCTATAGCAAATAGGCTTTTTAACAACTATTCAGGAAACTTCGTATGTGAAGGCGTAATGTTCCGTGAATTTAATCCTGAAAGAAAGCAGTACGACCTAAAGGAGTTTATCCGATTTTGATAAATGGAGTACGCTATTCTTCCGTGGATGTGTTTTTAGAAAGCTTTTCTTTCATCTTTTCTTCCGGAAGTACTTCACTTTCGTTGACTTCTTTATAAGAAACTGTGGTCTGAGATTCTTTTTTCTTATCCGTTTGGATATGGATGTCCACTTCAATTTTCTTCTTGTTTTTAGGCATACGCACTATACCCCATTTCATGAGTAGCTCTTGCGTGGAATTGCGCTTCAAGTGTTCTTTTTCTGGTTCGCCGATGAGAAATCCAAAGGCTTCCATGGATGGGATGGCGTCGAAAATCACCTTGAGTGTAGCGATGAATGGCAATGCGATAATTAACCCGGCAAGGCCGAACAACATACCGCCGATAAGTATGCCTACGATGGCCATCAAGGGATTGATGCTTACTTTACTGCCTACGATATTGGGTGTGATAATATTCCCTTCGAGGAATTGCACGACCTGAAACCAAGCGATAACCCCTACGGCATACCAAGCACTGTCCTTTACGGCTAAAGCAAAAAAAGCCGGCAAGATGGAGCCGATAGCTATGCCAATATAGGGGAGGAGCATAAGCAGGGAGGCCAGCGTACCGAAAAACCAAGCATAGTCTATACCCATGAACATCAGCCTACGGTGTTAAGGACCGCTACAATGCCCATCACCGTAACCAGTCCCACAAGGTAGCTCTGCACTACCTCGTAGATTTTGTTGAGTACCTCGTTCACCTTATGTTGAGGACTCGTCTTAAAGGCTTTGAAGAAAAATTCACGAAAGAAATCCCTATAGTATAGCATGAAAAAGCAGTAGAGAGGCACGAGGATGGCATTGGCCACCGTGTTGCCTACAGAGCCGAAGGTTGTTGTAAGCACACCCCCTATATTTTCCAAGGACTTATTACCCTGTTCGCGCAGCTTATCCATAACTTGGTTTCGTTCGATGCCGAAACGTTCCTGCAGCCAGCTCTGGGCCCGCTCCAATACCGATAGCACCTTGTCGGTAATCGCGGTAGCATCCTTGCCTATGATGATACTCTGATGAACAATAAACCAGACAATACCAAAAATAATCGCTATGGCTACCGTCACCGCTAGCAGGGAGGCTACAGCTTTTCCCAATCTAAGTTTTTCAAAGAAGCGAGCTAAAGGGAATAAGGATATGGCGATGAGGGTGGCAAAAAGTATAGGGATAAGTATGCTTTGCGCTACATACATCAACCCCAAAATCAACGCCAACGCCAACAAGCTGGAAGCCAACTGCAGAGAGTATGGCCTGTTCGACGGTTTTACATCCATAAAGTTAAGGTTAGTCCTAATTTATTTTTCTATTTCTCTCCCAATAATAAATATACAATAAAGACAGGAAAACGAAGAGGGCATTTCCGCAAATAATGAGAGGAATCCGTGGCAACATATCCTGATAGATATATCCAGCAAATAATGCGCCAAGTCCGATTCCTACTTCTAGGGCTATATACATCGTAGCCATGGCCCTGCCACGATGTGTAGGAAGAGATAAATCTATGGTCCAAGCGTTGAGCGCAGGAGAAAGGATGCCGTTGCCTATGCCGAAGACGGTAGCTCCTACAATAAGATAGATTATGCCTTCACCCAAACCTAGTATAAGCATGGCGACAGTTGTGATGGCCGCTCCAATACGCATCACTAGGGTGCGCCCGTGCCTGTCCGCCATCTTGCGTGTAATAAGGCGAATGCTTACAGAAGCAATGGTGTATACGGTAAAAAATAAACCTTTATTGCTGATTCCTAAATGTTCACTCCAGTCAGGAATTAAGGTGAGTATCACACCGTAGGAGCTGATGCTAAGGACCATGACTACGGCAGCAGGAAAAACACGTGGCTCGAAAATATCACGACGTGAGATGAGTAGCATGGATGTTCTGAACTTCTGAGGAGTAGGTAACGTTTCCTTCATATTGAAAACTATGATGATGGAAAGGAAAGCCAGCAGTGACGAACAATAGAACATGGTATCTAGGTTGTAGATATGGGCTAGGTATCCTCCTAGAGCAGGACCGAAAGCGCTGCCAATGCTATAGCAAAGACCATGCATGCCTAAGGCCTCCCCCCAACGCTGAGAAGGAATGATGTCTGCAATATAGGCGGAGGTAGCGGTAGGTTTGAAACCTGTAGAAAAGCCGTGAACAAGGCGCAGCAGGAAAAAGCCGGCCAAACTACTTAAAACCGGATACAGCACCCCGCATAGCACACATACCGAAGAGCCTACAGCCATCACTGGCACGCGCCCCCATTTGTCGGTAAGCTTGCCACTGAAAGGTCTGGAAATCCCCGCAGTCAGGGTAAACAGTGATATGATAAGCCCTTTATGTTCTGCACCACCAAGGGAAGATAGATAGTTCGGAAGCTCCGGAATAATCATATTGAAGCTCGCCGAAAATAATAATGTACTCAAACACAATAAGCCGAACGAAAGCGTGTAGATGCTTTGTGTATTTTCAGTATGCATAAAAAAAAGAAGTGTTTTGTCTGTTAAGCCAGCTTTTGACGGCTTAATTCCGAACAGAAGATAGTGGTAGCTACCGCTACATTTAGGGATTCCGCCTGACCGATACGCGGGATAGTCACCGCCTTGTCGATCTTGCTTATAAGGCTGGAACGTATGCCGTTGCCCTCATTCCCCATGATAATCAACCCTTCCGGACCGAAATCTGTGCTATAGATGGATTGACCTTCCAGCAATGCTCCGAAGGTTGGAATCTGTATGTTGTCGATAAACTGTTCGATGTCCACATAATGGATCTTTACGCGCGACAAGGATCCCATGGTGGCTTGTACCACCTTTGGGTTGTAGGCATCTACTGTGCCTATGGAGCAGACAATATGTTCAATACCGAACCATTCTGCTGTACGGATGATAGTGCCTAAATTGCCAGGATCCTGCACGTCATCCAAGACTATACTGTGTTTTCCTTTCAACTCCTCCTCTTCTAAAGGTTTATATGGAGGAATCTCTACTATAGCCAACGCCCCTTGAGGTGTTTTTAGTGTCGTAATTTTCTTAAATTCTTGCTCGCTTATTTCCTCTAGTTTTATATTTTGAGGTATTTTGCTCAACTTTGTCGAGGCTTGGGGGGTAGCATATATTTTTTGTACCTTGTAGGAAGAATGCACAAACTCTAATACAGATTTAATTCCTTCAACGATAAAGACGTTATGTTGTATACGGAATTTTTTGTTTTGTAGTGAAGTAATTAAACTTATTTGAGCTTTCGACAACATTGAGTAAATGAATAATAAGCGTAGATTTTTATTTTTTGCAAGTATAACATTTTTACTTCTATTTTTTGAATCCTGTCGTTCGGCGAAGTACCTGGATGAGGATCAGTCTTTGGTTACCAAAGTCGACATCCAAGGGGTTCCTACAGAGCTGAGAGAATCCGCTTACCAGTATATTTCGAATGAAATACGTCCCAACTCGGCTCTAAACCTTACGCTTTACAATATATTCAATAACCAAAAACGGAAAGTAATAAAACCGAAAAGAATTCGCCAAGTGGGGGAACCTCCCCATATTCTGGATAGCTCATTGGTAGATCTTTCTGCTTTGCAGATACAGCGTTTTCTACAGACCAAAGGATATTTCAAAGCTCACGTAAGCCCTCAGATAGAGACAAACAAGAAAAAGACGCATATCCACTTCCTAGTGGAGAAAGACACCTTATTCCGTGTAGGGAATATAGAAACAGAGTTTGACAATCGGCATATAGAGCTCATATACCATACGGAGGTAGAACCTTTCTCCAAAGTAAAGACCAACGAGCCTTATGACATGGACAGACTGGTCGCGCTGCGGGAGGCATTGTATATGTCGGCCCGTGATAAAGGGTATTATGATTACCTTCGTCAGCATATGCGCGTGGCCATAGATACTACCAAGACCCGCTATTTTGCTGATTTGAAAATCCAAGTGTCTTCTTCCGACGATACCTTGCGTGTGTATAAGATTAATGATGTACGTCTTGTCATCCATACACAGGATCAGCTTGTAGGCAGTAATATACCCGCTGATACTATAGGAGAAGTCTTGTTTACAGATTATACCAATCAGTATAAGGCTAAGCCGCTCATGCGGTATATGTTTTTGAAGAAGGGAGAAAATTATAGCCTAGCAAACGAAAATATTTCCTACGACAGGTTGTACGAGACCAACGGCTTCCGTAATGTGCGTATAAACTACGAAAAGGTGGATAGCAGCAGGCTGAATGTGACGTATGAGCTTATCCCCCGCGCACTGATGTCCAACCAGATTGAAGGAGAATATACATTTAGTTCCGGGATGAGAGGCTTTAACGTAGGTAATACATTTTCTCATCGCAACATCTTTGGTGGATCCGAACTGTTGGAACTTAAAGTGCGCTATGGATTGCTTTTCGATTCCGCGCTTGGCAGGATCGCTGTCTCAGAAAATCTTTAACAACGACTTTCAGGCTGGTGTAAACCTCGTCGTACCACGTATGCTGCTGCCATTCGGTTGGGGAAATGCCGGAAGATATGGTCTACCGAAGACTACCTTCTCTACAAGCCTGCAGATCTTTAATCAGGATCAAACCTATTCCAACAGATATCTTATCAATACTTTGAATTATTCGTGGTGGCAGAACCCTAATCTTCAGCATAGCTATACACCATCGTCGTAGAATACAGAGCAGGGAAATTTGACGAGAACTTCAGGAATGAGCTGCTTGAGGAAGGCTACCAGCTCTATATCGCCTCCAACGATAGGCAGTATTTTGGTTTGGGAGCCCAATATGCCATTACGTGGAACAACAATAAATTGCAGAAGCTCGATGACTTTTCCTTTTTCCGTGGAGCCATAGATCTTAGTGGCAATACGTTGGGACTGCTGAGCAGTATTTTCAACTTTAGGAAAAATGATGACGACAGCAAGACCTTGTTTGGTGTGACCTACCTGCAGTATTTCAAAGGTGAGGTGGATTATAGATTGTACCGCTATTTGGGAGGAAATAAGCAGGTTGTGTTCCGTTTCAATGGTGGCGCTATAGTACCTTACGGCAACAATTCACGTTTGCTAATCTTTGAAAAAAGCTTCTATGCAGGAGGGATGAACGGCATGCGTGCATGGCAGGCCCGCACACTGGGACCCGGAAATTATAACAGAAGTTCGATCAGAGAAGAGTTGCGCCGTAACCTTCGAAATTTGGATCAGTTAGGAGAACTTAAACTAGAAACCAACCTTGAATATCGATTCCGTATATGGAACAATTTCTTTGGGGCGAAGCTCAATGGTGCTACTTTCCTCGATATGGGAAATATCTGGCTGCTACGGGAAAACGAGCTGAATAGAGGAGGGTTGTTTAAATTCGACAGATTCTTCTCACAAGTGGCCATCGGAACGGGGGTCGGACTACGCTTCGATATGGATTACTTTACTATACGCCTGGATACGGGACTAAAGCTTAAAGACCCACAGTTTGAAGGGAAAGACCAATGGGTCATCCAACATCTTTTTGACTTGGGGCCATTCAAAAGAGCTTACTACGATACGCATAAACCGGATCGCTACGGACTGTTTCAATTTAACTTTGGAGTGGGGATGCCTTTCTAAAGTAAGTTCTTGAGCACATGGAAAGCGCTTTCTAGGATTTGTGAGATAGAAAGTCCTTTGCTGAAAGAAAAATATCCGTAAATCAAAGCAAGGATGAGAAAAGTGCTGAGCAGTCTCTTGAAAGTGTAGGCTATAAGTAGAATAATCGTAGGAATGATAATCAACAGCAAACCATTGATTTTGAATGGTGTTATTTTATTGTCCTTTTTATATAGAAAATAAAGTTTTCCTATCGTCTTGTCGTGATTTTTATGCTTGAAAAATACGAATGTTGATTCGGATATGGGGTGTGAAGCTACGGCAACACCATTATGGAAAGTTAAGGCCTGCTCAAATCCGTTTATCGAAAATTTGAAGGTTCCATTGATATGGTCTTGAGCTATATCCGCAGAGTCTACAGCGATGATGGCAATTTTACCGTTGGCGGTAAGATTTTCCTTCACCATAAAATTGTCAATCTTTTGGTAGCTTGTTAGCGGCAAAGGCTGTACGCTGACTGCTAAAAAAGCACAAAAAAAAGGACGATATAGACGTGTAATGCTTTCATATGTTATTTCCGGGACAATGATACTAAATTCTTTATGATATTGTGGAAAAATACCTTATTTTCATGGGGAAAATATTTTTGAAATGTAGCTATACTTTGTACATTTGCAAAAGACAAGAGAAAAAATAGAAGAAAAACATTAAAAATAATAATGGAAAATACAGCAGCGCAGAGACAACCTAAAACAACAGATAACAACGCAAATCAAACACACTACTACGTGACTTTGACTATTGCTATTATCATCGGTTTATTTGGTGTGTTTGTTAGATTCGTTCCGGATGAGGTAAAAGCATTAAATCAATATACTTTCTTGTTTTCTACTATTGCAAATGTTGCAATTTTAGTAGCATCGTATATCGCCTTCAAAGTTGTATTTGCAATCTTAGGTTTTGGAAAGAAATAAGTGAACCTTTCTTTTGTAAGATATTTAAAAGGCAACATCCTTCAGGAGTTGCCTTTTTTATGTTATGGATGAAACTAAAACTTTTGTTTTCTAGAGCCAATTAAAATGCTATTTTTATTCTAGTAACATATAAATATATTTACAGAATTGAGATTTGCAGCTATAGATATAGGATCCAACGCCATACGTTTGTTGATTGCCGATATTTTAAGAAAGGGCGTACAGGTACAATACTCCAAAAACACCTTGTTACGCGTGCCTTTGCGTCTAGGAGATGAAGCCTTCGTGAAAGGTGAAATCTCGGAAGCCAAATTCGAGGATATGGTGAAAACGATGCGAGCCTTCCGTGACTTGATGGATGTATATAAGGTGAGCGATTATATGGCTTGTGCCACGTCGGCCATGCGGGATGCAAAGAACGGCAAACAGATCGTGCAGGCATGCAGAGATGTAGGTGTGGATATTCAGATAATCGATGGCTCGGTGGAAGCTAAAATTATTTACAATGCATACCTAAGCGGCGTGATGGATAAAGAAAAGGTGTATCTATACGTGGATGTAGGGGGAGGAAGTACCGAAGTATCGCTATTTGCAAAAGGTGAGCTCAAAGCTTCTAAATCCTTTAACTTGGGAACCATCCGCATTCTGGATGGACAGGATACGCCGGAAATCTGGCAGGATCTCAAGGAGTGGGTGAAAACACATACTTCCGACCATGAGGAGGTATACGGCATAGGGACAGGGGGTAATATCAATAAGCTTTCGCGCTTGGTAAATAACGGCGTGGACAAAGCCTTTGGCTATAAAAAACTCCAAGGTGTGTATGAACATCTAAAGTCGTTAAGTTTGGAAGAACGTATCTTTGATCTGGGCCTGCGGTCCGACCGTGCTGATGTTATCATTCCAGCCGCTGAAATTTATCTTACCATTATGAAGGCTGGAAAATTACGTAACATCGTGACTCCCAGAGTAGGTTTGGCAGATGGCATTATCCAACAGCTTATCCGCAAAAATTATGTGGAAATTATCTCTAATTAACTCTTGATTCTATCAAAAAAAGATATAATTTTGTGCTTACAAAACATACCTAGGTGGCGAAATTGGTAGACGCACCATCTTGAGGGGGTGGCGCCCGCAAGGGCATGGCAGTTCGAATCTGCTCCTAGGTACCAAAAAAGGGAAGATTTTTCTTCCCTTTTTTGTTTCATTAAGTCCTATATAAGTTATAACCCATTTGTTTTAGCGGTAATTTCCGCTATATCGAGCACTTCGATTTCAGTTTCCTTTTCTTTTAATTTGACGCCATCACGAAGCATGGTCATACAGAAAGGACACGCTGCCGCCACCACATTGGCTTTGCTTTCGATGACGTCCTCGATACGTTCTATGTTGATATCTTTATTTCCTTTTTCCGGTTCTTTGAACATCTGTGCACCACCGGCACCACAGCAAAGGCCGTTGCTCCGACAGCGTTTAAGCTCTACTAGGTCGGCATCCAAGGTTTCCAATACCTTACGGGGAGCTTCGTATACCTCGTTGGCACGACCTAAATAGCAAGGATCGTGGTAGGTGATACGCTTTCCTTTGAATACATGACCATCGGCAGGACGCAGCTTCCCTTCGTCGATGAGAGATTGTATAAGCTGCGTGTGGTGGATGACTTCATAATTTCCTCCTAACGCAGGATACTCATTTTTCAAGGTGTTAAAACAGTGTGGACAGGCGGTGACAATCTTTTTTATCTCATAGCCATCCAACACCTGGATGTTCATCATCGCCTGCATCTGAAACAAAAATTCGTTGCCGGCACGTTTGGCAGGATCTCCCGTACAACTCTCCTCGGTGCCCAGTATAGCATACTTGATGCCTACATTGGTGGAGGATTTTGCAGATATCACGTGTGTATACGTTGGGCCCTTTCGTCGAAGGATCCGGCCAGCAGCCTACCCAGAATAGCAAGTCAGGAGTTTCACCTTTCGCTCG
>NZ_JXAC01000066.1 GCF_000814685.1 Sphingobacterium sp. T2
GCTCTAAGGTGCTTTATTTAGTGCCAACCCTAACGGAGAAGCAGAAGTAGTGCATGTACAGTTGAAACCACACAGCAAGCTACGTAAGCTTACCTTCGATATGGACTTCGCTTCCATAGCCATCAAGGGTAAAGCCTCCATGGGTAATCTGGTGACCAAATACCCTGTCAAGAAAATCACATTCAAAAGTGCCGGAAAATCTACCCTGTCGGGCCGTAAAATCTGGTACGACGATGTGCTGAAACGTCTTAACGTGGACGAAAGAGGTGTCTACCTTGGCGAGTTCGAAAGCGATGACAAGATTTTGATGGTCTTCGAAGACGGATCTTATGAGCTATCAAACTTCGACCTCAGCAACCATTTCGATGACAAGATGATTCGTATAGAAAAATTCCATCCTGAGCATGTCTATGCAGCAATACATCGGGACGGTAAGACTGGAGCTTATTACGTCAAACGTTTTGTCTTTGACGACATCCCATTGGGCAAACGCGTAAAATTCATCAACGAGGAGGCTGGCTCAAAATTGATCTTGCTGACTAATAATCCAGAACCGGTAGTAAAAATCCGCCAGCTGAAAGGAAAATCGCAGGTGGAAGAAATCCTCGAACAGCCGCTCAACGAGATTATTGATGTCAAAAAAATCAAAGCGCAAGGCAACAGACTCTCCTTCCACAATGTACAGGAAGTAGAAGCATTAACCCAAGAGATAGACCTTGCTCAGCAGGATAATGCCCAAGAGCAGCAAGAAGAGCCTGAAACCACGGCACAACCGGAAAATAAAACTCAAGACATCCCGTTGGAAATTACTAATCCGGAAGATGTTCAAATCGACGACGACGGCCAAATTGGATTATTCTAAACTACTCTTTCATAAGCAAAATCCCTGTATTAGAAAATACAGGGATTTTTTTTCCAAAAATATAATAAAGAAAAAAGCCGTCCACGCAATGACGTGTAACGGCTTTTATTGTAAATATAGGATATTACTCTTTACACTTCCAACAATAAGCGTGCTGGATCTTCTAACAATTGTTTTACACGTACCAAGAAGCTTACAGACTCACGGCCGTCAATAATACGGTGGTCGTAAGACAAGGCAAGATACATCATCGGACGGATTACCACTTGACCGTTTTCAGCAACAGGACGTTGGATAATGTTGTGCATACCTAATATAGCTGACTGTGGAGCGTTGATGATAGGTGTGGACATCATCGAACCGAAGATACCACCATTAGTGATAGTAAATGTACCACCTGTCATCTCTTCTATAGTCAATTTATTTTCTCTAGCCTTTGTTGCCAAATTCACTATCTCTTTTTCGATTTGGAACAAAGACAAGGACTCGGCATTACGGATTACAGGAACTACCAATCCTTTTGGAGCAGATACTGCAATGGAAATGTCTGCAAAATCCGAATACACAATTTCGTTATCTTCGATACGAGCGTTTACGGCAGGCCATTCTTTCAATGCTGTTGTTACAGCTTTGGTGAAGAACGACATGAAACCTAATCCTACGCCGTGTTTCTCTTTGAAGATATCTTTGTATTTAGCTCTCAAGTCCATGATAGGCTGCATGTTGACCTCATTGAATGTTGTCAACATAGCTGTTTCATTTTTCACTGCCACAAGACGTTTGGCAATAGTCTTACGAAGAGAGCTTAACTTTTCACGACGCTCGTTGCGTGAGAAAGCAGTATTTACCACAGGAGCTGAAGCTGGCGCCGCCGGTGCTGCTTTTTCTGCTGCCTTAGGAGCTGCTGGCTTAGCTTGAGCCTTCTCAGCGTCTTCTTTCGTGATACGTCCGTCTTTTCCTGTTCCCTTGATTGTAGAAGGGTCAATACCTTTTTCTCTTAAGATTTTTGCCGCTGCTGGAGAAGCTGTACCGGCAGCATAAGAGTCAGGGTTTTCTGATGGCTCTTCTTTTTTCGCTGCAGGAGCTGCTGCCGCTGCTGGAGCATCTGCTTTCTTCTCGGCCGCAGGTGCGTCACCATCTTCGATCGTACATACTACAGCACCAATTTCCAAGGTATCGCCTTCTTGTGCTATGATGCGAAGGATACCTGCTTTTTCTGCTGGTAATTCAAAAGTAGCTTTATCAGATTCCAATTCGGCGATATTCTCGTCCATCTCGACATATTCGCCATCTTGTTTTAGCCATTGGGCTAGTGTTACTTCGGTTATAGACTCACCGACTGCTGGGACTTTTATTTCTAAGCTCATGTCTTTAATCTTTAAAACCAACGTTGTAAATAGTAAACTATTTACAACGCGTAGCTTTTATTATTGTTTATGCAAATGCTTGATTAATAATTTTCTCTTGTTGTGCAACGTGTTGCTTCATATAACCTGTGGCAGGACTTCCGCTTGCGCTACGGGCAATGAAATCTGTAAATTCAAGCTCTGTTTTTCTGAAGATACGGCAGAAGTGAGGCCAAGCTCCCATGTTTTCGTTTTCTTCCTGTACCCAGATAAACTCAGTAGCTTTTTTGTATTTCGCACGTATAGCTTTCAGCTGTTCTACAGGAGTAGGATAAAGCTGTTCTATACGCACTATCGCCACGTCTTTGCGGTTTTCTTTTTCCTGACGTTCTAATAGGTCATAATAGATTTTTCCGGAACAGAACAACACGCGTTTTACATCTGCTGCTTTTACTTTCGTGTCGTCCAACACTTCTTGGAAGTTTACTTCGGTGAAATCTTTCAAAGAAGAAACCACCTTAGGATGACGCAACAAGCTCTTCGGCGTAAACACTACCAATGGTTTGCGGAAATCACGAACCAACTGACGACGTAATAAGTGGAAATAATTAGCAGGAGTTGTACAGTTAGCAATGATAAGGTTGTCATTAGCACACAACTCCAAGAATCTTTCTATACGTGCCGAAGAGTGCTCCGGACCTTGACCTTCCATACCGTGCGGAAGCATCATCACAAGGCCGTTAGAGCGTTTCCATTTTGTTTCAGCAGAAGATAGATATTGATCTACAACGATCTGTCCACCATTGTAGAAGTCACCGAATTGTGCCTCCCAAATGGTCAAAGAATGAGGATTTGCCAACGCATATCCATACTCAAAGCCCAGCACACCATACTCTGACAACAGAGAGTTGTAAATGCTGAACTTATCTCCACCTTTAATCTGTGCTAGTGGAACGTATTTCTCTTCCGAATCTTCTAAAGTCAAGACAGCATGACGGTGAGAGAAAGTACCTCGCTGCACATCCTGTCCTGAGATACGTACACGTTTACCTTCATTCAATAAGGTAGCATAAGCCATCAGCTCTCCCATTGCCCAGTCGTACGAATCCTTGTCTATCATTGCTGCACGGTCTTCGTACAGTTTGGAAATCTTACGGAAGAATTTCTTGTCTTTAGGAAGAGAAGTAATTTGTTTTGCTAAAGAGATAAAGGTATCCTTATCTACTTTAGTATCTACTGGTTTGAAGATATCTGCTTTCTTCGCTGGGCGAAGGCCTTTCCACGCACCACCAAACATAGGCACCTCATCCACGATTACCTCTACGGCTTTCGCAGCATCCAACTGCGTTTGCAGATAATCTTTGAACTCCTTCTCTAATTCTTTAGCATATTTAGCGTCAATAACCCCTTCCTGCTCTAATTTCTTAGCATAAACTTCTTTAGGGTTAGGGTGTTTTTCGATAAGCTTGTACAACAACGGTTGTGTAAACTTAGGTTCATCTGCCTCGTTGTGTCCGAAACGACGGTAACACAACAAGTCAATGAATACGTCAGTTTTGTATTTCTGACGATATTCTACTGCCATATTGATGGCGTACACTACCGCTTCAGCATCGTCACCATTCACGTGGAATACTGGAGACGACGTGATTTTCGCTACGTCAGTACAATATGTTCCCGAACGTGCATCTTTATAGTTTGTCGTGAAACCTACTTGGTTGTTGATTACGATATGGATAGTACCACCTGTTTTGTAGCCATCCAACTTAGACATCTGTGTCACTTCGTATACCACCCCTTGACCTGCAATAGCTGCGTCCCCGTGAATAAGGATAGGTGCTATCTTCGAAGAGTCTCCGTCGTATTTCATGTCGATCTTCGAACGTACCATACCTTCCACCACAGGATCTACAGTCTCTAGGTGTGAAGGGTTAGGTGCCAAAGATAGGTGGATGCTTTTACCATTGTCGGTCTTGATGTCTGAAGAGTAGCCCAAGTGGTATTTTACATCACCACCGAACTGCAATTCAGGATCTTCCTGCTTGTACATTTTACCTTCAAATTCCGACAAGATGGTTTTGTATGGTTTTCCCATGATGTTTGCCAACACGTTCAAACGACCACGGTGCGCCATACCAATCATAAATTCCTGGATACCTAGGTCTGCACCTTTCTCGATTACCGAATCAAGGGCAGGAATTAAGCTTTCCGCACCTTCCAACGAGAAACGTTTCTGGCCTAAGAATTTTGTTCCTAGGAAGTTTTCAAAAACTACAGCTCTGTTGATTTTTTGAAGGATGCGTTTCTTCTGTTCTGGGGTATATTTGGGCTGGTTGCGTTCCGCTTCCATACGGTCTTGCAACCACTTTATTTTTTCCGGATTACGGATATATTTGAATTCAACCCCTATCGAGCGGCAGTAAGTGTCTTCCAGCAGCTGACGGATGTCGCGCAGCTTGGCAGGGCCTAAGCCCACTTCAATTCCAGCGTTGAACACGGTATCCATATCGGCTTCCGACAGCCCAAATGTTTCCAGTTCTTTACCCGGATAGTACTTGCGGCGCTCACGTACAGGGTTAGTTTGCGTAAAGAGGTGACCACGGTCTCTGTACCCATGAATCATATTCAGTACATTAATCTCTTTACGGGCATGTTCTGAGATGTTCTCATCATCGATGACTACTCCTTCAGAACTCTGACCAAATTCGAAACCTTCGAAAAATTTCTGCCATCCAAAATCTACAGAGTTTGGATCTTGCTTGTAAGCTTGATATAATCCGTCAATATAACTTGAATCGGCATTACTCAAATATGTCAGTTTATCCATTATTATGTTATAGTCTAAATAATTCGCCAAATTTAGAAATAATAATGAAGTTATTGGTATTGAATTTTAACATTTTGGATTATCCAAAGTCATATTTTTTCTTTTGAAACTTTTTTGACTTTATTGGATAAATGAGGCTATGAACTTACTTGTTCCAGCGCTTTCTTCATTTTCAACCAATCGTCTTCATTACGGTTATGCTTGAGGCTTGTCCCTCTGCCTACGATATGCGACCAGAACCCATAATTCGTTGCCGGTGCATAATCTATAAGCTGCTGCTCGAAGAATGAAGCGCCATAGCGCCAGGGCAGCTTACACTCATAGACAAAGTACATGGCCACCAATTCTTTTTCTAATCTATTGAGCATGCCTGTATCGTTGAGTCTTTGTACCAACTCGTTGATGTCCGACTCCGCTGTTTTACCCTGTACAAAAGCATCAAAGGACTCCTTATCCGGCTTACCTTCTTCTACGGTCTTGAAGAAGCAATTCGGATATTTTTTCAGTCATAAAACGATAGTAATCTCTCCACAACAATCCTTCCAAAACTGAGGTAACGACCTTCTTTTTTGTTGAAGTCAGGTGTTTATGGAAGAAATGATACACCTGTGCAGGAGATAAGATTCCCAAAGAAAGGTAAGGACTCAGTTCGCTAAACAAGTCCTGAGTAAGCTCCGCCTGAGTGATAAGTTCTTCCATACGTTGCTTTGCCCAACCTTCACCATAAAGATAAAGATTTTCTTCATCCACCTCCACATCAAAAGGGGTACGCTCTACATGAGGAGGAATAGCCACATGGGGCACGTCTGGAATACTTTCTCTGACAAAACTTTCTTTAGATACCTTTTTCTTAAAGGTGTTATAATCATCCGGAATGTCTTTTATAGGAAAAGGCAGATCTTCCTTATGGTACAAGGTATGTCCTATGAAATGTTTAAGGTTACGCTTTACTAACCACAACGACTCTTCGACCAACTCCGAAATTCTGGTTTCCCTGCGTGCAACCTCACGATGGTGATACACCTCATCAACATCGTATTTCTGCACCAAACGAGGGATAATCTCTTCAGGATATCCTTCGAAGGTTAGCAAATCTCCCCCCAGCTTCTGCAACTTGGATTTCAATGCTGCTACAGAATTAAGGATGAACTGCCGGCGCAGCGCTCCCGTATTCTCAAAGCCGTACCTATTGGTCGTATAATACCTCGGATCAAAAATATAAACTGGTATAACAAAATCTGATTTCTCAATGGCCGAATACAGAACTTCATTGTCACTTGTACGCAGATCATTTCGAAACCAAACCAGTATAACCTTTTTATTCATGATAGTGTGCGAGCCTCAAGTATGGTGATATTTTGTCTTGTTAAAGATTATTGTTTTTKTTCTATTATTTCCCGACCATAAACTAAACTAATATTTAATCA
>NZ_JXAC01000067.1 GCF_000814685.1 Sphingobacterium sp. T2
GTTAAAAGAAAAGGGGGTGGGAGATGTATAAGAACTTTTTTTAACAGTTTTCTATATTCTTCCAGTAGCGCTTTCCAGACTACTTTTTGTTCATAGCGACTCGTTATCATATTTCGAGTCTTAGTATTTCATTTTATTTATAAAGACCTTCTTCGTTTATCAGTCTACACATTGCCTGATATAAGGCCTCTTCATCTTTTGTCGGAACTATTAATCCGTTCTCCCCTTCTACCACAATCTCATTGCATCCATTGATGTTCGAAACTATGCATGGAAGCTCCATTGCTCCCGCCTGCATGACCACGTTCGGAAAACCTTCTCTATAACTAGGAAAAGCAAGAGCATGAGAAATAGCGAAATAAGGACGGACATCTTTTTGGAAGCCTACAGACAGAATATTAGGATGCTGTTGAATAAGTGCTAAAGTCTGAGGATGCAAAGGATCCAGCTCCGACTCCAATGGACCGACCAAAAGCAAGTTTTACACGAGGATTATCTAACCTGTTAAAAGCGGTCACCAACTCGTTTATTCCTTTATCTCCTACTAATCTTCCTACAAAAATGAAAACAAAATCTTCGGATAAAATATTCAATTCATTTTTTAACTTTTGTTTTTCTTCGATGGTTACATTTTCAACATTAAAATAATCTACGTCAATTCCGTTTACATTACCGTTTGCAATAATTTTTAAAGGTTTTGAAGTGATTTTATATTTTTCTAAATCTTGTTTTACACCATTTCCTTCAGGAAAAATATGAGTTGCATGCCAACACAGTACTTTATCCATCATGATTAACAATTTTTGAAAAAGTCCTTTTTTACTTGGAAATATTAATCCTGTAAAAGTATGCAGTCGAATAGGTACTCCTGCATATTTGGCAGCCATCATACTTAGTAACCCTGTCTTTTGGAGTAATGGAATGAACTATTGTTTGGTTTTTCTCTTTTAAAAAATTTATAAAGTTTATAAAGTGAAATCAAATCTTGAAAAGGAGTTATTTTTCGCTCCATTTTTATATTTTGAATAGCAACTTTTTCCCTATTTTTAACTTCTTCCAAATCATTATCATAACCAGAAACAGCAATAACATCATAATGATTAGAAAGGAAACTTAATTGTCCTTTCAACAACAAATTGAGCGACATTGCTACTGTTGATGTTCTAATGATTTTAGTTTTCATAAATTTCTTTATAAAGTTCAATGTGCTGATCTACCATTAAGGAAATATCATATTTATGAGCCCTTTCATTAACATTTATTTGCTATTTCTGAATAGCGTAATGGATTTGAATGTAATGTAAGGATATTTTCAGCCAAACTTTGTTCATTACCTTTTTCAAAAAGTATTCCAGCACCATTTACTACTTCACCTAAGCCTTTCACATTTGATGCTAATACAGGCTTTTGAGCAGCCATTCCTTCTACAGCGGCTAACCCAAAACCTTCCCAATGAGAAGATACAACAACATAATCTACTGATTTTAAAATACTATTTACATCATTTCGTACTCCTAAAAAATGTACTCTGTTTCCTAAATTATTTTCGTTAACTAGTTTTACTAATTCATTTTTTCTAACTCCATCTCCTACAAGTAATAAATAGTAAAATTTTCTGGAAGATATTTTAATGCACGAATTGTTGTATCTTGATCTTTTTGTTCTCTAAATCCTCCTACTTGTGCTAAAATTACATCAGATTCTTTGAAGTTTGAGTTTAAAGATAATTTATAGACTTCTTTCGTTATCTTAATTTTTTCAATATCTACTCCGTTATTAATGGTTATTATTTTCTTTTCTTTTAAATAATTTTCCATCACATTTTTCACATCATCAGTAATTGCTATTATTTTTTTATACCCTTTATAAATAAGACGATCTAAAAATCTGAATACAAAAAAATTCATTCTTGTATTGCTTGTATTATGCTCAGTGAATAACAGCTTTCTTGAATTACCAATAAGTAAATTTGCTAAAACTGCAAAATATTGAGAAGGAAACAAGTGTACATGAACAACATCAATTAATTTTTAAAAATTTTATATCATTTTAAAAATATGCTTTATGCTATAAATATCTTTATAATTTTCAGATTTCGATAGCGTATAAATTGCACAGCAATTAGATTCTTTTAATTTTTTAGTAAATTCAAAATTATTATCCCATAATAACAGTACATCAACCTGTAATCCTTTTTCTCTGTATTTTGGAACAGTATCCAATATGAGTTTTTCGGCTCCACCAGTACCTAAAGAATTTATAACTTGAAGTACTTTCATATTTTTCGTTTATCGTTTATTGCCATAACAAAACCAATAGGCAACCCTATTATAGATAATATTACACTGACTCTTTGTAAGTTTTGAATTATTGAGTTTGGACTTGCAAAAGAAAACCTCCAAAAATTAATATTGGCCTTTATTTTTTGAATCAACGGAATATTATACTTCTCTAATTCGGAATAATACAACATAGAAGAATTTGGTGATTGCTGTCTAAGTTTAGTTATTTTTGAGGTTAATCCATCTTCTAAATATTCACATTTATAGACTATTTGATCAAAATATAACATCTCATATTTTTCGGCTATTCTATTCCAAACCAATGCTTCTGGACAAAACCTTTCTTTTTCAAATGAAGGAAATAAGTACTCTTTTAAAATATCTAATTTAAACACTTCTGCTAAATCACCTTTTAAATGATGCTTAAATCTA
This sequence comes from Sphingobacterium sp. T2, assembly GCF_000814685.1. Taxonomy (GTDB): domain Bacteria; phylum Bacteroidota; class Bacteroidia; order Sphingobacteriales; family Sphingobacteriaceae; genus Sphingobacterium; species Sphingobacterium thermophilum. The sequence goes on from NZ_JXAC01000067.1 coordinate 2,715, forward strand.
ATATCGAGTGCATTCGAAATTTTATCTTCGAAAAATTCTGTAGTTCCTACTTTTTTACCGTTAAAATATGCTTTTCTTCCCACTACTCCTGCAATTTTATTATTAGCAAAAATTGCATCTACTTTATTATTGATAATTTCTAAAGAATTAACTGGCAAAATATCATCACTATCCACGATAAAAAACAATTCCCCTTGTGCTACATCTAATCCTTTATTAATGGCACGATGTTTTCCTCCGTTTTCCTGTTTGTAATACCGTATAGGGATTTCTCCTTCCTTTATCCAATCATTAACTATGTTTTGAGTATCGTCCGTACTTCCATCATCGACTATCAACCATTCAAAATTTTTGTACGTCTGATTTACAAGGCTCTCGTATAGCTTGATAAGGTATGCTTACGATTATAAGTTGGTGTAAATACAGTTATTTTATATTTGAATTTCATTTTTTATTTGAAGTACATCAACAAAGTAAATACTAAACTTCCAATAACAATCCAAAATACCCAATGACTTTGTTTTCTTACAAATTGTGCTTTTAACAAAGGGTAAATTAAAACCAAGGGCATAATAAACCATGACAAGTATGCAGTACGGTTGGTATAAGCAGCATATATCATCAGAATCCAAACTGTATTCGCAATAAGATAGGTATTTAACAAGCGGGCATAAAAAATATCGCTAAATTTCTTTTTGACCGTATAATAATACCCTAAAAACACCGCAACACCACTATAAATAATAAAATCTAAACGAAAGGAGCGACTTACAGCTTGACCATCCAGTTCCTCCACAAATAGGTTTTCTGTCCTTTTATCCGATAAACCAATTATATCAAAAAAACTGCTGATGGCTGTTTCAAGACCATTCCCAAAAAAGAAGGCAACAGGAATTGCTAATAACCAAACTCTGATCAACAATGTTGTACTTTTTATAAACCTTGTTAATACGAATGCCGCTACCGGTAAAAGCATCGATTTATGGAAGCCAATAGCTATAACTAACCAAATGGTCAATTTCAAAGGCTGTCTTATAAACGAAATTCCGTAGATGAAAAAAGCTGCCGCAAGACCGTTTCGTAACCCATTGATACCAAAAGCCCAGAACGACATTGCCGTCACATAGACCAATAAGGCTAACCAAGCCCTACCGCCAAACCACTTACGAAAAGCTAAATATGGCAATCCAACATATATCAATGCACATAAAAAATAAAACCAATTGTATGCTCATCACCTGAGCAGATAGGTACATAAACAAATCAAAGCCGTAGTCTTTAGAATCCAACAGCTTTTCTGAGGTTATATTCTCGAATGTTCTGGTATAAGCTCCCGTATCTCCTAAATACATCCAACTTCCCCAAGGGTCTCGTAATCCGATAAATAAGACACAAATAAGCAGGATAATACCGCTATTCCAATCGTTGGTAGAAGAATGATATGACTTAAGCGAACTATGTGCAAGCAAAGGCAAAGCCATTAACACCACAGCAAAGGACAACGTGAGGTAATATACAGCACTGTAATATTCTACAGGTATCATTGCATCAGTTTATTCAAGTTATTACAATACAACTGCCAAGTGGCTTCCCTTTCCACACGATTTCGGGCAATATGACTCATTTGGTTAACGAGGTCTCTGTTTTCGACCAACAGGCATAACAAATCACTTAATTCCTCTTGGTTATCCTGCTCAATCAGCCAGCCTCCTTGTCCGTGTTTTATTGCATCGGGAATACCTCCCGTTCGTGTTCCGATTGCAGGAATCCCACACGCCTGCGCCTCCAAAAACACCAAACCGAAACCTTCTACCTGCGTACTGTCTTCCTGCTCCCGAGTACAAAGAATAAACACATCATTGGCATTGTAAAAATACGGTAATTCTTCATCCGGCACAAAACCATGAAAGGTAACTATTTCTTCTATCGCTAACTCTTTAACCAGTCTTTTTAACTCCTCCAAATAAGGACCTGTACCACCAATATTCCATCGTATTTGATTTCTAATTTGGTCAGGAAGAGATGCGATCGTACGTGCTATGAAATCGTGTCCTTTGAACTGTAATACCCTTGATACGGTACAAAGTTTAAGAAATTGCGAATCTTTTTCTGTCGCTATCGGTTTGAAATACTCGTGATTGACAGCCAAAGGCAAGCCTATACTTCGGGCTTTCGGGTTGATACCCAAAGTCAATTGCTGTGTATAATGACTGTTGGCAATGACTTTTTTGGCTTTTCCCAATACCCATTTACAATAAACAGGGTGCCAAAACCTTTTGCGAAAAGACGATGTTCCCGATAAATACTCTGTACCGTGAGCCAAAATAAACGTGTTTTTTATTCCTGCTAGCAAAGACATAATTCCTTCCGGATGCCACAAACCGCACAATACATCTGTATGTTTCTTGTTGGGCAATCGCAACAGATACCACCAAGCTGCTAATTCACACAAAAGCCGCTTTGCAGGTAATTTAACAATCTTTACCTGTTCGTAATTATACGGTTTGCTGATACCTTCTTTATCTACAGTAAGTACCGTAACAGACGTATAATAATCATTCATTCCCGTTGCTATCTCCTGACACAAACGAGCAATACCACCATTAGATGGCGGATAATCATAAGAAAATATAAGGAGGTGTTTATTTTGCATCAATCTTTATGTGTTCATCAATCATATCTAATATTTCTCTATCATAATTTTCATCAAATTTTCTGGCAAAAAGACTATTTGCATTAATTAGTAAATCAAAATCTTGATATCTTATGTTGTATGGATGTCCCGAATGAACTCCGTCCTTATAATCGAATATAAAACGAAGTATATGACTTCATATCCATTCTGGTAATATTTGGATCTGAGTAGTTTTTAAAAGATTCTATATTTTTTATGTTATCAATAAATGGAGATTCAGCTAAAATAGTTTGAAAAAAAACATTCTTCTGGTGTTTGGGTTCTTTTAAAAATAGATATTATTTCTTTTGTATCATTATTTTTAAACTTATCTAAAATATATTTAATGGAATCATCTGTCAGCATCCAAAACATCGAACCGGCAGAATATGATAGTCCTATTTTTTTTAGATTTTCAATTGGTTTTCCATATAGTATCGTTTCGATATTATCTATTATCAATTTTATGGGCGCTCTTAAATAAGAACCTATTTTACTAAAATATAGACGACCTCCAATTACATCAAATAATCTTGTTCTTAGATATTGATTAAAAACTTTCCGCCCCCAAGTTTCACACCACGTTCCTGATTCTACTTTTGTATAATCTAAAAACTCTCTAGGATAAGAATTTAACAAAAAATTATATATGTAATTCATCGGCTTTATTGGATAATCTTGTCCGCTCAACAGAATATAGTATTTATAACCATTATTATGATATGCATTCTCTATAAGATAAAATATAGCATCAACTAAACTGTAAGTATTCAAATAGCATTTTTGTCTATTCTTAATAAAAAAAACCTGTTTGCTATCTGAGAAGTCTTTTTTAAGATTTTCAATACTCCCGAATCTGCTATCCAAATGAATATAAATATCCACATAATCATGAGATAAAGCTCTTATCAACCGTTTGATTTGGTTTTCATTTTTATGCGCTAAAATTAAAATAGCTATTCTTTCCATATATGATACTCCCTATTTGCTGGACAACTTTTTACTAAACTAAGATATAATTACGATACATTTTTAATTTCCTGATAGAATTTTTCATCGGGTGTTATTCTAGCTAATGACTTGTGCCTTCTTTCGGAGTTGTAAAATGATACATACTCTTTGATTTGCTTGTACAGATCAACACCCCCATTGGGTGGATTGAGGTATATCTTCTCTCTTTTGAGCGATCCCCAGAACCTTTCAATGTAGATGTTGTCCAGCGCCCTACCTTTGCCATCCATTGATATTTTTACCTCATTTTTCTGTAAGGCTTTCACAAAAACCTCAGATGTAAACTGAGAACCCTGATCGGTATTGAATATCTCGGGTTTACCATGCCTTTGGATCGTATCTACCAGTACATCCCTGCACCATTCAGCATTCATTGTATTGGATACGTCCCACCCCATTATCTTTCGGCTGTATACATCGATGATAGCAAACATATACATAAAGCCCTTGAACATGGGGATGTAGGTGATATCTGCCTGCCATACCTGGTTTGCACGTTCGATCTTAAGATTCCTGAGCAGGTATGGAAATTTATAGTCTGCCTTATTTGCTTTGCTCAGATTCTTTTTAGGATGTATGGTTTTTAGGTTCATGAGCTTATATAGCCTACGAATACGCTTATGCCCAACGAAATAACCCAGATCCTGCCTCAAATAGTCCGTCATGCGCTCTACGCCGTAGAAGGGACAGTCCAGAAACTTGCGGTCTATGGCATTCATAACCTGCAGGTTGAACAGAGATTCTCCCTTGGGCTTAAAATAATAACTGCTACGGGGCAACTCAATAACTTTGCACTGCCCGTAAACGCTCATTTTCTTATAGGAAGGGCAAACAAGCCCGCGTTTCTCGTCAAGACTCATTTGCCCAATACTTTTTTTAAGAAATCAACCTGTATCTGTAGTTCCCCAATCTTGGAATAAAGCTCTTTCTCTTTGGTGTCATCCTTTATCGGGCTTTTCTCTGTGGTAAAAACCGATTCCGCATTATCCAAAAACTCCCGTTTCCAGGTGTTGATCTGTGTTGGGTGCAACTCGTATTTAACAGCCAGTTCCTGGATGGTCTGCTGCTCCTTGATAGCTTCTATGGCTACCTTCGCCTTAAAGCTTGCACTGAATTTCCTGCGTTCTTTTTTCATTTTCAACTGCTAATTTAAACATTTATGCAGTTGTCCAATATTTGGGTAGTATGATACCATATCATGCATTTTACAGGTTGCTTCCCTGCTTTTCTTCCTTCTTTTCGGGCATTTCGATACACCTTGAAAAGACTTGCTTTTTTATATGACCAAACATAAGCCAAAAATAGTTTAAAAAGGTAAAGTTCTGCTGTTATTTTATAAAAACCCGTGATATGTCTTTCTATAATAAGGCTTCTGTTTCTGACCAACGAATACAAATATTTATCTATTTCCTCTACTCTGCAACCCCCTGTGCAGCTGCCAAATGCACTACGTGAGCCTCACTGTTAAAAAATATTTTATATCCTGCTTTTTTTACACGAAGACAGACATCAGTTTCTTCATATAATGCTGCTCCCTTGGTCAAATGTTCATCTATTCCGTTTACGACCTTTAATATATCCTTTTTGGCACTAAAATTACCGCCTCCTCCATGATCAACCTCAAAAGCGCCCTTTTTGTGAAAGCCTCTTAATGGTGTAGCAGAGGATGTTTTAAATTTTCCAACCTTGCAATCCTGATTACCTTTATATGCTTCTGTAATACCTCCGGCTACAATTCCGATTTCAGGGTTTGTCAGGTATTTATAGTGTTCAGACAATAAGTTAGATTGGCATTGTATGTCATCGTCCACATACAAGACATAATCATAGACAGCGTTTTGCCAACCAAAATTTCTGGCTTCGGGCAATCCTCTGAATTGCGTAATGTGGTAGTACCTGACGTTGGGTTTTCCTTGAATGTGCTTTAAAATCACTTCATCAGGTTGGGTAGATTGGTCAACAATCAAAATTTCATACGGATATTCAAACTCCTGCACCAATAAATCATCCAAAGTATCTTTTAGAAATTTGGTGCGATTAAGTGTGGGTATGATAATGGATATGCCAGTCATAGGTTATATTATTTCTTGATATACATATTAGTTCCTCTCCAAATCAAAGTTCTTATAATTGGTAGTTTAGTTAATTTGTGAGTTATGCTTTTTGAGAATATACCCCAACCTTTAGAACGAATTAGTTGGTTTTCTTTAGCACATTCAATCAGTTTTAAACTGTCTTTTTCATCAAATTAGAGGAGACACCAAAGTCATTGCTAAAACAGATAAAAAGAAATGATATAAATATTTTTCAACTTCTTTAAGTTTTTCGGGAGAATTTTGTTGTGTAAATAACCTTATTTCCTCTATAAATGTCATTGAAGCAATAAAGAATTTATTTCTCTTACTTTTAATATTTTTTTCATCACTTGTTAACCTGTAATAGTAGTCAGCTTCTAATTCGTGAAAAACTTCATATTTCAAACCAAAAATCAATGCTCGTGAAGCGATATCTACATCTATGATTCTAGATAAATTCTCGTTGTATCCTCCTATTTTCAATATCGCTTCCTTCTTCCATAGAACTCCAGTTTCTTGCCAAGGTGTCGGTAGTTTATGTATTATAAAATTTCGCAAATAATTAGATGGAAGTAATCTGTGATCGCTTTTTGCATTTTCTATGTCATCATCAAATTTATGGTAATTGGGAAAAACATAAAAATCTAAATCCCTTTGTTATTTTTTTTAATCGATTATTAATGCATTCTTTTGAAAGAATATCATCACTATCTAACTATTAATTATTATTTCAGCTCTAGTAATGCTTAAAGCATAGTTTAAATTAAATGATTTCCCATTATTTGATTGCATTTCAATAAAAAGAAATCTTTCATCATCTTTAATATAATCACGAATAATCTCCTGTGAATTATCTGTCGATTTATCATCTACAATAATACATTCCCAATATTGATAGGTTTGATTTACAATTGAATCTATTGTTTCTAAAATAGTTTTTTTACTATTGAAACAAGTAATGATTATTGATATAAAAGGTAAATTTTCATTCATCGTTTCCTTATTTTAAGAATCATGTTTCGTTCCACTTTATTCATATATAATAAATATATAGCTAAATAAAACAAAATACTGTATATAAGATTAGATACTGCAAAATGTAGCCAAGTAACCTCAAAAAATGTATTGATGTAGTACGAAATTGCCACTACTGCTAAAAAAGGCAAGGCAATGCGGATATAAGTTTGTTTAAAAAACTGTGCAATATTCAATTCCGCTGCTTTATGGTAATAAAAGTTCATTACATTTTGCAATACAAATAAACTCGCTACCACACCGCTTACCATTCCTAAGGCTCCGTATCGGTAAGACAGTAAAGTTCCTGCAACTATGCCCAAAACACAAAAAAAACAAAAACGATAAGGTTTTAAACCTAACTAATTTTTTGGCTTCCAATACTGCGTGTCCAAATCCCTGACTAATCGGTAATACGTAAACAGCCATAATCAGTAAAGCGATTAACCAAGAAAGCTCATAGGTTTCTCCTACCCATAAATAGATAAAATCTTGTCCGGTCAGAAAAAAAGCACCTAATACATAAAGCAACAGAATCAATGTAATACGACCTACCTTTATCATTTGCCGGGTTAGTTGTTCTCCGTTCATTCCCGATTGTATAGATTGTACCGCTTTGGGTAATAATAAACCGTTAATAACATTACCAAACGTAGTATAATATATCCCGAGCATCACGCCAACGCCATAAATCGCCACGGTTACCGTATCGGTATTTGTACCCAAAACGACTTGCCCTGTCCTCCACTGAAATTGATAGATCAGTCCAAACAAAAATATCCAAAACGAATACTGAAAGATTTCTTTTACATAATAAAACTTATACTCGTGCAATTTTATTTTCACTTTCAAATACTTTAAAAACATAAAAAGCGGTTCCCACGATAAAAAATAAGTTCATTACACTGTCTAATATAACGATTCCCAAAGCATCAGCTCCTTTGTATAATATCACGAAAATCATTATCGTCCGAACGATATGCTTAATCAATGTCAGTAATCTCGGAAATACAAACTGTTCATAACCCGAACATATTCCTGCAAAAGCTCCTCCCGGTACTGTAATGGCAATATTAGCAATGAGTATTAATAGCATTATCTTGGCTTTTTCTAACTCTGTAGGCGTAAGTGTATCTCCAAAAAGGTTTTCTGTATTCAGATAAAAAACAACTCCTCCTGCCATAATCAAAAGAGCTATCAATCCGTAAATCAGAAAGCTAATGGCTAAAAAGTTTTCTTTCTGCTTTTTTATTTTTTTCTGCCCTATACAAAGCGACAAAACGTATAATGGCATTATTCAATCCTAAATCCAACACAGATAAATAACCTACAAAAGCTCCGATCAACGTATAAAGTCCGTATTCGCTATCTCCTAATGACTTAATCACAAAAGGAGTGACCAAAATCCCTGTTACATTCGTAACAAAAAGATTGATATAAGACAATAAAGCACCTTTTTTTAATTGACTCATTTATTAGATTTTTACAATTTTCAATGTTTAACATATTCAATAATAAAAAGAATTTCTGTGTAACTAACGACATGGCTGCGTTTAGAAAAGCGAACATGGAGCCTATCCCTCCGACTAATCCATAAATTCCGTAATCGACAACCCCGAGTGCGTCTAATACTAAACGGGAGGTGTATAATCCGACGCCCATGGTGAGAATCATCCGAAAATAAAGAAATAAAGTATTTTTCGCTATGGTTTTGTTATTAGACATTCGTATTTTTAATTGTATAGTATTCAGTATACCATTTTACAAAATTCTTGACTCCTGCTTTGACCGTAAATTCAGGGTTATAGCCATATTTCTTTCGTAAGTCTTCTACATCTGCCCAGGTTTGGTTGACATCGCCGGGTTGCATAGGCATCATTATCTTTTGAGCTTGCTTTCCGGTTGCCTTCTCTATCTCTTCAATAAAATCGAGCAACCTTACCGGCTTACTGTTCCCTATATTAAAGAGTTGATATTTTTCTTCTTGGTCTTTATCCTCTACAATCAATATAATCCCTTTGATGATGTCATCGATATACGTAAAATCTCGAGAGAGTCTCCGTTGTTAAACACTTGTATCGGTCGGTTGTTCAAGATGGCATCGGTAAACAAGAACATCGCCATATCGGGTCTTCCCCATGGTCCGTAGACAGTAAAAAAGCGTAGACCTATGGTTTGTATACCAAACAAATGGCTATACGTATAGGCCATTAATTCGTTGCTCTTTTTAGTCGCAGCATAAAGGCTGATAGGGTTATCCACACTCTGGTCCGTAGAAAAAGGAACATCTACAGAATTCCCATATACACTCGAGCTGCTGGCATATAGCAATTTCATCACCTTGTGATGACGGCAAGCCTCCAAAATGTTGACAAACCCCACTACATTGCTATCCACATATGCCATCGGGTTTTCAATACTGTATCGCACTCCGGCTTGGGCCCCTAAATTAACCACACTCTCGAAGTCAAACTTTTCAAATAGCTTAGGGAGCTCAACCCTGTCTTCAAGATGCATTCGTACAAAACAAAAACGCTCACCATATTTTGTGGAGTGAACATATTGGTTGAATTCCGAAGCGGGTTCCCTATCTATACCTAACTCCTGTAAACGGGCATACTTCAGGTTGACATCATAGTAATCGTTGATGTTGTCCAACCCTACGACTTCATACCCCAAAGCCAATAGCTTTTCACAAAGATGAAACCCTATAAATCCGGCCGCTCCAGTAACTAAAATTTTTTTCATACCTGTTGAAGACTTTAATCCGCAGTAAACTCCGTTATTTCCCAATTCCCTGATAAACCAAACCTATGTTTTCTAATACAGACTTATCCAAAATGTTTCTTCCGTCAAACACAAAGGCTGGTTTATACATGTTATCGTATATTCTTTGCCAGTCGTAGGTCTTAAACTCGTCCCACTCAGTCAGCACAGCCACAGCATGTGCTTGTTGACAAGCTTCATAAGGGTCATTTACTACTTTTACCAATCTTCGGTTCTCCTCTGGTGAGCGAGTCCCTAAATAATCTAGGTCAGCATAAATCTGTTCCGCACTCACTTTCGGGTCATATACGGTAATAAACGCCTCTTCTTCCAACAAATGGTCGGCTACATAAATCGCCGCCGATTCTCTAGTGTCGTTCGTGTCTTTCTTAAAAGCCCAACCCAGAAAGGCAATGTTTTTGCCGTTTACGGTATTGTACAGCGTTTTGATGATTTTATCCGCAAAGCGCTCCTTCTGGTGATCGTTCATGATGATGACCTGCTCCCAATAGTCCGCTACTTTGTTCAGGTTATAACTTCGGGCGATATACACCAGATTCAATATGTCTTTCTGAAAGCATGACCCTCCAAAACCTACCGAGGCCTTCAGGAATTTAGGCCCTATGCGGCTGTCTTTCCCTATGGCATACGCCACTTCGTTCACATCGGCCCCCGTCACTTCACACAGCTCAGAGATGGCGTTGATGCTCGATACTCTTTGGGCTAAAAAAGCATTGGCCACCAACTTCGATAGCTCAGACGACCACAAGTTGGTCGTAATGATGTTCTCTTTCGGCACCCAGACAGCATAGATATCTACCAAGGTTTGTATGGCTTCCGGGTTTTCTCCACCAATCAACACTCGGTCCGGGTGGTGTAAGTCCTGTATCGCCGTCCCTTCGGCCAAAAACTCGGGGTTAGATAATATATGAAATTTCACCCCGTTACCCGTGTTGTGCAGGATGCTCTTTAAGGCTTCGGCCGTACGTACCGGCAGCGTCGACTTCTCAACTACGATTTTGTCGTTCTTGGCTACGCGAGCGATTTGTCGGGCACAAAGCTCAATATATTTCAAGTCGGCCGCCTGTCCTTTCCCTTTCCCGTAGGTCTTCGTAGGCGTATTTACCGAGATAAAGATCATATCTGCTTCATCTATAGCCCGGTCCACATCCGTAGAAAAGAATAAATTTCTGCCTCGAGCCTCTTTTACAACTTCATCCAATCCCGGCTCATATACGGGTAGTTTCGATAGGTCTTCGTGATTCCATGCCGCAATGCGGGCAGCGTTCAAATCAACTACCGTTACTTTGATATCCGGATTCTTCTGAGCAATGACAGACATCGTCGGGCCGCCCACATACCCGGCCCCTATACAAGTGATATTTTTTATTTTTTTCATATTAATTTAAAAATCTAAAAGATTTTTGTGATTCTCTGTGTAATCTTTGAGTGCTCTGCAGGACAAAACAAACCTTACACTTTTTTATTTATCTCTTTTTCAGCCACTACTTTCCTAAGCCCGCTGCTCGAAAAGCGATGGTCTCTTTTGTTGAAGTACAGCTCAATCCCCTTCTCTTCACAATAGGCTCTGCCCGTAAAGTTCTTGTCTCTATATTCTTCTCCGATAATGCGAACGTCTATTTTGAACGAACGCAAGATATCTTCCAAATCCTGTTCTGTCGCATACGGCACAATCTCATCCACATACTTGCATGCCTTTAGCTGAATATAGCGTTCCACTACGGTTTGAGTAGGTTTGATTTTTTCCGGTCTATCGATAGTCGGGTCGGTCTGCAGCCCTACTATCAAATAATCACATTGGCGTTTGGCTTCTTCCAACATCTTTACATGTCCGGCATGAAAAGATCAAAAGCGCTAAATGTTATTCCTACTTTCATATGAATAGATTTTAATATCATTAATATTTATATATCAGAACCTCTTTTCTCGGCTCCTTCTTCCTACAACATGGTTTTATGTCCCCAATACCATTTCACGGCTTCTTTTAAGCCCTCTTTGATGGCATGACTGGGTTGATAGCCCAAATACTTTTTGGCTTTTTCAACCGAGGCCAAAGAGTGCGGAATATCCCCCACTCGGTTGGGTCCATATTTTATTTCTATATTTTTAATGGCAGGGTCATATTCTGTCAAATATTCCTTGATATAACCCGCCAACTGATTGAGGTTGGTTCTATCCCCTACGGCCGTATTGAAAACCGTATTGATGGCTTCCGGGTTCTCCGTCAACATGGCCAATTCATTCATCTGAATCACGTTGTCTATATAAGTGAAGTCGCGAGAGTTCTCCCCGGTTCCGTTTATGGTTGGGCTTTCATGCTGAATGAGCTGTTTCGTAAAAAGCGGTATCACGGCCGCATAAGCCCCTCTGGTGTTCTGCCTCCTGCCAAAAACGTTAAAATAACGTAAGCCTATCAATTCCATACCATAAGTTTTCGCAAAAACATCCGCATACAGCTCGTTGACGTATTTCGTAACGGCATACGGCGACAAGGGTTTCCCAATCACTTCTTCTACTTTCGGCAAACTCTCAGAATCCCCATAAGTAGACGAGCTGGCCGCATACACCATACGCTTAACGCCCGCATCACGAGTAGCCACAAGCATGTTCAAAAACCCCGATACATTGACTTCGTTGGAAGTAATGGGGTCGTTTACCGAGCGAGGTACAGAGCCTAAAGCAGCCTGATGCAAGACATAGTCCATCCCCCGAACGGCTTGCTTACAGGTCTCCAAATCGCGAATATCCCCTTCTACCAACTCATAACACTCATGCTCCAGAAAACCCTCAATATTGTGCCTATAGCCCGTAGAAAAATTGTCCAAACAACGTACAAAATATCCTTTTCCCAAAAAATACTCCGTAAGGTTCGAGCCTATAAATCCTGCTCCTCCGGTAATTAATATATGCTTCATAAGGAATCAGCTTATCCTATTAATAGGACTAATAATGTATCTCAAAATTACAACTTACTGTCGGATTGGGCCAATATCCCTTTCACGTCATAGACTATAGCCTGCTCTTTCTTCAGTGCATTGAGGTCTAAGCTCAAAAACTCTTTATGGGCCAACCCCCAGCACAATGGCGTCAAACTTCGCTCCACCATTCATTTCCATACAACAATCCAATCCATACTCGTGTTTCACTTCTTCAGGGTTAGCCCAAGGATCATAGGTGGTTACCTTAAGACCATACTCTTCCAAAGCGGAAATAACATCTATGATTTTGGTATTTCTTACATCCGGACAGTTTTCTTTAAATGTAATTCCAAGATTTAATACTTTAGCACCATTAACTTTGATATTCTTTTTGATCATGGTTTTTACCACCTGCGAAGCTACATACTCACCCATGGAATCGTTTAAACGACGACCTGCCAGAATAATTTCTGGATGGTACCCTTTTTCCTGTGCTTTTTGTGCCAAATAATACGGATCTACACCAATACAATGACCACCTACCAATCCCGGCTTAAAAGGCAAAAAGTTCCATTTCGTACCGGCAGCTTCCAATACCGCATGGGTATCAATGTCTAATAAGTTAAAAATCTTTGCCAATTCGTTGACAAAGGCAATATTAATATCACGTTGTGAATTTTCTATAACTTTTGCTGCTTCCGCCACCTTAATTGATGGCGCCAAGTGCGTTCCCGCTGTGATTACCGATTTGTAAATTTCGTTTACGACTTGCCCTATCTCTGGAGTAGACCCGGAAGTCACTTTCAAAATCTTCTCTACGGTATGTTCTTTGTCTCCGGGGTTAATACGCTCAGGAGAATAGCCTGCAAAGAAGTCTTCATTGAATTTCAGACCTGAAACTTTTTCCAGCACAGGAATACATTCTTCTTCCGTAACCCCCGGATATACAGTGGATTCATACACCACAATATCGCCTTTCTTCAGCACCTTTCCTACCGTCTCTGAGGCTTTGTATAGAGGGGTAAGGTCCGGTCTGTTATGCTTGTCTACCGGTGTAGGTACCGTAACAATATAAAAGTCAGCAGTCTTTATATCCTCCAGCTCGCACGAACAGTATAGGCCTTTCTCATTTGTGATATGCGGATTATCCTGAACCAGTACCGCCTGTAGAATATCGTCTTCCACCTCAAGGTCAAATCTTTCCCTTCCCGAAGCTCTTTAATACGTTTTTGATTGATGTCAAAACCTACAACAGGATATTTGGTGGCAAATAAACGGGCTAAAGGCAACCCTACATATCCAAGACCTATTACTGCTATTTTTTTCATATAAACTTAGTGTTCTATTTCGATGTAATGTTATTTCAAATTTTCCCAATACCACTTCACAGCCTCTTTCAGACCGTCGCGGATAGCATGAGTAGGTTGATAACCCAACAAACGCTTAGCCTTGTCAATAGAAGCTAAAGAATGCGGAATATCACCTTGACGGTTAGGGCCATGAATCACTTCTACCTTTGCTATCTCCGGATCATATTCCGACAAAAATTCCTTCAGATAGCCTACCAGCTGATTCAAGGTAGTACGGTCTCCTACTGCTGTATTGTAGACGGTATTGACCGCCTCCGCATTGGTGGTCGTCATCGCCAGCTCATTCATCTGGATGACATTATCTATATACGTAAAATCACGCGAATAATCGCCGGCACCATTGATTACCGGACTCTCATGATTCATCAATTTCTTCACAAACAAAGGAATTACCGCAGCGTATGCCCCATTAGGGTCCTAGCGACGGCCAAAAACATTGAAATAGCGAAGACCTATGGTTTCTATCCCATAGATTTTGGAAAATATATCGGCATATAACTCATTCACATATTTGGTAATAGCATATGGCGATAAAGGCTTTCCAATCTTATCCTCTACCTTAGGCAGAGACTCCGAATCACCATACGTAGAAGAGGAAGCAGCATAGATAAAACGTTTTACCCCTGCATCCCTAGCCGCTACCAACATATTTAAAAAACCGGAAACATTCACCTCATTGGAAGTCTGAGGATCTTTTATGGAGCGAGGAACCGAACCCAATGCCGCCTGATGCAATACATATTCCACACCTTGAACGGCCTTTACACAATCTTCCGTATTACGGATATCTCCTTCTATTAAAGTAAAATTAGGATTATCGAAATGTTGCTCTATATTATGACGAAACCCCGTAGCAAAATTATCAAGAACAACGACCTTATAACCCTTATTTAAGAAATACTCAGTTAAATTGGAACCGATAAATCCAGCTCCTCCGGTTATTTAATATTTTTTTCATTTTTTTGTAAGTAATACCTTATGTGAATATTGTTTAGGTTTTATTATTTCACAGATAGATAGATGTAAGATAGCGCTAAAATTAGCGCTGCAAAAAGATATCAAAAAAGTTTTATTTTTACACATTAATTTACATACTTGCTAATATATCGTCACCACCCGCCGCAGATACTCTCCATACCCGCTTTTGCGTAGAGGTTCAGCCAGCTTTAATAGCTGCTCTTTATCAATATAGCCCATACGGTAAGCTACTTCTTCTATAGCACCTATTTTGAGTCCCTGACGTTCTTCGATCACCTGCACAAACTGACCTGCCTGCATCAACGACTGTATGGTCCCCGTATCCAACCAGGCTGTCCCTCGGTCAAAGACCTGCACCCTTAGCTTTCCTTTCTGCAGATAGGTATTATTCACGTCTGTGATTTCCAGCTCCCCTCGTGCCGAAGGCTTTATGCTTTTGGCAATCTCCACCACCTCATTGTCGTAAAAATAAAGCCCCGGAACGGCATAGTTGGACTTAGGATGCTGAGGTTTCTCCTCAATAGACAAAACCTTCCTCTCTTCGTCAAACTCCACAACACCATAACGTTCAGGATCGGTCACAGCATAAGCAAAAACAATGCCGCCATCTGGATCAGCACAGGCCTGCAACTTCTTGGACATCCCTGACCCATAAAAAATATTGTCGCCCAGAATCAGAGCCACCTTATCTTTCCCGATAAATTCCTCGCCCAAAATAAAAGCTTGTGCCAAGCCGTCCGGCGAAGGCTGTTCCTTATATTCAAAGCGGCAGCCCAACGAAGAGCCGTCACCTAACAGTCTTTGGAAATGAGGTAAATCTTGAGGCGTTGAAATGATGAGTATCTCCCGGATTCCGGCCAACATCAGCGTGGACAAAGGATAATATATCATAGGCTTGTCGTACACCGGCATCAACTGTTTCGATACCGCCAATGTCAGAGGATGCAAGCGCGTCCCCGATCCTCCGGCCAATATGATTCCTTTCATATCTTTTTTATTATTTACTGTTTTGTGAGTTAATCTTTGCCAACATACTCTGCAGACTATCCTTCCAATACGGAACTTCAAGCCCAAACGTCTGCTTAATTTTTGCTTTATCCAAAAGCGAATACTTCGGCCGCTTCGCCATAGTAGGAAATTCTTCCGAAGAGATAGGTCTTACCACACAAGATTTTCCTGCTAGCTCTTTGATGGCTACGGCAAAATCGTACCAAGAAAGCTGTCCCTCATTCGAATAATGATAGACTCCCGGCACCCATCTCTCTGCCTTGAGGATATCCCTTATCGCTGTCGCCAGGTCGGCAGCATAGGTAGGAGAACCCACCTGATCGTTTACCACACTTATCTCTTCCCTTTCATCCATCAGCCGAAGCATGGTCTTCACAAAATTGCGCCCATACGAGGAATACACCCACGATGTACGGATAATGATGGCGTCAGGACATATCTTCTGAATGGCTTTCTCCCCCTCCAGCTTCGTGATACCATAGCGGTTTATAGGCCGTGTTGGTGCCTCCTCATTGAGTGGCTCCTCCGAAAGTCCATCAAAAACATAGTCGGTGGAGATAGCAATAAGCTTTACCTGGTGATGCCGGCAATAGCGGGCAATTTCCGCACAAGCCAGATGGTTGACCTTGTCGGCCAGATCCGCTTCTTCCTCAGCCTTGTCCACAGCAGTATAAGCTCCGGCATGTATGATGATATCCGGTGCATAGCCGGACAACAGCCCTTCAATAGCTTCCGTCTGCTCCAGCGGCAGCTGCTGCCGGCCTAAAAAAACACAATCCCACAACGGCTCTCCTGACAAAAGATCTTTCAGCTCGGACCCCAGCTGCCCACTGGCTCCCGTAATCACTATTCGCTGCCTGTTCATCATGTTATCTGAATTTACGGGCATTTTTGTCTTTTTCAGACAAAATCATCTTCTCACGCGGAATCTGCCAGTCGATATTTAAGGTTTCATCCAACGGAAAGACCCCATCCTCGGATTCTTTATTATAGAAATTATCGCATTTGTAAGAGAAAACGGCCGTCTCGGACAATACCGCAAAGCCATGTAAAAAGCCGCGAGGAATGAACAGCTGTCTTTTGTTCTCTTCGGAGAGCTCTACGGCAACATATTGACCGTATGTAGGAGAGCCTTCCCTGACATCCACGGCGACATCCAACACTCTTCCCTGTATCACACGTACCAGCTTGGCTTGAGCATGCCCCCCCCGCCCTGTTGATGAAGCCCCCGCACTACGCCATAGGTCGACCGCGACTCATTGTCCTGCACGAAAGAAGGAACATAACCCACCAACTCGGCAAATTTCTTCTCATTAAACACCTCGAAAAAATATCCGCGCTCATCTTCAAAGACGGTAGGCTCCAAGATAAAACAGCCCTGCAGCTTCGTTTCCAGTGCATTCATGCTTACTTATTGTATTGATTTTCGTAGTACTTCTGATATTCTCCGGAAGTAACGTTTTCCAACCATTCCTTATTGTTCAAAAACCAGTCTATCGTGATGGACAATCCTTGTTCAAAAGTCACCGACGGCTTATAACCCAATTCCTTGTTGATCTTGGTGGCGTCGATGGCATAACGTAAGTCGTGCCCCGGTCTATCCTTCACAAAAGTGATAAGCTGCTCCGCCGTACCTTGCGGCCTGCCCAACTTCTCGTCCATCTGGCGACATATCTCACGTACCAAATCTATATTCTTCCACTCGTTGAAACCACCTACATTGTAAGACTCCCCAACCTTTCCATGATGGAACACCAAGTCTATGGCACGGGCATGGTCAATGACAAACAGCCAGTCTCTTGTGTTGCTGCCATCCCCATAGATAGGTAGCGGCCTGCTATTTAGAATATTATTGATACATAGCGGGATAAGCTTCTCCGGAAAATGGTTAGGACCATAATTGTTCGAACAGTTGGTAATAACAGTAGGCAATCCATAGGTGTCATGGTACGCCCGAACAAAATGGTCGGAAGATGCTTTCGACGCCGAATAAGGAGAATGTGGATCGTAGGCCGTCTCTTCCGTGAAAAGACCTTCCGCTCCCAAAGTGCCATATACCTCATCCGTAGAAACATGATGGAACTTCTTGCCCTCGTAATGCCCCTCCCACACGCGGCGTGCCGCATTCAGCAGAATGACCGTACCTACGACATTCGTCATCACAAAAGCTATAGGATCCGCAATAGAACGGTCCACATGTGACTCGGCAGCAAGATGGATTACCCCGTCCGGCTTGTACGTGTCAAAAATAACATTTACCCTTTCCGCATCCCGAATATCAGCCTTTACAAACGTATAATTGGGCTTATTTTCTATATCCTTCAGATTTTCAAGATTGCCGGCATAAGTCAAAGCATCCAGATTGATAATATGATAGTCCGGATACTTATTGACAAACTCCCGGACAACATGCGAACCTATAAAGCCGGCTCCTCCTGTTATAATGATGGTTTTACTCATGTTATTCATGAAATGATATAATTTCAATTTCAGACGTCAAGCATTGAAGTTTACAACCTTGTATCTGAAACTTCTTTATTCCAAATGGATTTACAATCAAAAATCACACAATTATCAGACTGAAGTTTTTGTAGCTCTAAATCTTTAAAACAGTCGTGTGCAACAGCCGCAATAATGGCATCGTACTTGTCTTCATAAATACGCTCTATATCCAACAAATGTACTCCATAGTAATCTTCCACCTCTTTCTTATCTACCCATGGATCACAGATAGCAGGCTGCGTCTCGTATTCCAATAGTTCCTTGTAAATATTGATGACGCTCGTATTCCTCACATCAGGACAGTTTTCTTTAAATGAAAATCCTAAAATAAGAATTTTAGCTCCTTTGACAGAAATCCCTTTTTGCAACATCAGTTTTATGGTTTTCGAGGCAACAAAGGCTCCCATTTTGTTATTCACTCTTCTGCCGGACAGAATCACCTCAGGAACATACCCCAACTTTGTCGCTTTATAAGTCAAATAATAAGGATCTACAGAAATACAATGTCCTCCTACCAGTCCGGGTTTATATTTTAGAAAGTTATATTTTGTTGCTGCAGCATTCAATACTTCCGAAGTTTCCAAACCCATCTTATCAAAAATCAAGGCCAGCTCATTCACAAAGGATATATTAAGATCCCGTTGTGCATTCTCTATAACTTTGGCTGCCTCCGCTACTCGGATAGATTCCGCCTTATATGTACCGGCTTTTATGATGACACGATAAAGATTATCAATAAATACTGCCGCCTCCGGTGTAGAACCAGAAGTAACCTTTACCACATTTTCTAATGTATGTATCTTATCTCCAGGATTAATTCTTTCCGGAGAATAGCCTACATAAAAATCTTTATTGAGCTTTAAACCTGAATATTTCTCTAAAWCGAAATGAACTACAGTCTTCTTCCGTACAACCCGGATAAACGGTAGATTCATAAATGACCGTATCTCCCTTTTTCAGCACTTCACCCACAGTCTTTGAGGCTGCAAGCAAATACGACAGGTCGGGAGAATTAAACTGATCGATAGGTGTAGGAACAGTGATAATATATATATTCGCTAGGGCTATTCTCTCCGAATCTGAGGTAATGATATATCCCTTCTCATGTGCTGTATCATCAGATATACGCACTAACCCCCACCAAAGTCTTCACCTTTTGAAACCTCTTTGCGTCCTATCATATCCAGATTGGATCTCTTGAACTCGCTTAATATTAGTATCATAGCCTATTACAGGAAAATGTCTAGCAAAGGCAACAGCTAAAGGAAGACCCACATATCCCTGACCGACCACAGCAATCTTATTCATACTTTAAAGTAATGAAACACAATGAACAAAAATACATCTATTTTCCTCATATTGACTAAATATTCCTGCAATAATAAAGCCGTCTCATATACAATGAAACGGCTTTATTCTCCTGAATTAGTAGATTTAAATTTTTTGAAGACAAGAGAGTAAATGTAAATCTACCTGTACAACAGCTTAGAGATCTTTCTACTATACCACACTTTTTCTCAACGCATAAGGCGCTAGCTCAAAAATATTTGGCTTAGGCATTTCAATTACCTCCTGCGTCAAAGGCAATGCTTTCTTAAATTTCACTCTTTTGTTAGAAGCCGTAATGAGCTCGCCTTCAATAAATACACGTACACGTTTCAGGTCTTTTCTCAACACCTCGCGATCCCCACGTACACCTACAGAAAACGCGGTATGTGGCTCCACTGGTGCTTTAGCACTTATTCTGCCATGAGAACGAACCTTCAGCTTCGGTGTGTTTACTCTTACACTATCTATATGCAAAGTCTTGAAATCTCCCTCTACCGATAGTAGATCCAAAACAATCATTCCAAAACGTGCCGATCTGCTCGAAACAGAAATCTCAGGAAATTGACAAGAAACATTTAGTTTGATAAAATCATCAAACACTTTGCGTTTCTTTATTTCAGATAGGATAAATACTCCTAAGGTTAAAATTCCTGCAACCAATATTATAACATACACATTCATAGGTCATAAATTATTTTATACAAAGATGCCCAATAAAAAAACCGGGGTCATCAAAACCCCGGTTTTTTTGTCTTATTTTGTAGTTATTTCTTTACTTCTTCATTTTCTCGGCTTCCTTCTGAGCTACAATCTTGCGTAAGCCTGAGCTGGAGAAGCGATGATCACGACTGTTGAAGTAAAGCTCAATGCCTTTCTCTTCACAGTATTTTCTACCCGTAAAGTCACGGTCTTTATACTCTTCACCCACAATACGGACGTCAATTTTGAACGAACGCAAGATATCTTCCAAGTCTTGCTCCGTAGAGTAAGGTACAATCTCATCTACATATTTACAGCCTCTCAACTGGATGTATCTTTCTACCACCGTCTGAGTAGGTGCATTTTTCTCCGGCCGGTCCAAAGTAGGATCTATCTGCAAACCACAAATGAGATAATCGCATTGTCTCTTAGCCTCTTCCAGCATCATGATATGACCGGCATGCAATAAATCAAAAGTAGAGAATGTTATACCTACACGCGGCCCCGGATTATAATCCTTTCGAGGCTTTGGCTCCTCCTGCTTCAGTTCTTCGTTTTTTGTTTCTTTCATATTTTCTGATTCTTCCATATTTCAGGCAATTAGTTAATAGAGAATTTATAATAAAGGTGAATTAGCAGCCTCAAGCTCTTCATACAAGTGCTTCACATCCTGAGAAGCACTCTTTTCAACTACTAATATTGCATCTTCTGTATATACTAAAATGGTATTTTCAACCCCCAAGAACGACACCTGACGGTCTGTACCTATGGCCATATTGCCATGACCGTCAACAGCATGTCCCTTCGTCTTTAGATAATCGTACATAGAATCAAACGACCCCATATCGGACCATACAAAATTCGAAGGAAGGACCTTAAGACGCTCACTGCGCTCCATCACGGCATAGTCTATACTCTTTGAAGGAATTTTTAACGATACTTCCAGCGGCAAGACGCCGTTTTCCGCCCCTTCAAAAGCTTCCTTCGCCGCTCGGTACACCTTAGGCTCAAAACGGAATAGCTCCTCCAAATAAATCGAAGCCTTAAAACAGAAAATACCCGAATTCCATAGAAAGTTTCCTTTCTTCAGAAACTCTTTGGCTGTATCCAAATTAGGCTTCTCACGAAACGACAATACGTCATTGCCCTCATATTCTATATAGCCGTATCCTGTCTCCGGCTTGGTAGGACGGATACCGAAAGTAACTAGATAGCCTTGCTCGGCAACCTTTACCCCTTCCTGCAGCACTTTCTCGTATTCCTCCCGATTTTCTATCAGATGGTCCGAAGGAGTAACAATCAAAATGTCATCCGGTTCACAGGCCATGGCAGCAAAAGCTATGGCCGCCGCCGTATTGCGTGGTGTCGCCTCTACAATAGTAGATGAACCGGCCGGCAAAAAGGCCTTCGCCAAGTCTACATTCTGCACACTGCCCACCATCAACGTCTTATCTACTATTGGCTGATTGCGCAATACCGTAAGCTCAAATAAGGATTTGTTATCAAATAGCGGAATATATTGCTTAGGTCTCGACTTTCTCGACAATGGCCACAACCTGGACCCTACACCTCCCGACAAAACGACATTAACGATTTTTGACATATTAACTATTTTATTACTATTTGTTACTGTTCTAAAGCCTTCTTGGCCAAATCTTTTTTCATATATAACAATGCACTGGCCCGAGCATCGGAAAGAGCATCATGTGGGTCCAACTCCACTCCCATAATATCACACACCAAGCTCAGCTTGGTCTTCTCAAAACCTTGTTGCTTGTAAATTTTGCTCGTACATTCCCACGTCTCCGGCAATCCCAAATCTTCGTACACCAACCCATAATGCTGCATAGTCCTTTTCAGCACCTTGCGGTCCAACTCCTCATTGTGTGCCACCATAAGCTGACCGTACAGCAAAGGCAGAATCTCCGGAAACAACTCCCCAAAGGTGGGTGCATGCATCGTATCCTTGGCCTTAATGCCATGCACTCTGGTGGTCTGCCACATATACTTGTTGTTTGGCGGCTGCACCAAACTATAAAACTCATTTACAATTTTGCCGTTAACCACACTCACCAGCCCTACAGCGCATACACTATTATACCCTGAGGTAGCTAATTCAAAATCAATCGCTGTAAATGTATGCATTGGACAAAATTAAAAGGAATAAATCATAAAGCAAATCCTTCACGTCCGAACTTTTTTAAGGATGTAAAGTTTTATCGATATATGACAATCCTAGTATCGATACTTGTCTTTCCATCTTTCGCGCAAAGCAGCTCTGAGCTTATCTTCTGACGCATTTTTGCCGGGATCATACAGCTTCAACCCACTAAGGCTTTCGGGCATAAACTCCTGCTCAACAAAGTTTCCCGGATAGGCATGGGCATATTTATAGTCTGTACCGTAGTTTAACTCCTTCATCAGCTTCGTCGGCGCATTGCGCAGATGCAGCGGCACAGGAAGATCTCCCGTCTCCTTTACCAGCGCCTGTGCCTTATTGATGGCCTCATAGGCTGCATTGCTCTTGGCAGAAGAGGCTAAATAGGTTACCGTCTGCGACAAAATGATTCTGGATTCGGGCCAGCCAATGACGTTGACGGCCTGAAAGCAGGTGTTGGCCAACAGCAAAGCGTTGGGATTCGCATTGCCTATATCTTCTGAAGCCAGAATGAGAAGCCTTCGCGCTATAAAAGAAGGATCCTCCCCCTCATCATGCGGCAAGCCAATATACTGCGGCATTGGGGTCCGACCCACGGACTAGATTTGATGAAGCCGAACAATGTCGTAATGCTAGCTCGCCTGTCTGCATAGCGCGCCATATCTGCTGTACCTGAC
>NZ_JXAC01000068.1 GCF_000814685.1 Sphingobacterium sp. T2
TCAATCTWWWAGGATTGAGTTTTATTCGATCGTTGTTATAGTTATTCAATGTAGTTCTTTATATCCCGTTTAAGTTCATCGATTTCATGGTCCTTTTTGAGATAGAATAGTTCAGATTTTATAATACCGAAGAAGTTCTCAATAATGGCATTATCTAGCAGTTGCCCTTTCTGGACATACTTTGCCTGATGCCTTTCTTTTTCAGCATCTGCTGATATGCTTTCATCTGGTATTGCCATCCCTGATCGGAATGCAGGATCAGCTCAGTGTCGCCGTTGATCTTTTTGAACGCATCTTTTATCATGTGGGCTACCTGTTCGAAATTGGGGGATTCAGACAGGTTATAGCTGATGATTTCTCCGTTAAACAACTCTATGATTGGAGATAGATATAGTTTTTTATCACCCACTTTGAATTCTGTTATATCGGTTGCCCACTTCTGCAAAGGCTGTGTTGAGGC
Source organism: Sphingobacterium sp. T2 (assembly GCF_000814685.1). Taxonomy (GTDB): domain Bacteria; phylum Bacteroidota; class Bacteroidia; order Sphingobacteriales; family Sphingobacteriaceae; genus Sphingobacterium; species Sphingobacterium thermophilum. Next base: position 461 of record NZ_JXAC01000068.1, read on the forward strand.
AAAGTCCCGTTTCAATAGATCTGGTGCGATCCTACCTACTTCCCCCTTGTATGACCTGTATTTCTTTCTTCTGATCAATGATTTCAGCCCTAGTTCTCCCATCAGCTTTAAGACCGTTTTATGATTGATAATACAGCCCGAATTCCTCATCTCCAGGGTGATCCTTCGGTAACCATACCTTCCTTTGTGACGATGATATATCTTTTTTATCTGATCCTGGGCAGTGTCATGCTTTCTCAATACCGATTTTGTTTTTAAGTGGTAATAGTAACTGCTTCTGGCCATTTTCAATATATTCAATAATAGCTCTAATGGATATTTATGCCTTAACTCATCAATGGCTAATGTCTTTTTCTTTTGCGGAGTTACTTTCTTTTGAGCTAAGGCATCGAGCTTTTTTAGCAGCTCATTCTCCGCTCTTAGATATAAATTCTCCTTCTCAAGCTCTTCCAGCCTGGTCAACGGTTTTGCGGGTCTTTTTGGATTGTTTCCTTTCATCGTTTTACGGCCTCTCTGCCGAGAATTTAAGCCATCCTCACCCAAATGCTCATATATTCTTACCCAAGAACTGACTATGCCACTGGAGGGGATGCTGAAATGTAAACAGCAGTCCCTCAAAGATAATTCTTTTTTTAGATAGGCTTGAACAACCGTGACCTTAAATTCCTTTGTATATTTTCGATAAGGCTTTCGCGATAGTCCTTGCGGACCTAATGAATTATATTGATCAATCCACTTTCTGATTTGTGACGATGATACGCCCCATTGATTCGATAATCCGTGTATCGATGCCCCTCGTTGGTAATCTTTAACCAGACGAAGCTTAAAATCGGATTTGTGTTTTTTGTACTTAACCATAAAAATGCCCCCAAATAGTGTCTAACTTTTTGGGGGCAGTGTACTTTCGACTTGCTCTTTTATTAATAGAAAAATTAATTCCTATTTCACTAACGCTGCTTCAATCAATTCAGCATAGAAATCAGTTTCTTTCATACCATAAGCCCGTACTTGCTGAGGATGAAACTTTGTGCAGTTTGCCCAGGAATAGTGTTGATTTCTATGAAAAAGAACTTGTCAGTGCCGTTTTCCAAGAAGAAATCTACACGGACCATCCCCTTACAATTCAGCCGAATATAGATTTCCTTGATGATTCGTGCTGCACGTTCTTTCTGCTCTTGCGTAAGATCTGCAGGGGTGATTTCCTCGGTAAGGCCAGGTACATATTTAGCTTCAAAGTCGAAAAACTCACGTGTTGTTTTTACCTCAGTGGCAGGCAATACGATAAGCTCGCCTTTGGCGTTACGGAAAATCCCTTGCGAGAATTCCCTCCCCGAAACAAATTCTTCCACTAACACTTGAGCTCCTGTATTTTCGGCAGCATAGGCTTTATCTAAAGCTTCCTGCAACTCATCCTTTGTCTTCACCTTACTCATGCCGATGCTGGAACCTCCTGCATTTGGCTTCACAAAGTAAGGAAACTGCAGCTTCGATTGAACAATCTCTGCTGCCTCAGCTCGATGATTTTCAAACAAAAGCACAGACTTAGCCACATTAAGCTCCGGGATATCTGCAAGAATAGCTTTCGTGTATCCCTTATTCATAGTCAGCGCCGATGTCAAGGCATTGCATGAGGTGTAAGGCAGTCCTATCATGTCAAAATAGCCCTGTAACCTTCCATCTTCTCCCGGCGTACCATGAAGAATGATGAAAGCCACGTCAAACTTAATTTTAACATTATTTAACGATACCGAAAAATCGTCCTTATCGATGGCATACTTATTGCCCTGTTCATCTTTATAATACCACCCCTCAGTAGTGATATCAATAAGGTAGACATCATATTTTTCTTTGTCTAACTGACTGTAAACGAATGCAGAACTTTTATAAGAAACTTCAGCTTCTCCCGTATATCCACCTGTGACTAATGCTACTTTTGTTTTCATACTGATTATTTAAGTAGCACAAATATAATTTGTGAACCACGGAAAAACGAATATTTTTGTTGAATATTAAATTGTAATTATCGTGCAGCTTTATCGTAAATTTGCACTTAAGGAAAACTAATACATTTCAGAATGTCCAAATTGTTATTATATCTTAAAACCCAAGAATTTAGAAAAAATCTTATCTATGCCCTTATCACACTTGCTGTGTTCTTCTTAGCGGTGTATATCGGCTTGAGAATATATACCAAACATGGCGACGCACAGGAGGTGCCTTCGCTGAAAGGCTTAACCATCAGTGAAGCCAAAGCAATTTTGGACAAAGCGGGATTGGAATATCAAATCGATTCGGTATATCAGATGGATGCTCAGCCGGGATTGGTTATCGAACAAGACCCTTCTCCAAAAGCTTTGGTGAAAAGCGGTCGTACGATTTACCTGACCATCATCACCGAGGTAGCTCCAGACGTAGAATTTCCGAACATCATTGATAAAAACCTCATCGAAGCTAGCGCAATATTGAACAATTATTCCTTAAAAATCGGAGACACAGTATACGTTAACGATATAGCGCGGGATGTGGTATTAGATGCAAAATTTGCTGGACAATCCATTAAGCCCGGGCGCATCATCGCCAAAGGTTCTAGGATCACGCTGGTGCTCGGTAATGGTCAGGGAGCTAATGAAGTGGAAATCCCTACGTTGACCAACCTCACCTTGGCGGAAGCCAAATTTGCCCTGAAAGGATTAGGCCTTACCGTAGGTAAAATAACAGGAGATATCACGGATTCGGCTACGGCAAGAGTCATCAAGCAGTATCCTGACTCTACCGCACGCTTCATCAGTATAGGATCTCCTATCGATTTAACCTTATCCAACGGTACTGCGGAAAACAACATTCCAATTCAATAACATGACTACTAGAAGAAAATTACCAAAATGGTTGCTATACACCTTAGGTGCGATTATCCTTGTCGGACTAGGGATTGCTGTTTATGTTTACAAAATATTTTTAGGGCCTTCCGTAACAGATTCGCAGCCTTATTTTTACGTATATACCAACGATACCTACGAAAATGTGCTGCGCCGCATCCGTACCGACAACATCGTTTCGGATGTGAAAGCCTTCGACTATGCCGCCAAGGCCATGAAATATCCTAATAGCGTGAAAGCCGGCCGTTATAAAACTCGAAAAGGGCATGAGTAACAGAAGGTTGATAGGCAATCTTCGTGGCGGCTATCAAGAACCAGTAAAGCTGCAATTTGCCAACATACGCCTGAAAGAAGATTTCGCCGGCTTCCTAGGAAGAAATTTCGAAGCTGACTCTCTACAGTTTATCTCCATCCTCAACAATGAAGCTATAGCCGAAAAATATGGTTTCACCACAGAAAATTTCTATACGATGTTTATCCCCAACACGTATCAGTTTTATTGGAATACATCGGCAGATAAAGTTATAGACCGTTTTTACGAAGAATACAAAAAATTCTGGAACGAAAGAGCGCCTAGCGAAAGCCAAACAACTCAACCTGTCTCCTATTGAAGTATCTATACTCGCTTCTATCGTGCGGGGTGAAGCATTGCATAACGATGAGATGCCTATGATTGCAGGTCTTTATCTTAACAGACTGAAGAAAGGTATACTTTTACAGGCCGACCCAACGGTAATCTTTGCGCATCAGGATTTCACCATACGTAGAGTATTAAACCGTCATCTTAACATAGACAATCCGTATAATACATACCGATACAAAGGTCTCCCTCCGGGACCTATCAACATGCCGCCTATCGTAGCTATCGACGCGGTACTGAATCCGGCACAACACAACTATATCTACATGTGTGCCAAAGACGACTTTTCAGGATATCACGCCTTTGCCGAAACGGTAGCCGAACATCAAATCAACGCTCGCAAATTCCAAAAAGCCTTAGACGAAAGAAACATCAAAAAATAGAATTCCCATGTTTGTACACGAAGAAAAAGTAAGAGTGAGATATGCCGAGACGGATCAGATGGGATACGTTTATTATGGAAATTACGCCACTTATTACGAAGTAGCTCGTACCGAGATGCTCCGCAAGACAGGTTTTTCCTACAAAGAGCTCGAAGAAATGGGAGTCATGATGCCTGTGCTGGAAATGAACATCAAATATCACCAACCGGCAAAGTACGACGATCTGCTGACCATTCGCGTCATCATCAAAGAAAAACCTTCCGTGCGTATAAAATTCGATTATGAAGTGTACAACGAACAGGGAGTGCTGTTAAATACAGGCATGACACAACTCGTCTTTGTGGACATGAAACGTAACCGTCCTTGCCGCGCGCCGGAAGTCTTCATGAAAAAGATGGAACCCTACTTCGATTAACGAAGGATGAAAAAACTTCACCACAGACTACTGTTGCTGAAACCTTATGATAATATGGTCGAATGGAGTAAGTCGGCCATCATTCCGGGTTTGGGAAAGCTCTCGCTGTATACCGTAATGAAATTTTTCGTACAGGAAATAAGTCGTGAATCCATCTTAAATAAAGCATCTACCTAGCGTACAACTTCATGTTGGCAATATTTCCGGGAATCATCTTCCTTTTCACCTTGATCCCTTACATTCCGGTAGAGAATTTTCAAGACAAGCTGTTGGGATTCTTAGAACTTGTAATCCCTGCCGACGCATTTAAAGTGGCAAAAAATACATTGGAAGATATCATCCAAAACCAAAATGGGGGACTGCTTTCTTTTGGATTTCTATTGGCAGCCTTCTTCGCCACCAACGGCATGACCAGTCTGATGATGGCCTTTAATAAATCTTCCCTGACACGAGAAAACAGAAAGTGGATTGTAAGAAGGTTGGTAGCCTTAGCCTTATCTTTTGCCATCATCACTGCCTTAGTCTTAGGGATAGCAGTCTTTACGGGTGTGGGTATAGCCATCAACTATCTCAAAAAAAGTATTGACTATGACCTTGCTTGGCTTTGGACATTACTCCTTAAAATATCGAGATGGCTAATCCTCTTTTTCATCTATTTCATTACGGTAGGTATGCTCTACAAATATGGGCCCTCTCAATCCAAATACTGGAAAATCTTTAGTCCCGGTGCCATGCTTGCCACCATCCTTGCCATATTAGCATTTTCCGGCTTTGCTTTCTATATCAACAATTTCAATGCCTACAACAAGCTGTATGGCTCCATTGGTACTATGATCGTCATCATGATATGGATGTATCTCAACTCACTCATTCTGTTGGTAGGATTTGAGCTGAACACCAGCATTGCCCTGTCCAAGCAGAGCATCAAGATTGTCAAGCCGAAAAAGAAAAATACCTTTCGCCCAACGAGCACGTAACTTTTGAGCTCTTTCGGAACGTGGGAAATTCAAAATAATCTTTTTCCCGTCCTGATGTAAAAGTATTTTTCGACAATAAAATCATTTTTTTCGATATTTTTTTCTGATAAAATGTTGTAAATAAAAGTTTTTCGTATCTTTGCACTTCCTGCAATGCAGGAAAAAGGAGAAAATTAATTAATGGCAAAAAAACAAGAAGCAGAAAAAGAGTTAGCGGCGAAAAACGCAGAGCTACAAGGTGCTGACACTAAAGTAGTGAAAGACACCGAGAAAATTGAATCTGAAGCAGATTCAACTTTAATCGACCAAATCAAATCTAGCGCTTGGAGTACTCCAGAAGAAGATTTCGACTGGGATGCTGACGAAAAAGCTTTCGGTAACTACAGCGAAGCTGAACGTGCTAAATTTGAAGAGCTTTATGCTGGCACTTTCAACCAAATCAACCAAGGTGATATCGTGCAAGCTACAGTTGTTTCTATCAACAACAAAGATGTTGTTCTTAACGTTGGTTTCAAATCTGACGGTCTTGTAGCAAAAACTGAGTTTCGTGACATGCCTGACTTAAAAGTTGGGGACGTTGTTGAAGTGTTTGTGGAATCACAAGAAGACGCAAACGGTCAATTAGTGTTGTCACGTAAGCGTGCAAAAACTCAAAAATCGTGGGAAGCTATCAACGAAGCTTTAGAAAACGATACTATCATCGCTGGTTACGTTAAATCACGTACTAAAGGTGGTTTGATCGTAGACATCCAAGGTGTAGAAGCTTTCTTACCAGGATCTCAAATCGACATCAAACCTATCCGTGACTACGATGTTTACGTAGGTAAAACTATGGAATTCAAAGTGGTAAAAATCAACCACGAATTCAAAAACGTTGTAGTATCTCACAAAGTGTTGATTGAAGACGATTTAGAAAACCAAAAATCTGAAATCGTTGCTAAACTAGAAAAAGGACAAGTATTAGAAGGTACTGTTAAAAATATCACTGACTTCGGTGTATTCATCGACTTAGGTGGTGTTGACGGTTTACTTCACATTACAGATATTTCCTGGGGCCGTATCGAGCATCCAAAAGAAGTATTATCATTAGATCAAACAATCAACGTGGTTGTTTTGGACTTCGACGACGAGAAAAAACGTATCGCTCTAGGTTTGAAACAATTAACTCCACACCCTTGGGAATCTTTAGATCCAGCTTTACAAGTAGGTTCTAAAGTGAAAGGTAAAATCGTAACAGTTGCTGATTACGGTGCTTTCTTAGAAATCATCCCTGGTGTTGAAGGATTGATCCACGTTTCAGAAATGTCTTGGTCTCAAAACTTACGTTCTCCACAAGAGTTCTTGAAAGTAGGTGACGAAGTTGAGGCTGTTATCTTGACTTTGGACCGCGAAGAGCGTAAGATGAGCTTAGGTATCAAACAATTGACACCTGACCCATGGAAAAACATCACTGAGCGCTACCCTGTAGGTTCAAAACAAAAAGCTGTAGTTAAAAACATGACTAACTTCGGTGTTTTTGTTGAACTAGAAGACGGTGTAGACGGTTTGATCCACATCTCAGACTTATCTTGGTCTAAGAAAATCAACCACCCTAATGAATTCACTAAAATCGGTGAAACATTAGAAGTAGTAGTATTGGAATTAGACGAAGAAAACCGCAAATTATCTTTAGGTCACAAACAACTTGAAGAAAACCCTTGGGATACTTTCGAAACAATCTTCACTGAAGGTTCTATCCACGAAGGTACTGTAATCAAAGTTGGTGACAAAGGTGATATCGTAGCATTACAATACGGTGTTGAGGGTTTCTGCCCTTCTAAACACTCTGTAAAAGAAGATGGTACTTCGTTGAAAGTTGATGATACTGCTCAATTCAAAATCATCGAGTTCAACAAAGAAAACAAACGTTTAGTAATCTCTCACTCTCGCATCTGGGAAGACGCGAAAGAAGAAGCTCGCAAAGAAGAAGTTAGCGCTCGTAAAAAAGAAGCTAAATCAACTTCTAGCGCAGTGAAAAAAGTGAAAGATTCTGTAGAGAAATCTACATTAGGTGATCTAGACGTTTTAGCTCAATTGAAAGAGCAAATGGAAGGTGGCGACAAAAAATAATTGTCTCCCCCCAACCATTTAACATATAAAAGCCCTAATCGAATGATTAGGGCTTTTTGTTTTTGTAGCGCAGCATTCGTAATTTTAAGCTATGGAATTTTCTTCTTCTCTCATAGAACCTCAAGAATTGTATGAAGCACTCCAAGATGAGGCTTTGATAATATTGGACTGTACTATCGATAAAGTAGGCAAATCGCTCAAAGGAACACCCTTGGAACTTATCCCTAATTCCTTATTTTTTGATATAGAGGGTAAACTCTCCGATCCAAAATCCAAACTGCCGCACACGCTGATAAAGCCTCAACAATATGAGGAAGAAATGCAACAACTAGGCATTAACCAAGACAGCACGGTGGTATTGTACGACCGGTGGGGCGTGTATTCCAGCCCTCGCGCATGGTGGATGTTTAAGGTAATGGGCTTCGATAGCGTATATATCCTCAATGGAGGATTGCCCCTATGGAAGAAAAATAAATATCCTCTTGTCAAAGAATATGCTCATGCAAAAGTCAAAGGCAACTTCATGGCTACCTTTAGAGAAGAATATTATGCCGACAAGGAGTATGTGTTGGCACATTACAAAAACAAAGAAGTAGATATCTTCGACGCAAGAAGCAAAGGTAGATTTACCGGTCTTGTGCCTGAGCCGCGCAAAGGCCTCAAAGGTGGCCACATTCCACATTCTAAAAATATTCCATTCGAAGAGGTACTGGATGATGAAACATATAAAAGCAAAGAAGAGATTGCTTCTATTTTCCAACACCACCTGAATGGAAATGAACAAATATTCACTTGTGGGTCAGGAATAACGGCTTCGATATTGGCATTTGCCAGTCACCTTATAGGACAGCAGAAACTTCGTGTATATGATGGCTCTTGGGCCGAATGGGGTATTGAAGAGTTAAATCTTCCTACAGAATTATAATCGGCAGCAAAATTGCACGTAACTTAAAACATATTATATTGAATCATTGATTGCTTAAGTCGTAAAATATGAACAACAAGCTCCGGATACTTTTATTTGTCCTCACTCTACTCTTTTTTGCGACTGCCTTCTCCGTTAAGAAAGCAATTAATGACATAGATATTCTCGAACTAGAAAGCAAATCTTTGGGAGAAAAGCTGCAACGCAAAGAGCAGCTTATTGACGAACTTTTCAGTGATTCCTTAGTCATCAAAACCTTTATCAACAGCGAAAGATATCCTTTGCAGGTTCGGGAAATCTCAAACTCATATCAGCATCATCAGATATACATCTATATCTATAAAGATAATAAGCCGATATTCTGGTCTACTAACGTGTACGTTCCAGAAACGGATGCAGGCATTAAGCCGGAAGCATCTTTTATCAATGCAGAAAATTACTCTTTCTTTGTCAAGAAAAAACAAATTACCGGTAGTCTAAATATCCTTGCATTAATTCCCATACAACGGAACTTTAACCCCAACTATCAAGCTCGTGGCAACCCTTCATTCCGCACATTAATTAGTAACACTCAACTTCAGGTGGCGGACTTCGGTGACAACGACAATATCAAGAATATTTACACGAAGGACAAGGTATATCTCTTTTCCGTAAAGCTCAAAAGTAGCAAGTACAGCAATATCTATTTAAATATACAACTTCTCTGCTGGGGACTGGGGACACTTTGTAGTGTCGTCCTTATCACTACCATCTGTTTCGGCATGGCCAAGGCAGGGAGAGCACTATGGTCTATACTTCTGCTCATCGCTACCTTCGTCGTGGTACGCTATATCGATCTGGAAACAAACTGGCTCTCACAAATTTCCAACTATAAGTTATTTTCACCTAAAGTATATGCATATAACTACATCTCTCCTAACCTTTGGTCTTTCCTCATAAACTCCATCGTTCTACTATGGATACTTTGCTATATTCTTTCCATACGGAAATATATAGTCATTCCCGAGTTTTTCTTACGTCAGAAACACCGTCCTATATGCTATTATCTGGTCCTACTATGTACATACTTCCTTTATAGTGAAATTCTCAACCAGCTTTCGACACTGATTACACATTCCTCATTCGAAAACGAAGAGCTCATCACCCTATTCTTCTCTTACGACTTCACAATATACCATATACTGATTTTTACGATAAATATAGTTTCCATCATACTGATAGCCAACATAGTAGTTATATTGGGAAGAAAGCTATCGCCCAAGATCATCAACAACATCAACCTTCAGCTAATGGCGTTAGTCACTGTACTTATCATCAGTGGCTTTTACCAGGATTTTACGGTCATCTATATCCTTCTAGGGCTATTAATCTTGACAAGTTCATTCGAAAAATCTTTATTGAAAAACGATATATATACCCAGGTTATCACCTTCATTACACTTTCCATTCTTTCGACAATTCTTTACGCCGAGGCGATAAAGGTTAATACGAAAGAGCACATGAAGATGATCTTGCTTAACTTGGAGTCGGATGACGATGTGCAGGCGGTATCCTTGTTCTCAAAAATAGAACACGACATCTCCAAAGATGCACAACTCAAAAGATTGATTCAGATTGCTAGTACTAATCCCAACCCGGAAATCATCAACTCTTACATACAGAAAAATTATCTTTCGGGCTATCTCTCGAATTACAACTTCACGGCATATTATTACTTCAACGGCATGCCGATCAATAATTACAGCAGAGACCAACTACAGGTGTACCGCGAAAAGGTCATTAACCATTCGTCCAAAGTCAATCACACACAGAATTTCTATAAGCTTAAAACAGAAATCGGTCATTACGATTATTTTGCGTTGATCAACAGCTCGGATGTTAGTGGTAACGACTATTCTATTATCCTTAATCTGAAGAAAAATATCAACTCGCTGACTGCCGGAATTCCTTTCCTGAGTGGAAATATCAACAGTCAAAACTTCAACCATTTTAGTCTCAAGAACTTCAATTTCGCTATTTACAAAAAGGGAGTGCTTATCAGCCAAAACGGCAAATACACATATCCCAATACGGACAAATATGTAGATAAACCTATAGATGAATTTATCGCTATCGACGATGTCAACGAACACAATCATCTTATTCTACGTCCTAATAACGAAACTACGCTGATAGTCAGCACTCCTACTCAATCCTATTGGCAGTACTTGACCGTAATTTCTGTCACTTTCCTTTATCTATACATCACTTTGGGACTGTTACAGCTGCTATTTCAGTTTATCCCCATCTACATCAAACGCAAATTCACGCTGAAGAACCTTTACCAGCAGCTACGCTATATCTTTAGCCGCATACGATACAGTACACGCATACAAACTCTTGTTATCGCATCGGTATTGATAGCTATAGTCATATCCGGTATCATCAGCTTCTTCAGCATCAAAATACAGACCGAAAAAAGCCGTAAAGACCAGAAGCTGGAATATATCGCCAGCGTAGTTCACAACCTAGAACAGATCAGTTCCTTAGACTCTACCAACAACCTGATTGAAGCCTTGTACACGAAGATGTCAAACCTCAACGACGTGATGGTCACCAACTTCAATCTGTACGACAAAAATGGAAAGCTGTTTTTCACTACTCAGCCTAGTATCTATAACCATAATCTGATATCTTCTTATATCAATCCAAATGCTTATCTAGAGCTGAATGTGTTGAAGAAAAACGAATCACTGATATACGAGCAGATTGTAGACTTCAAGTATGAAAGTGCTTATGCTGCTATCAAAGATTCTAACTATAAGACTATAGCTTACCTGGGAATTCCTTACTTCGATTACGAAATCGCTGAATCAGAGAATATCAACATACTCTTAAAAACGAATTTTAAATATCTATACAATCATTCTGATCATTTTCGCCTTCTTGGCTGTGTATATTTCCAACAAGATTACAGAACCTTTGCAGATTATACGTAAGAAACTATCTCAAACTAATCTTTCTGACAAGCCTAACGAATCCTTATATTGGGAAAAAGATGATGAAATAGGGCTTTTGGTGAAAGAATATAACTACATGCTTGTGAAACTGGAAGAAAATGCCAAACAACTTCGTAATGCAGAGAGGGAAAGTGTATGGCGGGAGATGGCCCAACAGGTAGCTCATGAGATCAAAAATCCGTTGACGCCGATGAAGCTAGGCATACAGCAGCTTACCCGATCTTTCAGAGATCAGGATGAACGCTTCCCGGAACGCTTTGAGAAGATCTCCAACTCCTTCATCGAACAGATAGAAACGCTATCGCGTATAGCCTCCGAATTTTCGGCCTTCGCCAAACTGCCAGAAGCCAAATTTGAGGCTATTGAGCTTATACCTAAAATCAACAAGTCCATTCATGTATATAACAACACGCCTAACGTAAAAATTGAACTTATCAATGAGAATACTTCGGAAGACAATATTAAGGTTTACGGCGACAGAGGTCAGATGATAAGAACTTTCAACAACCTCCTGAAAAATGCTATAGAAGCTACCACTGGGCGGCGTAAACCACATGTCACCATCACAATAAAAAATAAGGACCAAGACAATATCCTTATCGAAATATCAGACAACGGCTACGGAATACCGGAACATGTAATTCCGAAAATCTTTAAGCCTAACTTCACGACCAAAAGTTCAGGCACAGGACTAGGTTTGGCTTTCGTCAAGCAGAGTATTACCGGAATGGGAGGCTCCATAGATTTCAAGACCAAACTCAATCACGGAACCACATTCTTCATCACATTGCCAATCTATAAAGGCTAATACTATATAATTTTTACAATTTTAAAGAGTACAAACTGCTATATTCGCATAGTAAAAATTAAATCAAATGAACTGGAGAAAATCTCTTTTTATAGCTGCCGCCCTCTTGGCGACTACTACAACTCAAACCTTCGCACAAGATAATCTTATTAATGCACTGAAAGATAATGTAAGTGACAAGAGCAAAGAAGGTTTTGTCTTCACACCTATTATTAATTTAGGAACTACTTCCGTTAAAGATCAGGGCTCATCAGGAACTTGCTGGTCGTATTCCGGCAACTCATTCCTTGAATCCGAAATGATCCGCATGGGTAAGCAACCGGTAGAAATTTCTCAAATCTTCACCGCCTACTATACTTACCTCGAAAAAGCAAAAACATATGTTCAACTTCATGGCGGACAAAGTCAAGGTCAAGGTGGACAGCTTCACGATGTGCTGACCATCTTCCGTAAGTACGGTGCCGTACCGCGTGAAGCATATACAGGTCTTATCAATGGCAAGACAAGAAATGACTTCTCTCAGATGAGCAAGACCATTGAGAAAATGAATGCTGACCTAGTAAAAAATAGAAAGATCGATCCGAATTGGCAACAAGCTCTATTGAACACCATGAACGAACATCTTGGCGTTCCTCCTCAATCGTTCCAATACAACGGCAAAACGTACACACCACGCACCTGGCTGATGAGGTGGTAGGTATCAATCCTGATGACTACGTAGCTATATCATCCTTCAAGGCTCATCCTTACTACAAGCCTTTCATCCTTTTGATTCCAGACAACTGGTCATATGAAAGCTTTTACAACGTACGCATGGATGACATGATCGACATTATCGACAATGCACTTAAAAAAGGATTTACCGTAGCATGGGCTGCCGATGTTTCGGAAAAATATTTCTCTTGGAAAAACGGTGTAGCTTTCGTGCCGGAAAATGAAAAAGAAATTGACTCCATGACAGCAGAACAACGCGCTACCCTTTTCAATGAACCAAAACCGGAAGCTAAAATTACAGAAGAAATCCGTCAAGCAGCGTACGATGACTACTCCACTACGGATGATCATGGTATGCATATTGTAGGTTTGGCCAAAGACCAAAACGGTAAAGAATATTATATCGTAAAAAATTCTTGGGGCGAGTCTAACGACTATAAAGGATATATCTACGTAACTAAAGAATACGTAAAATATAAAACTATTTCCCTATTACTTCATAAAAAAGCCTTACCAAAGAACATCAAGTCTAAGCTTCGCATAAAATAATCTTAGCAGTAGTATATTAATATTTACAAAAATCCGAAGAATGTGCTTTCTTCGGATTTTTGTATTTTAAAAACAAAGCATTAAACCGTTTGTCAATAATTATATCTAATATTTTATCAGACAAAGAATAAATAATATATTTACCCGAACAATTCAGACCTATTGACAATGAAAAATAAACTTATCCTCGCTGGGATGTTTACACTGCTGTTTGGCAGCTGCAGCCTGCTTGAAAAAAAACATACTGCTCAACATAACCCCGTGGAATTGAACGGAAAATGGCATATTCTAGAACTAGATAAAAAGCGTATTCCGACAAGTGTCAACGGCAAGGAACCATTATTGGTTGTCAACCATTCGGAAAACACATATACAGTCTTTACAGGTTGTAACAACCTAGGAGGGGAACTTATCTTCGGTAAAGGCAATAGTATCCAATTCGAGCGAGGAATCTCGACCATGATGGCTTGTGACAATATGGAGGTGGAACACACCTTTGCTTCCCTTATTCCCTCCATCAATAAATACGCTTTAGTAAAGGATACGCTAGTATTACTAAGCGCTAAGAATCAAGTGTTGGGCAAGTTTCTTGCGAAAAAAGAAGATATAAATGCAGCAAAACAGCTTTCTGGAAAATGGCAGCTGAATAAAGTGTTTGGTCCAGACAGCCCAGCAAAAGAGATATTTGCCAATGATATTCCTACAATAGAATTTAATACAGAAGAAGAAACCGTAAGCGGAAAAGGTACTTGCAACCATTATTCGGGAACATACTCTACCGAAGGTCAGAAGATCAAATTTGGCGCTTTAGCCTCCACAAAGATGGGATGTGCCAAACTTAAAGAAGAAGCTCTATATTTTCAAAAATTGGAAAAAACAAACTCTTTTATAGTAGATGCTAATAAGCTGACATTCTATTCTGAAGGACAGAAACAACTTCAGTTTACTAAAATTAAATAATCACTTTGCGGCTTATTGAAAATAAAGGTTAGCTTATTATTATATACAACAAAAGCCTCCGTGGGGAGGCTTTTGTTGTATATAGGCTATCTTGCGATAGCTATTAATCTTCTTCTTTCGAAGCAAGCAATTGATCGTATTCTTCACGAGACCCCACGATGATGTTGCTGTATTCACGTAAACCGGTACCTGAAGGAATCAAGTGACCAACGATAACGTTTTCTTTCAAGCCTAACAAGTCATCACGTTTACCTGCGATAGCTGCCTCATTCAATACTTTAGTAGTTTCCTGGAAGGAAGCTGCCGAGATGAATGACTTAGTACCCAATGAAGCTCTTGTGATACCTTGTAATAGAGGACTTGAAGTAGCAGGGACAGCATCGCGCACCTGAACAAGTTTCAAATCTTGACGTTTCAAGGCAGAGTTCTCTTCACGTAATCTACGCAAAGTAACGATCTGACCTGGACGCAATGTTTTCGAGTCTCCTGCATCTACAACAACCTTCTTGTCGTACAAAGAGTCGTTTTCTTCTATGAAGTCCCATTTGTTTACAGCTTCTTTCTCTAAGAAACGTGTATCTCCTGGATCTTCGATGGTAACTTTTTGCATCATTTGGTGTACGATAACTTCAAAGTGTTTATCGTTGATTTTCACACCTTGTAGACGATACACCTCTTGGATACCGTTAACGATATACTCTTGTACGGCTGCAGGACCTTTAATCGACAAGATGTCGCTTGGTGAAATCTGACCGTCTGACAATGGCATACCAGCTTTCACGAAGTCGTTGTCCTGTACAAGGATGTGTTTTGAAAGAGGTACAAGATATTTCTTGATTGTACCGTCACGACCTTCGATAGTGATTTCTCTGTTACCACGTTTCACACCTCCCAAGGTCACCACACCATCGATTTCAGTTACTACAGCAGGGTTCGACGGGTTACGAGCCTCGAACAACTCTGTTACACGAGGAAGACCCCCCGTAATGTCTCGGGTCTTACCTGTAGAACGAGGAATCTTAGCTAATACCGCACCTTCTTTCAATTTCTGACCATCAGAAACAGCAACGTGAGCACCTACTGGAATGTTGTACGAACGGATAACTTCGCCTTTGTTATCAACAATCTTGATAGTAGGGTTTTTCGTCTTGTCACGTGTTTCGATAATAACTTTTTCTTTGTGACCAGTCTGCTCATCTGATTCTTCACGGTAAGTAACCCCTTCGATGATGGCATCAAATTCTACTTTACCCGCAAATTCAGAGATGATCACGGCGTTATATGGATCCCACTCAACAAGCTTAGCACCTTTTTCTACCTTATCTCCTTCCTTCACATATAAGTTTGATCCGTAAGGAATGATTTGTTGGTAAAGCACTTTGCCGTTATTTACGATCTTAATCTCTCCCGAACGACCTATAACTACTTGGTATGGTCCTTCTTCCCCTTCTTTCTCAACAGCACGAACATTTTCGAATTCTATAGTACCTTCGTATTTGGCTATGATAGATGAGTCGGAAGCAATATTTGATGCCGTACCACCGACGTGGAACGTACGAAGTGTCAACTGAGTACCTGGCTCACCAATAGACTGTGCCGCAATAACTCCGACAGCTTCACCTAGCTGAACACGCTTACCAGAAGCTAAGTTACGGCCGTAACAGCAAGCACATACCCCACGACGAGATTCACAAGTCAATACCGAACGGATTTCAATACCTTCGATACCAGCCTTTTCGATGGCTACTGCAATCTCTTCTGTGATATCTTCGTTCGCTTTAACGATAAGTTCGTTCAGTCTCAGGGTGATAAACATCGTTCAATGGTGTACGACCTAAAATACGATCGTATAGTGGTTCCACAATATCGTCGTTGTCTTTCAAGGCTGTAGTGTAGATACCTCTCAAAGTACCACAATCTTCCTCTACAACAACCATATCTTGGGCCACATCATGTAGACGACGTGTCAGATAACCTGCGTCAGCAGTTTTCAACGCTGTATCGGCAAGACCTTTACGAGCACCGTGGGTAGAGATAAAGTATTCCAATACCGAAAGTCCTTCTTTAAAGTTTGACAAGATAGGGTTTTCGATAATCTCACCACCCGAAGTACCGGACTTCTGAGGTTTAGCCATCAAACCACGCATACCACACAACTGACGGATCTGCTCTTTAGAACCACGCGCTCCTGAATCCAACATCATGTACACAGAGTTGAATCCTTGATTGTCGTTCGAAAGGATATCCATCACGTGTGCTGTCAAGCGGTTATTGATACGTGTCCAAATATCGATGATCTGGTTGTAACGCTCGTTGTTGGTAATGAAACCCATGTTATAGTTGTTCATCACCTCTTCTACTTCTTTAGTAGCTTGAGCGATTAAGTCTGCCTTAGCGGCAGGAATGTTCAAGTCTTGAAGGTTGAACGAAAGACCACCCTTGAATGCGGTTTGGAAACCTAATTCTTTAATATCATCCAAGAATTTTGCGGCGCGAGCATACCGGTCTTCTTCACTACATCACCAATGATGTTACGTAATGACTTTTTAGTCAACAACTCATTGATAAATCCTACTTCTTCCGGTACAACTTGGTTGAAAATCACACGACCTACTGTAGTGTCGATAATCTTTGTTACCAATTCGCCTTTTTCGTTCAAATCTTTGGTACGTACTTTTATCCACGCGTGAACATCTATCTTACCTTCGTTCAAGGCGATGATTACTTCTTCTGGTGAATAGAAAATACTACCTTCCCCTCTCATCTTACGGTTTTCATCCGATTTGCGGCCTTTAGTCAAGTAGTAAAGACCCAATACCATGTCTTGCGAAGGCACGGTAATCGGAGAACCGTTGGCAGGGTTAAGAATGTTATGTGAAGCCAACATCAAAATCTGAGCTTCCAAGATTGCGGCATTACCTAGTGGTAAGTGTACCGCCATCTGGTCACCGTCGAAGTCGGCGTTGAACGCTGTACACACTAATGGGTGCAACTGAATCGCTTTACCCTCTACCAATGTAGGTTGGAAAGCTTGGATACCCAAACGGTGAAGTGTAGGAGCACGGTTTAACAATACCGGGTGACCTTTCAACACGTTTTCCAGGATATCCCACACAATAGGGTCTTTACGATCTACGATTTTTTTCGCTGACTTAACAGTCTTTACTACACCGCGCTCGATCATCTTACGGATGATGAACGGTTTGTATAGCTCTGCAGCCATGTCTTTTGGAAGACCACACTCGTGCAATTTCAAGTGAGGACCTACCACAATTACCGAACGTGCAGAGTAGTCAACACGCTTACCCAATAAGTTTTGACGGAAACGTCCCTGCTTACCTTTAAGGATATCCGACAACGATTTCAACGCGCGGTTACCTTCTGTTTTCACAGCGTTAACCTTACGTGAGTTGTCGAACAACGAGTCAACAGCCTCCTGAAGCATGCGTTTTTCGTTACGTAAAATTACTTCCGGCGCTTTGATCTCGATAAGACGTTTCAAACGGTTGTTACGGATAATCACACGACGGTAAAGGTCATTCAAGTCTGAGGTAGCGAAACGACCACCGTCCAATGGTACCAAAGGACGTAACTCAGGCGGAATGATAGGCACAATCTTGATGATCATCCATTCCGGTCTGTTTTCGATACGCTCATTGGCACTACGGAAAGCTTCTACTACATGAAGACGTTTCAAAGCTTCATTTTTACGTTGTTGAGAAGTTTCGTTAGCCGCTTGGTGACGCAAGTCGTATGATAATTGGTCTAAGTCAAGACGTTTTAACAAGTCTTCCAACGCCTCAGCACCCATCTTAGCGATGAACTTGCGAGGATCGCTGTCGTCTAAATATTGGTTTTCTTTCGGTAAGGTATCTAAAATGTCAAGATACTCTTCTTCTGTCAAGAAATCCATGTAAGATATGCCATCTTCTTCTTTGATACCCGGTTGGATAACCACATATCTTTCATAGTAGATGATCATATCCAATTTCTTGGTAGGAAGACCTAAAAGGTAACCTATTTTATTTGGAAGAGAACGGAAGTACCAGATGTGAGCTACCGGAACAACAAGGTTGATGTGTCCCATACGCTCACGACGTACTTTCTTCTCCGTAACTTCAACACCACAACGGTCGCAGACAATACCTTTGTAACGAATACGTTTGTATTTACCACAGTGACATTCATAATCCTTTACAGGACCGAAGATACGCTCACAGAACAGACCGTCACGCTCAGGTTTGTACGTACGATAGTTGATAGTTTCCGGCTTAGTAACTTCACCGCTTGAGCGCTCCAAAATTGTTTCCGGAGAAGCTAAGCTAATCGTAATGGAAGTAAAGTTACTTTTAATTTTATTATCTTTTTTGTAAGACATACTTTGTATAACTTAAAGATGTATGTTATAGCATAAGAGGCTTAACACCTCTTATGCTTGAATTTACTGGATTAATCTAATGTGATATCTAAACCTAAACCACGCAATTCGTGAACTAATACGTTGAATGATTCAGGTACTGATGGTGTAGGTAAGTTGTTACCTTTTACGATAGCTTCATAAGTCTTCGCACGACCTACCACATCATCCGATTTCACAGTTAAGATCTCTTGTAAGATGTTTGCTGCACCAAATGCTTCAAGTGCCCATACCTCCATCTCTCCGAAACGCTGACCACCAAACTGAGCTTTACCTCCTAATGGCTGTTGCGTGATCAAGGAGTAAGGACCTATAGAACGAGCGTGCATTTTGTCATCCACCATGTGTCCTAATTTCAACATGTAGATTACC
>NZ_JXAC01000069.1 GCF_000814685.1 Sphingobacterium sp. T2
AGAGCGTGCCGTAAGGGATGCAGCTCTTGTGCTACAACATTAACCGACAATCCTATAATACCTACAATCCATGCAAATACTCTCATATTACTCTTCTATATTATCAAATTCCGGACGATGCTTACGCGGACGAGACATCATCAAATAAAACGCAGGAATAACAAATAAAGTCAACACTAAAGAGAAAATCGTTCCTCCCACAATCACTACCCCCATACCTATTCTACTAGTGGAGGCAGCCCCCAACGACAGGGCAATAGGCAATGCACCGAAAGCAATAGCCAAAGAAGTCATCAGAATAGGTCTTAGACGTGCTTCTGCTGCTTGTACCACCGCATTATACTTATCCAGTCCCTGTTCACGCAGCTGATTAGCGAACTCTACGATAAGAATACCGTTTTTTGTCACCAGACCTATCAGCATGATCGTACCAATCTGACTGAAAATATTCCATGTCTGGCCAAACAGCCAAAGCGAGAACATTGCTCCTGCCACGGCCAACGGCACCGTTATGAGGATGACTATAGGATCTATAAAACTTTCAAACTGCGCAGCCAAAATCAGAAAGATTAATAATACGGCAAGACCAAAGGCAAACATAGTATTAGAACCACTCTCCTTGAAATCGCGGGACTCGCCACCAAGGTCTGTGGTGAACCGTTCGTCAAGTACCTTTTGGCGTATCCTTTCCATAGCATCGATACCGTCCCCGATAGTTTTTCCAGGAGCTAATCCCGCTGAAACCGTTGCCGACATATATCTGTTGTTGTGGAACAATTGTGGAGGACTGCTTCGCTCTTCCATTTCCACGATATTACTTAACTGAATAAGTTCCCCTCTATTGTTTTTCACATAGATAGAAGCTAAGTCTGCAGGTTTAGAACGGTCTTTGCGATCAAATTGTCCCATCACCTGATACTGCTTTCCATTCATCATGAAATAACCGAATCGTTGGCCTGACAAAGACATTTGTAAGGTCTGCGCCACATCCAGTACCGAAACACCTAAAGCCTGTGCCTTCTCCCTGTCTATGGTCACATAGATTTCCGGCTTGTTGAACTTCAAGTTCACATCCGTAATGGAGAAGGTAGGATCTTTACCAAGCTCTTCCATAAACTCAGGGATTTTTTCTTCCAAAGCTTGGAAGTTAGGGGCCTGGATGATGTATTGTATCGGTAAGCCGCCTCTTCGGTTTACGGCAATAGTAGGTTGTTGAGACACAGAAACTCTGGCATCCGTAAATCTTCGTGTCAACCGTGAAAGGTCATCCGCAATTTCCTGTTGTGTTCGTTCACGCTCATTAGGGCTTACCAAGCCAAGACGTACGAAACCACTATTCAAAGAGGCGGAACCAAAGCCCGGCGAGGTGATGACCAAACTTACTTTCTTCTCCGGAACAGAGTCGTTGATAAGCATAGTCAGGTCTGTCATAAATCGATCCATATAGTCGTATGAAACACCCTCCGGTGCCGTAACACGCACACTCAAATAGCTTCTGTCGTCATACGGTGCAGTCTCTTTAGGCAATATTTGATAAAACAAGTATATCAACCCGAAACATACTACCAGAATCACAAAGCTTACCCATTTATTTTTAAGGAAAGCTTTCAACGACCCTGCATATTCGGTGTTCATTGCCACAAAAAACTTTTCTGTCTTTTCATAAAATTTACTTTTCTTCTGCTCGCCGCCTTTCATCAGATATGCATTCAGCATAGGCGTCAATGTCAGTGATACAAACGCTGAAATCAGCACCGCCGCCCCTATTACTACCCCAAACTCGCGAAAAAGACGACCTACAAACCCTTCCAAGAAGATTACGGGTAAGAATACCGCCGCAAGCGTAATGGAGATGGATATTACAGCAAAGAAAATTTCATTCGACCCTTTGATTGCCGCTTGGATAGGTGACATACCTTCCTCCACCTTTTTGAATATATTTTCCGTGACCACAATACCATCATCTACCACCAACCCCGTTGCCAACACTATTGCCAACAATGTCAATACATTGATGGAGAAGCCACACAGATACATAATAAAGAAAGTTGCAATCAGCGATACGGGAATATCAATCAAAGGGCGGAAAGCGATAGACCAGTTACGGAAGAAAATATAGATAATCAACACCACCAGCACTACAGATATGACCAAAGTTTCTACCACCTCCATCACCGCCTTTTTTACGAACTGCGTATTGTCGATAGCTACATCCATGATATATCCTTCTGGCAAGTCTACCTTCAGCCGGTCAAACTCTTCGTAAAACTTCCCTGCAATTTCAAGATAGTTGGTCCCAGGTTGTGGGATGACAGCCAAACTAACCATAGGATATCCGGAGTCTGACATTTTGGTCTCGAAATTTTCCGCTTCCAATGCGGCACTTCCCACGTCACGTAAGCGCACGATCTTCGTCTGGTCAGCACGAATAATAATATTATTGAATTCCTCTTCAGAGGAGAGATTACCTATAGTTTTTACGGTAAGTTCTGTGTTTGTTCCCGTCAGTTTTCCGGACGGAAGTTCCACGTTTTGCGTGTTTAGCGCTGTCATCACATCACGTACCGTCAGACCATAGGAAGAAAGTTTGTTAGGGTCTATCCACAGACGCATAGCATACTTACGCTGCCCCCAGATCTGCACTGAACTTACCCCCGGAATGGTTTGAAGGCGTTGTGACACCACGTTTTCGGCATAATCCGACAGCTCCAACACATTATGCGTGGAGCTTTGTAAGGTCATCACAATAATAGGTTCGGAATCGGCATCCGCTTTGGACACTACCGGCGCAGCATCTATATCCTGTGGTAGGCTACGCATGGCCTGCGAAACCTTATCCCTCACATTCATTTGCTGCCTCTTCAAGATTTTTGTCAAGATTAAATTCTATATTGATATTACTAGATCCCTGTGAACTGGTAGATGAAATGTTACGGATACCATCGATGGAATTGATAGCCTTCTCCAGTGGCTCTGTAATCTGAGACTCAATAATATCAGGATTGGCTCCCGCATAGCTGGTACGCACCGAAATCTGTGCAGGGTCTATGGAAGGAAACTCCCGAACCCCAAGAAAGGTATAACCTATAATCCCAAACAATATCAACATGAGGTTCATGACAATCGTCAGAACCGGTCGTTTTATACTAAGTGTAGATAGACTCATAATACCAACGCAATTACTTTAATACCACATTTACCGCAGAACCATCTCGAAGCGCCATTACACCCGAAGTAAGTACTGTATCTCCTTCAGCAAGGCCTTTGGTAACCAAAACGTCTGACTCTGATCTTCCACCTGTCTCTACCACCACTTCTTTGGCTTTGCCATCTTTCAGCACAAATACCTTCTTACCATTCTGTATAGGTATTAAGGCTTCGGCAGGTACTAGAAGACCTTTCTCAACGGTCTCCAATGGGAAAGTTACATTAGCAAAAGCTCCCGGTATCAGTGAAGTATTTGTAGAACAAAGTGCTCGGACAAGCAATGTTCTTGTGTTGGCTTCGATCACAGGCTCCACAGCATATATAGAAGCTTCATATTGCTGTTCATCGCCTTGCGTAGTAAAGTTCACCCTACCTCCGATTTTAACCATATGAGCATATTTCTCCGGAACGGAAAAAGACAACTTCAACTGTGACGTGTTGGCAAGCTTAGCAATAACAGTAGATGGCGTGATATAACTTCCTTTAGAAATGTTACGAAGGCCTATTCTACCCGAAAAAGGGGCCCGAACGACCGTCTTGTCGATTTGCGCCTTTATCAGTTGAATCTGTGACTCGGCCGAACGATAGTCAGCACTGGCAATATCGTATTCCTCTTGGCTTATAGCTTCCTTCTCTAACAATAATTTGGCACGTCTGGCATTTTCTCCTGCAAGCTGTGCCTTAGTACGCGCCTGCGCTAGCTGTGCCTGCAATTCCGAGTCGTTGATCTTAATCAACATCTGACCTTGGCTGACCTCACTGCCCTCAGAAAAATTCAACACCTCTACGATGCCCGACACTTCGGCATGAAGCTCTACCACCTCATTGGCCTCTATCGAACCTGTCAAAGTCAAATAATCCGAAAAAGGTTGTCCTACAAGAACCTTTCCCTGCACCCTGCTTACTCCTCCACCTCGAGCATTGCCGCCCCCCTGCTTTTCCTTCGCAGAGTTAACCATTAGACGATAAGCAACTAATCCTAAAACAATAGCTAAACCAATTACTAAAATGAAAATAGACTTTTTACTCATAATGTATTTTGTAGAATGAATCTTGGTATATCCGAAGATAGTATTAATAAAACAAACCTCTTGTAAAAATCTGGATAATAAAATAGTTTAGACGTCATTTATAATACGA
>NZ_JXAC01000007.1 GCF_000814685.1 Sphingobacterium sp. T2
TTTGAAAATTAATGTTTTTTATTTATCTTCGTAAATAACGATGAACAAGACATTTCTCTGCCGAGCGAATGGTCTTGTTTAGTTTTTTGTTTGGTAAAAAGTTGTTAATAAAATTAAGTTAAATAAAAAAATTAATGGACAAGAAGTAGCGTAATTACACAGCGGAAGGCTTAGCGAAGCTGAAGGAAGAGTTGCAGTATTTGAAAACGGAGGGAAGAGCAAAGATCGCCAATGCTATAGCGGAAGCGCGTGATAAAGGCGACTTGTCGGAAAATGCAGAGTATGATGCTGCAAAGGAAGCCCAAGGTCTTCATGAGGCTAAGATTGCTAAATTGGAAGAGATTTTAGCAAATGCCCGTCTTATTGACGAATCCAAGTTGGATTTGACTAAAGTGTTGGCCCTATCTAAAGTGCGTATCCGCAACAAAAAGAATGGTGCAGAAATGACCTATCAGCTTGTTTCGGAAACAGAAGCGGACCTAAAGGCCGGCAAGATTTCTGTGAAATCACCTATTGCTCAAGGTCTTCTTGGCAAGTCTGTAGGTGATGTAGCAGTAGTAAAGGTTCCTGCCGGAGAGTTAGAGTTCGAAATTTTAGAGATTTCAAGATAACATCCTTATAAGTGGTTATGAGCGGTCCTGCCATAACCGCTTATAATCCTTGAAAGTTATTAACAACATATAGAGCCCTTAAGATTTTAAGGGCTTTTTTTGTTGGAAGACACTATATTGACGAATTGTCAGATTTATACAAAAGCCCCTAAGGGTGTGACATTGTCATTTATTTATTTGTTATATTTGCGAATACAGATTTGATAAAAATTTATGTCTACAATATTTTCTAAAATAGTTTCGGGTGAAGTTCCAGCTTATAAAGTTGCTGAAAGTAATGACTATTTAGCTTTTTTGGATATATCTCCACTTACCCGAGGACATGTGTTAGTGATACCAAAGAAAGAAACCGATTATATCTTCGACATAGATGATGAGGAATATGTAGGCCTATGGGTCTTTGCCAAGATTGTGGCCGAAGGTATTAAGAAAGTGTTCCCTTGCAAGAAGATTGGTATTGCTGTGGTAGGCTTGGAAGTGGCTCATGCTCATATTCACCTGATTCCGTTAAATCAAGTTAGCGACATGAATTTTGAGCGGCCAAAACTTTCGTTGCCGGCAGAGGAGCTCACCAAGATTGCGGAGGATATTCGTCAAGCTATATCTGAGATTACAAGCGCCGGTTAAGACAGAAAAGTTGTCGGATATCTAACACATTATGCAAGATTTTTTAATTTCTTTCCAGCAGTTATTGGATCCCGAGTATCTGCTTAGCCACGGCGGGTTCTATATAGTTTGCTTGATCGTATTTGCCGAGACAGGATTGTTTTTTGGGTTTTTCCTTCCCGGGGACTACCTATTGTTTTTAGCGGGGTTGTTTTGTGCGTTGAACAAGATCGACGTTAGTATAGCGACCATGTTTTTCGGCATCCTCACGGCCGGTATTGCGGGCAACTTTGCCGGATATTGGTTTGGCTACCGAACAGGCCCCATGCTGTTCAAAAGGAAAGACTCTCTGATTTTTAAGCAGAAATATATTGTCATGGCTGAAGAATTCTACCAAAAATATGGTGGTTCGGCCTTGGTTATTGGACGCTTTGTTCCAATTATTCGTACATTTGCACCCATATTTGCCGGCGTGGTGAAATTGGACTTCAAAAAGTTCGTTATTTACAATGTGCTGGGGGCGACGATTTGGGTTAGTGTGTTGACCCTGTCGGGGTATTTTCTGGGTGAGATGTTCCCTCAGATTATACACTATGTAGAATATATTATCATCGGTATGATTGTGATAGCCTTCATGCCGCTGGCAATAGCTATTTTAAAACGTTGGTTGAAGAACAGAAAGAGCGAGAATAATAAATAAAATTAAACAGTAATATATTAATGAGTACACTACATCCTTGGCATCAAGTTTCTCCTGGTGAGGATCTGCCAAATACAGTAAATGCTATAATCGAGATTCCTAAAGGTTCAAAAGCGAAATACGAAATCGACAAAGAAAGTGGTTTAATCAAGTTGGACCGCGTATTGTTTTCATCGGTAATGTATCCTGCCAACTATGGCTTTATCCCGCAAACATATTGTGATGATAAAGACCCATTGGATATCTTAGTTATCAGTTCGGTAGATGTATATCCGATGAGTTTGATTGAAGCCAAAGTTATCGGTGTGATGCACATGATCGACGGTGGAGAGCAAGACGACAAAATTATTGCAGTAGCTAAGAATGATGTGTCTGTAAACTACATCAATGACTTATCGGAGCTGCCTCCACATACGATGAAAGAAATCGTACGTTTCTTTGAAGATTACAAAGCGTTGGAAGGTAAGAAAGTAGAGGTTCAAAATCTTTACGGACGTACGTATGCTCAAAACATTATTAAAGAGAGCATCGAACTTTACAACAAAGAAATTAGAAACAAATAAGACAAATGGCTCTAGATATTTTTTGGACTTATTTTATTAGTTTTTGCTAATGGTTTTTTTGTTGCAGCGGAGTTTGCGATAGTTAAAGTACGTGCTTCGCAAATCGAGTTGCAGGCAAAATCTGGTAGCAGTATTGCTAAAGTTGCAAAGAATATTACAGAGCATTTGGACAAATACCTAGCTGCCACACAGCTAGGTATTACTATTGCTTCTCTAGGTCTGGGTTGGATCGGAGAGGAAGTTATGACAGAGATTGTTCAGCATCTCTTCTCTTTTCTGCATATAGATTTATCACAGGGTGTAGGTAAAGGGCTTGGTGTAGCCTTGGCTTTCGGAGCCATCACCTTACTGCATGTGGTGTTGGGCGAGTTAGCCCCTAAATCTATTGCCATCCAAAAGCCGGTAGCTACCACCATGAAGGTAGCTGTTCCTTTAAGACTTTTCTACTGGCTTTTATTACCTTTTATATATGTTTTCAATGGTCTTGCCAATATGCTGTTGAAGCTTATCGGCATAGAACCTCATCCTAGTGAGGCTAACCACTCGTCGGAAGAGCTGCAATACCTACTAGACAAAGGTAAAGAGTCTGGCGTCCTCAATATCTCGGAACACGAGCTCATCAAGAATGTTTTCGACTTTAACGAACGAATCGTGAAGAATATCATGGTTCCACGGACAAAGATTGTAGCAGTGGAGCTTACAGCTACGATGGATGAATTTATCAAGACCGTTACGGAAGAGGGATATTCCCGTATTCCGATATATGACGACAATATCGACAAGATTGTCGGGGTGGTCCATACAAAAGATATTCTTCCTATTCTCGTTAGTGGTAAAGACGTAGAGCTTAAAACGATTATGCGTAAGCCTTACTTCATTCCCGAAACGAAAAAAATCAATGATCTGATGGCTGAATTTCAGCAGAAACGCATACAGATAGCTTTTGTGTTGGATGAGTTTGGCGGAACTTCAGGTATGGTTACTTTGGAAGATATCGTGGAAGAGCTGGTAGGGGATATTCAAGATGAATATGACGAGGAGACACCTTTGGTAGAGCAGATTTCAGAGACGGAATTTATGTTGGACGCAGGTGCTAACGTACACGATGTGAACGAATTCCTTCCGGTAGAGCTTCCGGAAAGTTCGGACTACGATACTATCGCAGGCCTTGTCAGTCATTTGTTCGAAAAGATTCCTGACGTAGGGGAATCCACAGAAGGATTCGGTTACCGATTCACCATTATCAAGAAGACTCAGCAAAATATCGAGTACGTTAAGTTAGATGTCTTAGAACAAGCTGAGGACGAGGAAGAGGAATAATCAATAATTATGCAGCTATTCTTCACACCTGATATCGAACCTCATCATACTTCTTTTCTATTAAGTGAGGAAGAGAGCAAACATGCAGTACGTGTTTTGCGTCTTAGCGAAGGAGAGAAAATACACCTTGTGGATGGCAAGGGAGGTTTGTACGAAACAGAAATCATAGACGCCCATCCTAAACGTACCACCCTACGTGTTATCTCTGTACAACAAGAGTTTGGGCTTTTACCTTATCAGGTACATATTGCGGTGGCTCCCACCAAAAATATAGACCGTATAGAATGGTTTTTAGAGAAAGCAACAGAGATCGGGTTAACTTCTTTTACGCCCATAATCTGTGAGCATTCCGAACGCAAGGAAGTGAAAGTTGAAAGGCTTGAAAAGGTCGCTATAGCAGCTATGAAGCAGTCCTTGAAAGCTTATTTGCCTCAGATCAATCCGGCTATTTCTTTTACTAAATTTATAGATTCCTATAAAGACCAATCTCTTTTCAAGGGAATTGCACATTGTGAGGAGGGAGAAAAGAAATATATTCATACTGTCTTTGCTCCTAAGCAAAGTTATCTTATCCTGATAGGTCCGGAGGGTGATTTCTCCCCAAAAGAAATAAGCCAGGCTATGGATGCTGGCTTTATTCCTTTGTCTTTG
The DNA here is from genome assembly GCF_000814685.1 of Sphingobacterium sp. T2. Taxonomy (GTDB): domain Bacteria; phylum Bacteroidota; class Bacteroidia; order Sphingobacteriales; family Sphingobacteriaceae; genus Sphingobacterium; species Sphingobacterium thermophilum. The sequence continues at coordinate 4,452 of NZ_JXAC01000007.1, forward strand.
GGAGAATCCAGATTGCGTACCGAGACGGCGGCTCTAGCTTCTGTTTTGGAAGTTTCTCTTCTCAATCGATAAATTAATTATTTGATTATTTCTGCATCTACAATCTGAATCTCCGAATTTCCTTTTAATGGTTCGGGATTGAATTTCATTTTACCTCTAATCTTAATCGGTTCTTCGGTAAATTTTATGCTTCCCTTTTTCATGAAAATCTCCACCATAGGAGGGATACCGTTGGAGCCGCAAAACTGACATTGAGCTACAGGCAAAACTGATAGCATAAAGTTGCTGTGGTTGCGGCCGCTATGTAGCGGTATAAGATATCCCGGAAGGTCGACGATTTTATTTTCCAGCTTTTTCAGTGCTGGAGGATAGTACGGTGTGTACACCTTTTTGTTCCCTTGCGTCGTTACCTTATACATCATCTTGTCTATCGCTTCCCATGTGCTATTCATCATGGGGGTATGGTCGGGAATTTCATCCCCACCGAAGTTGTTATTTCGGATTTGTGCCTGAGCAGCAAAGCAAGATACGATAAGAGCTAGAACGAAAATATATTTTTTCATGTTTTATTTTGATGCTAATGTTTTAGAAATTGTTGTTTTATAAGCTTTTATTGCCGGGATGATGCTGGCGATGATGCCTATGGCTATCGCTGCAGCAACTATTAAAAATTCATTAGGGAGTACGTTGAAAGCTTCTATAAAATCTGCACTCTGACTCGTTTTACTGCTGATAAAAAGCAGTATAAGATGTCCTAGGACAAAACCTATTACGCCCCCCAGAAAAGTTATCACTACTCCTTCGACAATAGTCAATGCAAAAAGTTTAACTTTGCTAGCTCCCAATGTACGCATGATAGCCAAATCATATTTTCGGTCTTTCAGCGCATTGTATAGGCTGATGAAGACACTGAAGCCAGCGATAACCATGATAATATAAGCCAGCACTTCCAATGAATCTAGTCCCACCCCTAGTAGAGCGAAGATTCTGGAGCTTTCGATGGCCGGTGATGCTGCCTGCATGCTAGTACTTTGATTTACCATCCGAGGAATTACGGAAAGAGCCGCAGGAGAATTGTATTTGACTAAGAGGGCAGTAATTTCCACTCCTTGATTTTCTAGCATGTCGGCTCCTATATTCTTAATGAATTCTGCATTTTGGGGTTTTTCTTTTACCAAAACTTCTTCTCCACTTTCTTCGTCGTGCTGGTGGGTTTCATAATCATGATTATGGTCATGTTCGTGTTCGTGTTCATGGTCATGATGGGCTTGTGTTGCTACCGCACTAGGATGTTGATGGTCATGTTCTTCATGATGATGGCTGTGGTCATGATCGTGATGGTGGCCTTCTTCATGTAAATGTTCGTTATGATGTTCGATACCATGTACATCCCATACGCTGGCAAGGTTAGTTAAGATAAGGTTGTCCACCACGGAATGTGCTGTTTCTAAAATGCCAACAACTGTAAAAGGATGTTCGTCATGTTGGTGTGCATCTGCTGAGAGACCAATGAGCACTAAAAATTTGGTCACCGATTTTAAGCTTGTGCTTACGTTGTACTTCTGCGCCGATGACAATTTCGAAAGACTTTTTCCACAGACGTCCCTGGCTTATTTTCAGCTCATATAGATCTAAGAACGTAGCGTCCGTCCCTATGATACGGTGGCCTTTATAGTTGTCTCCTAAGGAGATGGGTACTGCCAACTGTACGAGAGGATTGTCTACTATCTTAGCGGCTTCCGCGAGAGGGATGTTGCCGGTAGGATTGTCTACGTGATACAGCGAACTAAGGATAAGTTGCATGGGGCTACCTTTAGCTCCAACAACTAGGTCTATATTCTTTGTGTTGTTTTCCAGCTGTTTTTCGAACGTTGCGGCACTGAAATAGATGACTATGAGTATAGACACAAAC
>NZ_JXAC01000070.1 GCF_000814685.1 Sphingobacterium sp. T2
ACACAGTCGCCTCAAGGTGAGTATAATTTTTTGACTGTCAGGAGAAAAGCAGAACCTATCCAGATTGTTTAAAWTWAGTTGAGGAGAAAGTTAAGCCTGAAAGAAATGAAGTTGATGAGGCAAAAAATTCTTGGAATAGATCTGTAAAAACAAAATGGTGGCAATTTGGAGGCTTGGAGAAAGGGTTTAGATGAGACAATAACTAATTCAGGCTTAGAACAGGTAATGGTCTTAAATCGGCATTCAAAATACCTACTAGTATCCTTGTGTCCTAGCAATATAATATTTTCGGAAGCGACAATCGTCTTTTCATTTGGTACTTACTCCGAATTTGCTCTATTGAACTCCTCATTTCACGATATTTGGGCATGGGCATTTAGTTCTACTATGGGTAGCAGTACATTAAGATATTCTGCATCGAATTCCTTTGAAAGTTTCCCGCTAATTTCAATTTCGAAAACTAGCAAACTTGATAATTTGGGAAACTTATTACATCAGAAAAGGGTTGAGTTAACCAGTAAGCTCAAAATTGGATTGACAGATTTGTATAATCTTTTCCATAACAAAAATCTAAATTTTGATGTATCTCTTCAGGAAGAAATTGAAGAACTAAGGCAATTACACTCCGATATTGATAATGAAATAGGAAATATATTAGGTTGGAATGACCTTTCACTGAACCATAACTTTTATGATTTAGACATTCTGCCTGAAAGCGATCGGACTCGTTACACTGTACACCCTCCAGTTAGGAGGGAAATTCTAAAACGTTTACTCATACTGAATAAGTCTATATATTCAGAAGAACAAAATAAGGCGCTCTCTTTACTAAAAAAGAAAGCACCTAAGAAAACTATAGACTCAAATGTAAATGATTTGTTCTCTAACTTTTAAAATAATAAGTTGCTAGAATTATTGTTATCCTTTTTTCTTAACCTTTTAGGGGAGTTTGTGGACAGATGCTCCCCTTTTTCGGCTTTATGTCTTGCTTGATTAAGTAATAACAATCGCTTGAGTATTTCATTTTTGACTTTAGGATGTATATCAAATCTAATTATTGTATTTTCATTTTCTGTTTTGTAAAATCCCAAATTTATTTCAATGTCAGTCCAACCATAGGATTCTATTATTAATCTGTCTAATTCTTCCTGCTTTGCTCTTAATTCTTTTATTAAGTCAACTACATGGTCATAGATATTAAGTTTATCCATAACCCTCAAATGATTTTGAAGCCATTGTATATTTTCTAAACCTAACAGGGAATCGTGATATAAATTATATAATTTGGTAAGACCAATGTTGGCCAACACCATAATATCTTGTCTTAATTTAAAATAATCATAAGAAATTTTTGAAATTTTAACTTGCAACAATCCTTGAACATCCGGAAAAGGGAATGTTTCAAAAACATCTGATGGAGTATATCTCGTATCGGACTTTAAAGCAGAAGCGTATTTTCTCACCCATAAATGATGTAGAGAATTTTGCAAAAGAACCAAAATGGAAGTAATCATCATATGCAAAAACTATACACATCATTGAGATAACCATATTGCTTGGTACAAATGTAAAAGCAAGTGTTTTACTTACTTGTGCTATTGCAATTACCTGTTCTAAGCCTGAATTAGTTATTGTCTCATCTAAACCCTTTCTCCAAGCTCCAAATTGCCACCATTTTGTTTTTACAGATCTATTCCAAGAATTTTTTGCCTCATCAACCTTCATTCTTTCAGGCTTAACTTTCTCCTCAACTATTTTAAAACAATCTGGATAGGTTCTGGCTTTTTCTTCCGGCCAGTCAAAAAAATTAATAACTCACCTTGAGGGCGACTGTGTAGGACTATTGTTAAGGTCATCTCCATTTAAATACGGGAAGAGCACTTCTTTGTTTCTCGGATCTTTTTCTATCAAATTTTGAGCTTCTTCTGGAGACAGTATAAAACCTTTACCCAATACATAACTACCAACGAAACTTTTATTTTGATTAACTAATAGATTATATGGTTTTCCTGAGACBTCTCAKSATAAATATGGTGTAATTACTTTCCACCGATTTACCATCCAAAATAAATGGACCATTCCACTTCCCTTTGTATATCGAAACAAGGGAAACCTCTACTGCTGCTACGCCTGGCCATTTCATTGAACGAACAGCGTGGTTTATTACACCTCCTTTATTGCATATCACATCCAAGCCACCTTCCTTGCATTGCCCTGTGCAATCGTATTCGTTGATATCAATGATTGGAAACCTCCAGGTTTGATTATGTCATAAATTCTTCTAAAGAAGTACGTTACCAAATCCACAGCTCCAATTGGTTTGTAAGTATACTTTACGTATTCCAAGAAATCGGAACCATATTTACCACTTAACTTTTGCCCACCCAAAAATGGCGGATTCCCCAGAATACAATCAAAACCACCTTTTTGGAACACTTCAGGATATTCTAAAAACCAATGGAAGAATTTCTTGTCTTCCGCTACAGCCAAACTGGCTCCTCGGTCTAAGATTTGTGTGCCGTTGTCTAGGTAGTTTTTGTATTTCGCGTGGGTAGTTAACTTTTCTTTATTGCCTTCGGTTTTTGGGATAAAGAATTGTGCCACCTGCAGGTCTGCCAATTGCTTAATGCGAAACCATTTCTTTCCTTGGGTTAAGGCTTCGTAAGCTTTCACTTTGGTTTCAATCTGGGCAGGAGTATACTCTGGCATTTGGGCAAAGTCGATAAAGGCTTTTTGCAAACCACTTAAATCCTCGTCCACCTCGGCGAGGTTAAACAATTCGGATAAACCTTTTTTGCGCTCCATCTCGTTACGCTTGCGAAAAGCATTGGCAATGTCTTTATCATCACCCGGCAACGCTTTAAAGGCTTCTGTGGCAATACCGTTTTGCAGTTCTTCGTAATGAGCCAATCCTACAATGGCATTCCCGTTTTTGATACGGTGGTCTAAGAAGTTCAAAGGCTCACCCGGTTCGTGAGCTTCCAGCCAAAGAGCTACTTTACATAGTTCTACCGCCAAAGGATTTAAATCCACCCCGTAGATACAATGGCGTATAACATCGCGTATTGCGACACGCAAAACCGATGGCGTTGGTTGGTCTTCACCGCTTCGTACTTTAGCTAATTCAAAACCAATACGTCGTGCCGCTGCCAATAAAATATGTCCCGAACCACAAGCCACATCACAAACTGTAATGCTCAATAAGGCTTTTTCGGGATCGGCTTCTTTTAATTTATCGGCAATAATATTATCCAAAGAATGGGTAATCAGTGGTTTCACCAATTCTTCAGGCGTATAATGTGAACCCGAAGAAGAACGGTCATCGCCTTTTTTAAATCGGAACGTGGCATTTTCCACCACAGGCTCATATTCCAATAATCCTTCGTAAACCGAACCAAATTCTTCTACATCCAAATCAGCATAGTTGACACGCACCGTTTGTTTGTTTTCATTCTCAAACGTCACTAAGAAACGGAAAACTTTCAATACAGTTTCGTTATTCAAAAGCGTTCCTTGTAAACTACTGATGGCATTGCTGTCAAAAATTCCCGAACCTAAAGCATCTACTCCTAAGGCTTTACCAAATTTGGCATCTTCAAACAAACGGAATGTGGTGAGTAAAGACTGCCATAAATCGGTTTTCTTCGGATCGATATAAATGGCTTTGCTCACTAAATAGGTCAATCGCTGAATGCTATAATATTGGTAATAAATATCATTCAGTTTTCGTTCTTCCTCGGTGAGGTTTTCTTTGTAAATGAGATTTCGCTCTTCTATCACCAACAAAAACAAAATACGATACACCGAACGCAAAATGTGGATATAATAATCCTTGGCTTTTAACCGATCGTTTTCAAAAGCATCACGTAACGCCGTGTTTTCAGGTTGTGCTAAAAGACCATTGGCTAAATGCAGGATAGAATTTTCTACCGCTGCACTCAAACGCTCACGAATACGGGAACCCGATGCCAAGGCTTCGTTATGGTAAAATTCTAAAATCGAATCTTTGGCTTCTTCTTTTTTGTCGTTGATACGAGAAGCGTGCAACAAACGATAGAATAAGGCAAACTCCGCATAATGTCCTTCTTCGAGCATTTGCTCCAAGTTGAACTCCAAATAACTCAAACGAGACAAACGAGTGGCATCTCTTAGCACACGGAAATAAAAACCATTGGTAACAAAACCGTAAATATGTTCGGTAGAATTGATGTATTCCTGCACCAAAGCGTGTGGCGATAGTCGTACCCCAAATTCGGCCTTTTTATCCAAAGATTGCTCGCAACCTACAATATGAATCGGGAAGCCGTCTTTATTAGTAGCACGATGCGAAATGGCATAGGATTTTTCATTGACCATTTCTGCACTAGCTAAATTAACTTCATACCCCAGTTGAGCCAATAAAGGAAGTATCCAATATTTACGTGTTTCGGACGTTCCGGTATCATTGGGCGAAAGACTGCTTCTTTTTTGTTTAAAGATTTGCCAATGTGTATTGATTAAGCTCCAAGCATTGTTGATTTCGTCACGAACCTGCTCAGCAGGTTTTAATCCAAAATCTTTTGGAGACTGAAAACGAATATCGTCCTGACGGATTTTTTCTAAAATCTCGCTGGTGAAAATATTCCCTTGTATATTGATTGTCGTTAATTTCATAGTTTAGAACAAAGCTTTTGGTTTAGGTAACAAGATATATACACCCATCACATCCGGTGGCAATACCGGCGTTGACTTTTCGTAGCTTCTACCACCGATTAATGCTTTGAATCGTCCGTGTGCTTCCACCAGTTTATCGGCTCGTTCGGTCGCTATTTCAATGAAAATATCTTTCTTATCTGCAAAACCATTTAATTCTTCTTGAATCTGTTGTTGTTGACTTTCTTTGGATTCGTTGGTAAGTGGAATGGCTTCCATCAACAATGTTTTAGCCTCTTGAAACGGAATGGTCTCGACACCCGATTCTGTATTTCGATACGCCCATAAGTACATTTCCTCCGCAACAGATTCTTGTTTGGAACGCACTTCTTTTACCACATTACGGACCCTAAACATCACCATCACTGTACGCTGATGTACATTTTCTGTACGAATAACAGAAGATCTGGCAATGTTATAAGGATTACCCGATTCTTTATCGAAAGCATTGCTGATAATGAAATGGCATAATTGCTCTACAAAACGATGGTTACGTCCAATGTATTTGTACCCTTTCTGTGTAGGCGATTTGAAGGAAATATAAGCTTCTAATTTTCCTTTATTCAAATCGACTTCCGAAACTAAAGCAGCTTTCAAATGAGCCGGTAAATTGGTGACTTGTACCCGATAACCTTCGGTTTTCTTTTCTATTGCAGCCCCTAAAATTTGAAGACCGTAAATCACAAAGGATTCCACCGTTTGTAAATCACCTATCGCTTCATCCACTTCTTGCAAATCTTTTTTAATCGTCTCCGCATCTACCGCTTCGTGGGCAAAAATGGTACGTATATTTTCCCCTTTACGACGTGCTGCTTCCAATTCACTCTCAATTTTCTTTGCATCGGCCGCAAATAGGGTTAACTGCTCTGCTTCACTTTCTGTACGAAGGATTTTATTGGTTAATTCCGTCATCAAGGATTTGTTATTTTCTCCAATGGGAATACTTACACCAATAGAACGTTTGATATCCCGCACTTTACGAATCAACACTTCGAGGATAAATTTATCCATCGGGTTGTTGTCTCCATACAGCATATAAGTTTTGATTTCGGGAGCAGTTTGTCCATAACGGTCCACACGACCTTCCCTTTGCTCAATACGGTTCGGATTCCAAGGTAAATCGTAGTGTAAGACCGCATTGAAATGTTCTTGGAGGTTAATCCCTTCCGACAAACAGTCGGTAGCGATGAGCACTCTTTTCTCAAATGCCCCCATTCGCTCTATTTCTTCCTTACGTTGCTCATCGGCCAACTCGGAAGTAATGGCTTGCACCAAAACTGATTTGGATAGGTTTTCTTTTAAGTATTTCTCTACATATTTAGCGGTAGCGATATAATGGCAGAAAACAATTGGTTGGAATCCTTGACCCAACCATTTTTTCACCAAATCGATGGTATGTTTGAGTTTGATATCTTCTGCTGGATTTTGAGATAAGGCTTCTGCGGATTTTAATAATTGAGCAATTTGATACTGTTCATTTTCTTTATAATCTACGGCATTGAGTAAATCCCCTCTGGAAAAATCCACACCGAATTCACTTTCTTCAAACAACGTATTTTCAATAGCATCCTCACCAAGACTTGAAAACTCTTCTTCGCCTTGTAATTTGGCGTATCTGTTTTGCAACATTTCAATGGCCATGGCCGGGCTCGACATTGCCCCTTTTATTAAAGCAATCGCCGCCCAAGAACGAAGGAGTTTGGTGTTTTCATTATCGGTTTCTACAGTTGAAATACCTCTTGCAAAAGCTACTAACTGATTATAAAAAGCCTTTGTTTTTTCGGATAACTGAATACCGATTTCTTTGGAATCTCTTTCAGGGAAAACCGTGTCTTCATTCAACCAACGTTTGATATTCTCACGTTTACGCTGGATAAAGTATTGAGCAATTTTACGTCTTTGGGATGGGTCTAAATGCTCAAAATCCAAGTTTTCAAATTCTGGTTTTAATAAACCTAATAAAGAGGTAAACTCAGAATCTTTACCACTGTGAGGGGTTGCAGTAAGTAAAACCAAATGTCTGTCTTTATTTTTAGCGATATCGTGAATCAAGTCATAACGCTGCTGTTGATTTCTACCTTTTGTACCGGCTGGTCGTGTTGCCGTATGTGCTTCATCCACAATGACCAATTCGGGGCAATCATTCAAGAAAATTCCTCTTCGTTTATCCGTTTTGATATAATCAATCGAAATCACCTGATAAGGAATATGATAAAATACCGAACGATCATCGGCAATCATTCTATCTAATCGCGAAGCGGTGCTGGAACGGACGATTTCCGCATCGATATCTAATTTATCTTTTAACTCTTGCTGCCATTGTTCACACAAATGTGGCGGACAAATCACAGCAAAACGTTTAACTTCTCCTCGCTCGATTAATTCCTTAATAATCAACAAAGCTTCAACTGTTTTACCAATACCTACATCATCTGCTATCAAAAGACGAGTAACATTTTGTTTTAGTGCCATTACTAAAGGCACCATTTGATAAGGTCGAGGTCTAAAGGATAATTTACCCATACACCTAAACGGCCCTGCGGCATTTCTCAAGGATAAACGAGAGGCATTGTAAAGCAATTTGGCCGTTTCGTAGTTGCCAATATCATCAGCAGTAGGTTCCGAAAAGGTGGCTTTTTTTACTTCTTCATCACCAATCGCCAAAGGCAAAAAGACCGCAGTGGTTTCCTCATCGGAACCACCCAACGGTTTTATTTTTAATAATTGATCGTTATCAGAAGGCAGTACCATCCAATCACGATTTCTATATGTTATTAAGTTACCTGGTGTAAACTTATTCATAGTATTTCTTTCGCTTATTTAACTTTTCTAAAAATATCTTTTCTTCTCTGCACTAATTCCTCTAATGGTTCATCATATCGCCAAACGATGACATCATAGCCTGCATTTTTAAGTATGGTTCTTTTGTTCAAGTCATCGGCAGACACTTCCTGCTTATCGTGCACCGAACCATCTACAAATATGAACACATGATTGCCATTATTTTTATACACAAAGTCAGCACTGATATAATAATCGGTTAAATTTTGCTGGGCCATATCCGGCAATGCATAATCATTATCGTAGAGATATTTTAGAAACTTGAATTCTGTACTACTATTTTTATCGTAAGCTCCTAAGAGATATTTGTAATGTTCGTCACGGTCATTGTTAGTCCCTTGTACCACTTCAATGTCGCAATCCATTAATTTTTCAATAATTTCCCTTACGCTGCGTCTATCGATAATCTGATGATGAATTTGGTTATAATAACTCAACAAATCCTGATAGGAAGCTCTAGGCAAAGATTTACCAAGCTCTGTTTCTTCTCTTTGTTTGAGGGTCGTAATGAATGATTTCATAAGCCGCCTCAAACCATTCTTTCATTTTAGGAGGGTTATTAATCAATTGAGATAGAATTCCCAATGAGCCTTCAGAAGCTTCGTGAATGAGAATATTCGGCTTTTCCTGATCGCCAATAATGCTTACAGCAATTTCACTTTCTTCTACCAAGAATAATTTTTCAGTTGCTCGTTTCAGTGCATAACTTAAGGTGATGATTTGGTCTGGATTGGCTCCTAGATTTCCCAAAGGTTGTAAATAAAGTACGTCAGCAGTATCCTTAGTGTACAGCATTATATCTTTGGTATGCTCTATTAAATCCGGATTTTTCTCTAATTTGTTTTTGTTGAATCCAAGCACCATTTCTTTGGTCAATTTTAAAACGATCCTCTTTCGAGCGTTTTGCTTTTTTATTAACCTTGAACAAATTGGCTGTTTTACTAAAATACAGTTGAAGGATCTTTTCTCCGCCTACTTTTAAAACCACCGATTCTGAATGCTCAATGCCTTTGGGGAAATTAAAGTATGAATGAATTTCGTATCCCGAACGACTACGTTCCTCTTCAATACAAGATATTTTTTGAATTGGAGCTCCTTCACATTCGGAAAACTCAACCACATTCGTGTAAATTTCGAATGCATCTCCTTGTAATGATTTTTGTGAAATAGGATCTACATTTGCCACTTCGGCTTCCTCATTAAAAAAGGCATAACCTGTATGTTTTGATACTTTTAATTTCTCCAATTGATTATCCAAATCCGATACTACCATTCTGTTGATACGGAATTTACTTCCTGAATGATAAATAGTATTCAATGGACCGAATTCTGCTAAAGCTAAGGATCTAGGTCTCGAGATAACTTCTACATCATCCTTATAGGATTTACCTAATATAGCTCTGGTGGGCAATCTTGTGAAATTATAACCCGGTAAGAAACCTTCAGCAGCTAAATATCGGAACACATAGAATTCGGAATTGCTCGAATTCTTTTGTTCTTCGTTTTTAAGAACAGCTATTTGATTTCTCGCAAAACGCTCTTGTCTGGTTGCGTTTTTCCTTTCTTCACTATCAGCCTTATAGGTATGGTTATCCAAGATGGCTTGAGCTTTATTTCGAGCAGTACACGCATTTTGGAACATACGAATCCATCTGTGGAATGCGGCAACAAATCGGTCAGGGAAAGTTTCGACTTGTTTTTCAATCCATTGATCTGTAAACCATTCACTTTTAGCTAAGTCTGCACTAATACTTTCTATTACTTTCTTAAAATCTTTTGCAAACTGACTTTTAAACTGGTTTATATTTAGTATGATGCGTTCGAAGATATCATTTTTAACGAATATATCTTGCTCATTACTTAAATCTAAAACATCAGCAACTGAAGTTGTCATTTCAGAAATTTCCAAATTCATCAATACAAATGAATTGAGATGAGAAAGAATCAATTCTTCATTGAGCAAATCTATTTTAGGAGGCTGCACTGATCCTGCAACCATTTCTGCAGCATTTTTAAAGTAGTTGACATCGTGTGGTGACATCGTAGAACAATAGGTAAATACCAATGCGGTTTGTCCACCACGACCAGCACGACCACTTCGTTGTGCGTAATTAGCCGCATTAGGCGGTACATTGCGCATATGTACTATATTAAGGTTGGCTATATCAATACCTAGCTCCATAGTAGGAGAACAATATAAGGTTGATATCTCTCCTTTTCTAAATGCTTCCTCTCTTTCTATTCTTTGCTGTGCGCCAATTTGCCCTGTGTGTTCTTTTGCAATTAACTCTTTAGAGAAAGATTTAAAATCTGTTTTGTATAATTTTTGGAAAAAGAGGTTCGGTCTAATTTTTAGATTTTCATCTGAAACATTGAGTCGAGTTTCATCGAAACTTACATATTCTTCATTTCCTTTCTTCCAAAGGATATGGTCTGCTAATAATTTATAAGATGTCAAATCACTCTTATTGTCCTGAATTGCTACAATTCCAACAGGGCTTAATTTACTTAATATTTCACATAAGTATGATTCATACTCGTCTTTTTTCAACTTTGAAAAGCCGTGCTCTTGTCTAACTCTATTGATGTATTTTCCTAAATTAGAACGAACACCCAATGAAACTAAATATTTACCATAAGGACGTTTTTTGGGAATTGTAAACACCATCTCGGCAGATCTATCCAATTTTTCATTAGTATCTAATGACCATAAAGAATTGGGATTTAATCGATCTCGCATTAGAGTTTCGATATTAGCAATATCATTGAAAAATCTATGTTCAAATGCGAAGTTGGTTCTGAAATAATCTAAGATATTTTTGATAAAAGTGTATCTCTCTTTAACTGAAGCTGTATTCAAAAATTCAATGTCCTTAAATCGGTCATCAAGTGAAGCTAATTTTTCAAGATTTTTATAATCAATTTCTAATAAAGCTGCTTGTTCTAAGTTAGGTAATGTATATCGCCAACCTCTCTTTAAATCTTGTAGCGTTCTGTAAAGTAATAAATGCTTGAGAGCTTCAATATTCCTTTCATCCGGGAAATCCGGATCATTGGAAGGATATAGAGCATAATCAGATTCTCTTAAGTCAAGTGTTTTGTATAAAGATTCTGGAATTTCATGAATTTCAATAGGTTTCTCCTGATTTTTTATTGCATGAAATAAGGTCGAACGCAATCTAATTGTGGTATAAAAATCATTAAAATGCCCAGCTTGAAGAGAAGCATCTTGTCTGTTGTCGGTAAAACTTAAAAGTTTTTGTATCTTGTACTTTTCCACCTTGCTGCATTAAGGTATTCTATAATGACATAAGACAATATGGATGTCGCCGTGCTTCTCCCTTCCGAACCCAATCG
>NZ_JXAC01000071.1 GCF_000814685.1 Sphingobacterium sp. T2
TGTAGTAAGGAGGATCGTAAAGATCCTAAAGGCCCGGACCATTCGCACGACCCTTTGGAGCCGGGATTAATAAAGCGGGTGCAGCGCGGAGGGTCTTTCTTATGTTACGACCAGTATTGTGAACGCTATAAAGCAGGCGCACGAGGTAAGGCTGAAGTGAATAGCCCTACCAATCATGTGGGATTCCGCTGTGTAAAAGATCTTCCGTAACTTCAAACAAAATGTGAAACCTACAAAATAATAAAGCCCTCACCAGTGATGAGGGCTTATATTTTATTGTAAGCTTATGTATTGACCTTATTGTGCGTTCAAAAACAATGGATTTTTGTGCTACCAATTCTCTGAAGTATGGATCCTGAAGATCTTTGATAAAGCGGATTGCTTCACCTGTAGACTTCATTTCCGGTCCTAACTTTTTATCTACTTCAGGGAATTTAGAGAATGAGAACACCGGCTCTTTGATAGCCCATCCAGTGAGCTTACGTTTCGATTTTGAAATCTTTAAGCTTGTTGGCTCCCAACATCACTTTTGTTGCGATATTGATATAAGGAACATCGTAAGCCTTAGCGATGAAAGGAACGGTACGTGAAGCACGAGGGTTAGCCTCGATTACATAAACGTTTTCACCTTTTACGGCAAACTGAATATTCAAAAGACCTCTTACGTTAAGAGCTTTGGCCAACTTAACCGTATATTCTTCCATTTTCTTAATTACAGTCTCTGACAGGCTGTATGGAGGAAGTACTGCCGACGAATCTCCCGAGTGGATACCTGCAGGTTCGATGTGTTCCATCATACCGATGATATGTACGTCTTCTCCGTCACAGATAGAATCCGACTCAGCTTCTTCTGCACGGTCTAAGAAATGGTCGATCAGGATATGGTTGCCCGGAAGAGTGTTCAACAGCTTCACCACGGCATTTTCCAAATCTTCATCGTTGATAACTATGCTCATGCCCTGACCACCCAACACGTATGAAGGACGTACCAGTACAGGATAACCCACTTCGTTGGCTACTTTGATTGCTTCTTCTGCAGTGGTAGCTACACCGTATTTAGGATAAGGAATATCCAATTCTTTCAATAGGTCTGAGAAGCGGCCACGGTCTTCTGCTAAGTCCATATCTTTGAAAGAAGTACCGATAATCTTCACTCCTAATTTTTCTAGGTCGCTCAGCATCTTGAGTGCTGTCTGTCCACCAAGCTGTACGATAACACCTTCCGGTTTTTCTAGCTCGATGATTTCACGTACGTGCTCCCAGAATACAGGCTCGAAGTATAGTTTGTCCGCCATGTTGAAGTCTGTAGACACCGTCTCAGGGTTACAGTTGATCATGATAGCCTCATAACCACACTCTTTAGCTGCCAACAGACCGTGAACACATGAATAGTCAAATTCTATACCTTGTCCGATACGGTTAGGACCAGAACCCAATACGATGATTTTCTTTTTATCTGAAACGATAGACTCGTTTTCGTCTTCGAAAGTAGAGTAGTAGTATGGTGTATGTGCAGGGAACTCGGCAGCACATGTGTCTACCATTTTGTAAACACGGTTGATTCCTAATTCTTTACGACGTGCATATACATCGTCTTCTGTCACATTGCCTAATATCCAAGCGATTTGTTGATCTGAATAACCTTTTTGTTTTAAAGTCATGAAGAAGTCGCGAGGGATATTTGACAACTGGTAGCGACGAAGTTCCTGCTCCAAGTGTACCAATTCTTGAATCTGTACTAAGAACCACTTGTCTATGCGTGTAGCTTTACGCACCGACTCCAAAGGCACACCCAGTTCAAAAGCATCTTTGATATGGAATACACGCTCAGCACTTGGATGTTCTAAGCTATGCATGATTTCTTCCAAGTTGCGAGACTGACGGCCGTCGGCACCTAAGCCCGCGCGCCCGATTTCCAATGATTGAGCTGCTTTTTGAAGAGCTTCGATGAATGTACGACCTATAGCCATCACTTCACCTACAGCTTTCATCTGTAAGCCCAACTCTTTGTTGGCGCCTTTGAACTTGTCAAAGTTAAAGCGTGGAACTTTAACAATCACATAGTCTAAGGTAGGTTCGAAGTACGCAGATGTTGTTTTAGTAATTTGGTTTTGAAGTTCATCCAACGTATATCCGATAGCCAATTTAGCAGCAATCTTAGCGATAGGGTAACCTGTAGCTTTGGATGCTAAGGCTGAAGAGCGCGATACACGAGGATTGATTTCTATGGCTATGATTTCTTCTGTTTCAGGGTTTACGGAGAACTGTACGTTACATCCTCCTGCGAAGTTACCTATAGAGCGCATCATCTTGATAGCTTGATTACGCATCTCTTGGTAACATTTGTCGGATAATGTCATGCCTGGCGCCACGGTTATGGAATCTCCTGTGTGGATACCCATAGGATCGAAGTTTTCGATAGTACAGATGATGATGACATTATCGTTTTTGTCACGCAACAACTCCAACTCGAATTCTTTCCATCCCAATACCGCTTGTTCTACCAATACTTCGTGTGTTGGTGAAGCATGCAAACCTCTGTTTAATGCGGTGTCAAACTCTTCTTTGCTGTGTACGAAGCCACCTCCTGTACCTGCTAGCGTGTACGAAGGACGGATAACCAGCGGGAAGCCGATTTCCTGAGCAGCTTCTTTACCTTCTAAGAAAGAGTTGGCAATTTTTGATTTAGCAACACCGACACCGATATCTACCATCAGTTGGCGGAATTCTTCACGGTTTTCCGTTTTTTCGATAGCAGCAACATCAACACCGATTACTTGCACATTGTATTTATCCCAAATACCACGATTTGAAGCTTCGATACATAAGTTCAAAGCGGTCTGTCCTCCCATGGTAGGAAGTACAGCGTCGATTTGCTGTTCTTGAAGTACTTGTTCAATACTTTCGCAGGTAAGCGGCAATAAATAAACATTGTCTGCAACGACTTTGTCTGTCATGATTGTTGCAGGGTTCGAGTTGATAATCGAGACCTTGATGCCTTCTTCTTTTAATGATAAGGCTGCTTGAGATCCTGAATAATCAAATTCACATGCTTGTCCGATTACGATTGGACCAGAACCAATAATTAAAACGGAGTTAATGGAGGTGTTTCTAGGCATTATATTATTTAATCAAAATGTTTAAATGTACCATTTGTTGATGTACAAAGCGGAAGAAATGCCTTTTTCTGAAGAGTATTCCGACTGCTTTGTCGGAGTGCAAAGTTATGTATTTTATTTTTAAATTCATCCATAAATGATGAATATTTATTGTAAGAATTCAATAAAGTATGGAACCATAAAAAAGCCTCACCGTAGTGGTAAGGCTTGATATTCATTTTTTCAGATGTAAATCAAAATAGTTGGCGATTTTCTGATACATGTGTACACGGTCTTTGCCGCGGACGTTGTGTTCGTGTGTAGGGTAGAGAAAGTAATCTACCTGCACCCCTTGCTTGATGCACTGTTCGATAAACTGCATACTGTGCTGTTGTACTACTACCGGGTCTTGAGCGCCATGGATAATCAATAGGTTACCTCTTAATCTATCGGCTTTATTAAGTAGGGATGTTTTCTCATAGCCTTCTGGATTTTCTTGTGGAGTATCCATGTAGCGTTCGCCATACATGACTTCGTAGTATTTCCAATCCATTACAGGACCTCCTGCTACACCGGCCTTGAATGTTTCATTGTGTTTGGTCATCATGGAGGTGGCCATGAAGCCTCCGTAGCTCCATCCGAAGATTCCCATTCTGTCTTTGTCTACATAAGGGAGGGACTTTAGGAAGTTTATTCCTACAAGCTGATCTGCCATTTCGTTTTCTCCTAGCTGTCGGTGTGTCACACGTGTAAAGTCACGACCCCGCGCGTCGGAACCTCTATTGTCTAACGTGAAGACGATGTAGCCGTTTTGAGCCATGTAAAGGTCGAAGTACCCTATGCCGCCAAGCCATCGATCTGTAATCATCTGAGCGTGAGAGCCACCATACAGATAAACCATCACTGGATATTTTTTCGACGGGTCAAAATTTGTAGGATAAGTAATCCGTGCGTTGAGTGGTGTCTTGCCATCCGGAGATAATAACTCCTTAAATTCTATCTTCGGTAGGTTTATCTTCCCTTCGAAAGGGTTATGTACTCTAAGCAACTCTTTGCTAGTTCCTTTTTTTGTGTTTATGATCTGAACTATGTTAGGTGTATTTAAGTTGCTGAACTGGTCTACAACGAAGTTGCCGCTAGGGCTTATGGAAGCATTGTGTACACCATGGATTGTCGTCAGCTGCTTTGTCTTTCCGGATTTAAGCTCTACCTCGTAGAGGTGTCTTTCAAGTCCTTTGTTGCTGGCGCCAATATAATAGGCTTTGGTGTAGTTGCTGTTAAAACCTTTGAAGTTTGTGACAATAACGTCTTTGTATCCCAGATGGCGGATTAGTTTTCCTTCGGTGTCGTATAGATAAAGTTGGTTGAAACCATCTTTGTCTGTCTGATATAAGAATTGGTTTGGGGTATTGGGTACAAAAATCAAATCGTGTTGCGGCTCCACCCAGGTGTCGGATTTCTCTTCAAACAGTGTTTTTACGAATTCACCCGTCTTAGCGTTGTATTTGTTGAGTTTGAGGTGGTCTTGTCCTCTATTGAGTACGCCTACATAGATGTGTTCACTGTTTGGGTCCCAAGTTACACTAGTAAGATATTGCTCTTTGGGTTCACCTGTCTTTAGGGTGATATGTTTTCTGCTGCTTATGTCAAAAACTACCAGCGACACTTCTTCGGACTTCATTCCCGCCATAGGGTAGCGTATGTATTGGGTGGTGGCTACCCGGCTGTCCCATTGTGGTAGTGGATATTTGGTGACCATGGATTCGTCTTTTCGGTAATATAGTAGCTTTTGGTTGTCAGGGGACCACCACATTCCTTTTTTTATTCCGAACTCTTGTCTGTGTACATAGTCACTACCGTTCACAATTCCGTCAACAGTGTCCTTGGTAACCACAATCTTTTCGCCGCTTTCGGTGACAATTAGAATGTTGTTGTTTATAGAATAAGCATAGTGCTTTTGCTTTTCTATGTTGGGGATATTGTTCGGATAGGATTTTATGACCGTAGCCTTTTTGTTGGCTATATTGTATTCTACAAGATGTACTCCCTTGTCTGTCGTTAGCTCAAACGCTAAGGTGTTGTCGTCAACCCAATCGTAGCTGAATGGAAATATTCTAAGCTCGAACGTGTCTTGCGGGAGTGCATGACGTAGAGCGTTAGTGAGGTCCGTGATGTTGGCAATTTCTTTTTCTGTCCAATTGTCTTTGGCTTGACGGGCTATAAGTTTTTGGTAGGAAGCGTCTAAGTGGGTAAGTATGTCATTCTTTTTAGTCCACTGTAAACCATAGAGAGTTGTGGGAGCAAATTTGTTCGGTCCGAAAACCGTTTCTTCTATAGTGAAATTACGTTGTGCATAAACCGAGGTACTGCTGCCTATCAGCAGGAAAAAAAGTAATCTTTTCATGTTCAAAAAAAATGTAATGCTACTAAAATAGTGCTTTTAGTAATAAAATTTTGTAACGATTATGATTTTAAAAGGTGAGAAAGAGCATGCTTACTGCCTGCTAAAATGTGTACCTTTATGGTATGATAACACAGAGAGTATCTTTAAAGGATGTGAGGGTTTATGCGCCTATAGGCTTCTACGAAGAGGAACAAGTAGTAGGAAATGAGTTTGTAGTAAATCTTGAAGTAGTCTTCCCTTTCCGTCAGGCCGATATGGAAAAACTTGAGAATACCATTAATTATGAAGAGTTGTATGCTGTAGTCATGGAGGTGATGAAGCCTAAACGCAAGCTGTTGGAGTCTGCTTTGGAAGACATTCTAAATATTACCTTGGAAAAATATCCGTTTGCGGAGGAAATTTATGTTGCTCTTAAGAAAATAAATCCTCCGTTTGGCGGAGATTTAGCAACCTCAGAAGTAAGTCTGACTTATAAAAAGGATTTATAAGTCACTTGATCGTGCTTAATAAATAAAGAAATGACATTTTGTCTTGTAAAAATTATTTTTTATGACAAAATGTCCTAAAAAATAGGGTGGTATGGAACTTGAATAATGCTAAACGAAATTGATTCTGAATTAAAATATAAAAGGAGGATATAAATATGGCATTGATTAAATTTCCAACTAAAGCAGTTAACACTGATGTTGTAAATCCATTCATCAACAGCATTTTCGATAATCTTTTTAATGATTCGTTTATTACGGATAGATTAGTGACCCGCATTCCGGCAGTAAACATTACCGAAACCGAAAGGGAGTTTTTGGTAGAGTTGGCCGCTCCGGGTTTACAAAAATCGGATTTCAAGATAAACGTTGACAAAAATATTATTTCTATCTCTGTTGAGAAGAGTGAAGAACGTACTACTGAAGATAAGTTGTACAGCAAGAAAGAATTCAGCTACAATTCTTTTACCCGTTCGTTCACTTTACCAGAAATCGTAGACCATAACAATATTGAGGCTACCTACGAAAATGGTATATTGAAAGTGAAGATCGGCAAGAAAGAAGAGGCTGTAGTAGCTAAACGATTGATTGAAGTAAAGTAAAATAGTGGATATATAGTTTTGGTTAGTAGCAAAATGCCCTCCTCAGGAGGGCATTTTTGTTTTTTAAGGTTGTGATGTTCTTATGTTGTAATAGTTTGTGGGAGAACTTTTTTCTCTTTTCGATAGTTCTATAAGATAAGGTTTTAGATTATCCAACACTCATGCGCTATTATAGAAAAAAGACGGGTAAAGGATTCACCTATGTGGATTCGGAAGCAAAGAAGGTGGAGGACGACAAACTTCTTGCTTTATTTAAGTCGCTGGTCATCCCACCTGCATGGAAGAGGGTAGAGATTAATGCTTCTCCAAGAGCTAAGGTACGTGCTACGGGCTACGACTCTAAAGGTAGGAAACAATACGTATACAATAGTTCTTTTAGGCAACGTCAGGAACAGAAAAAATTCGATCGTATTCTTCATTTTGCGAGGCAGCTTCCACATATGCGTATGGTTACAGGGCAACATCTTCGCAAGAGAAAGCTCGACAGGAATAAGGTGCTGGCATGTATGGTTCGTCTGTTGGATATAGCCTTCTTCAGGCCGGGCAGTGATGTGTATGCGAGAAACAACAAAAGTTATGGTCTTACTACCTTACGATCCAAACATTTGAAAATTGAAGGGGATAAGCTGCTATTCACATATGTCGGAAAGTCTTGGCAGTCTCAGGAAAAGCAGGTTGTAGACGCACAGTTGGCTCGGGTAGTGCGTCAGATCGATGAGTTGCCGGGATATGAAATCTTTAAGTTTATCGATGAAGATGGGAAAATACAGGACGTAAAAAGTCAGCACCTTAACGAATATATTCGGGAAGTGATGGGCCCCGAATTTTCGGCCAAAGATTTTAGGACTTGGGCGGGGACGGTTATTGCTGCCATGAGCTTGGATGAGCTGGGAGCTATCGAGGAAGCTGATCAGCGAAAGTTAAGCAAAAATATTAAGCAGGCGGTGGTGGCGGTGAGTGAAAGGTTGGGGAATACGCCGGCTATTGCCCGCAAGTCGTACATCGACCCCCGAATCATCGATAATTATACGCAAGGCAGGACTTTATGCTACTTTAAGAAGGAGGTAAACAGACTCTTGAAGAAGAATGACAATCTTTCCGTGGAAGAGCTTGGTGTGCTCTGTCTGCTTAAACGTAGGTTAGAAGATTAGAAAGATATTATTATGAGATCAATATGGAATGGAGCTATAGGCTTCGGGTTGGTAAATATCCCTATAAAGGTGTATTCTGCGACAGAATCGCGGAGCTTGGATCTGGATATGCTGGATAAAAAAGATCTGCGCAATATTCGTTATAAAAGAGTGAACGAGAAAACAGGTAAAGAGGTTGCTTGGGAAAATATTGTAAAAGGCTATAAGGTGGAAGATAAATATGTGGTGTTGGAAGATGAAGACTTTGAGGCTGCTAGTCCGGAAAAATCCAAGATTATTACCATATCGCAGTTTGTCAAAGAAGCGGACATTGATACCGTCTTTTTTGATACGCCTTATTTTTTAGAACCTCAAAAAAATGGCGAAGCTGCCTATAATCTACTGCTGAAAGCCTTACTGAAAACCAAAATGGGTGGTATTGGCTCTTTCGTAATGCATGAGCGTGAAATATTAGGGCTTATTAGGCCTTATGATAATAAGGTGTTGATGCTGAATAGGATGCGGTATCCAGAGGAGTTGAGGGATTATGGAGAACTCGACATACCGACAAGAAAGGCTGCTCCCAAGACGGCAGAGATCAAACTTGCTGAGTCTTTGATTAAATCACTGGCAAAGCCTTTTGACCCGAAAGATTTTAAAGATACGTATAATGCTAAGCTGCTTAAAATCATTAAAACAGAAGGCCAAAGGCAAGAAAATAAAGGTTGTGCCTATAAAAGATGAGGAAGTGAAGACTTCAGATTTGATGGCAATGTTGAAGGCTAGCCTTGAAAAAGGGGATAAAAATGCGGGTTAATAGAAGGAGAAAAGAGGATGGTGCTGAAAAAATATAATGACAAACGTGATTTCAGAAGCACTTCGGAGCCGCCGGGACGTAAGAGACGGGGAGGAAAGAAATTACATTTTGTGGTGCAACGTCATGCCGCCTCCCGTCTGCATTACGATTTTCGGCTGGAGGTAGATGGTGTGCTCAAGAGTTGGGCTATCCCCAAGGGGCCTTCTCTCAACGCTTCCGACAAGCGCCTAGCAATGATGGTGGAAGACCATCCTCTTGAATATAGGACTTTCGAGGGGACGATACCTCAAGGAAACTATGGGGCTGGAGAAGTAGAAATTTGGGATAAAGGTTATTATGTTCCGCTGACGCAAGGTAAAGGAGAGAATCCCAATAAAGTCATGCGAGAGGAGATTAATAATGGAAGTCTAAAATTTGTTCTGCATGGCGAAAAACTACAAGGTGAATTTGCGTTGGTAAAGATTAAAGATGCCAAGCAAGAGAATGCTTGGCTGCTTATCAAGCATAAGGACGAATTTTCAGTAAAGAAAAAATATTCGGCCGAGGATTATATATCATCAGATTCCAAGGTGACAGCTTATCTGGATAAAAAGAAAAAGGCGCGCCCTTCTAAAAAGGTCGTTCCCATATCTCGGGCTAAAAACTATAAAAAGACCGAGAAGGACAAATTTCCCGAGATTATTAAGCCTATGCTATGCAAAATAGAAGACACGCCTTTTGATAGTAAGGAATGGGCTTTTGAAATCAAATGGGATGGTTATAGAGCTATTGCTGACCTACGAGGAACGAAGGTGAAGCTTTATTCCCGTAACGGAAAGGACTTTACTTCTACGTTTTCCAACATCGCCAATGCATTACAGCTGCAGGTTTATGATATGGTGTTGGATGGGGAGATAATAGCTTATGATGCTAAGGGTAAGCCTAGTTTCCAACGGCTGCAGAATATGGAGGAGGAGAATCAGCAGGCCGTAGTATTTCAAGTGTTTGATCTTTTGTGGTTGAATGGCCATTCTACTATGGAGCTTACCTATCTGCAGCGTAAGGAGTTGCTTAGTGAAGCCCTTCAGCAGCACGAGCTGATACAGTATCACGACTTTGTTCTGGAAAAAGGAAAGAAATTTTTTGAGCAAGCCCGACGTTTGGGGTTGGAAGGTATTATAGCCAAAAGGGTGGATTCCTCGTATACACCCCAAATACGATCTTCAGAGTGGCTGAAAATAAAGGTGGATCAAACGGATGAGGTGCTTATTTGTGGTTTCACAGCTCCTAAAGGATCCAGAAAACATTTTGGCTCGCTCGTTTTAGGGAAGTTTTCTGAAGGACAACTTGTGTTTTGCGGTCATGTGGGAACAGGATTCAAGGATAAAGATTTGGAAATGTTAGCCCGGAAGATGAAACGTTTTATCAGAAAAACATCTCCTTTTCCAGAGCGTCCCAAAACCAATGGAAAGACAATGTGGCTAACTCCTAAGTTGGTGGCTGAAATAAAATTTACGGAGCTTACCAAAGAGTTGATTTACAGGCATCCTGTGTTTATGCATTTGAGAAAAGATAAGAGAGCGGAAGAGGTGGATTTTAATATGGATAAAATGCTATCAGAGGTAAAACCTTCTTTAAAGATGAAATCCCAAAAGAACTTTTCAGGAGATGATAAGCTGCTCCGAATTGGTCGTCATAAGGTTAAGATTACCAACCCGGATAAAGTATATTTCCTCAGTTAGAAATTACCAAAGGTATGGTGATGGATTACTATCAGCAGATGGCACCTTATATTCTTCCTCATTTGAAAGATAGACCTCAATCTATGAACCGTTTTCCGAACGGTATTGAAGGGCAAAATTTCTATCAAAAAGATGCTGCTGACGAGACGCCTGCCTGGATTGCCACGGAAAGCATCTTCTCCAAAAGTACAGATAAGAATATCGAATATCTTGTCTGCAATGATAAGGCGTCCTTGGCATATCTCAATAATCTAGGATGCATAGAATTGAACCCTTGGACTAGCAAGATTTCCGATATAGAATGTCCTACATATATGGTGTTGGATTTGGATCCTTCGGAAAACAATAATTTTGATGATGTTATCGAAGTGGCTTTGGTCGTAAAAGAAGTGCTCGATGACGCAAAAGTGAAGGGGTATCCCAAAACTTCCGGAAGTAGTGGCATGCATATTTACGTGCCTATGGGCAACAAATATCCTTTTGCACAGGTCAAGGATTTTGCCCACTTGCTGATGCAGCTGGTGCAGACCAGAATTCCAGAACTTACCACTTTGGAGCGAAGTCTCAAGAAGCGTGACAAGGGAAAAATATATTTGGACTATCTACAGAACAGAAGAGGACAGACCTTGGCAAGTGTTTACAGTCTTCGCCCACGAAAGGAGGGCACCATATCTATGTCGTTAGAATGGTATGAGGTGAAAAAGGGACTTAAACCTACAGATTTTACGATTTTCAATGCTTTGGACAGGGTAAAAGAGAAAGGAGATCTTTTTAAACCAGTGCTGGGCAGGGGCGCAAACATACTGCAAGCCATAAAAAGGTTAGAAAAATTATAAAATTATGGAGCTATCATTTGTGGGGGAAATACTTTATCGCACAGGCGTGATGTTTTTGGTAATCCTGATAGTGTTACGTTTGTCGGGACGACGCGGGGTGCGTCAGCTTACTTTATTTGAGGTTGCTATAATTTTAGGTATGGGGTCTGCTGCTGGAGATCCCATGTTTCAGAAAGATGTCCCTTTGTTATATGGTGTGATTGTGCTATTCACCATTATATTGTTGTATAAGGTAATAACTTGGATAAGTGCGCGGTGGAAAGGGCTCCATGTTTTGTTGGAAGGTAGGGCTATGGTCATCGTGCGGGATGGAATGTTTGAGTTGAAGCATGAAAAAGATGGCGATTTCTCACAGATGGAGTTTTTTGCTGAGCTTCGAAATCACTCCGTAGAACATCTGGGACAGGTTAAATTGGCTCTTCTGGAGGCGGACGCCACACTCAGCATTCTGTATTTCAAGGATGAAGAAGTGAAATATGGGATGCCCCTTTTTCCGGACAGATATAAAGTTTTGGAATCTGTGCCGAAGGGACAGCCTTGTGCTTGTATGTATTGTGGAAATGTTTTAGAGCACCTGGATAACATACATCAACAGTGTATGCGGTGTAAACGCGCTGAATGGACGGCTGCTATCTGTACAATTCGGCGAGCTTAAATAATAGGCCATCCTTGTTTAAGGATGACCTGCAGCCTATAATTTCTGAAGGATTTTTTCTGCTTTTGCGATATAGTCTTCCAATGTTTTTTTCTCTTTTTGGATGAATGAATTGTCTTTCAGCTTTCCGACCACCTTGTCCATCTCGGCTGTATCCTCGTACACCATCTGCCGAAAAGGGTTTGCATAATCTTTACGACGAGAGTTATATATCTCTTCGAAAATCCATTTTTGTGTATATATACTTTCAGTGATAAGATTTTTTATAAATGCATTATTCCAGAAGGGAATAGGCGTTTCGGTTATTTCTGCCAAGGAAGCCAAGGCATGCATGCGTTTTTCTTTGAGGTAATTTTTGCTCCATTTATGATACTCCTGATGTATGCTGTTCCAATCTTGAAGTGTTCCATTCTTGATGTTTTGCAAGAGTGAGTGAAGGTCTTCCTTAGGAACGAGCTGTCCTCCGATGTTTTCGAATTGTTTTCTTTCCGCAGATTGATGATGAACAATCTCTTGAAGGTCAATTCTATTTTCGGGCAAATGGAAAAGGAGGTCTACCAGCTGCTGTGTGCCATAGTGACGTATCAGCCGTTTAAAAAGATTATAACCCTCTTTCGGTTTTAAAAGCACCACTTTTCTTTTAGAACATTCCACATTTTGCATATATACATCCTGAAGGATTTGTTGTTTTTCGTCTTTCAGAAGATTTTGGGCATTGTGGAGGTTGTCCAAAGATAGACTTTGCATGACCGCTTCTTCGACGATGTTTAAGGAATCGAACATTTCATTGATGGTATCGGGCGCTAGAATGTCGTATTCTATGTATTGATTTTTAATGGTTCGCTTATCACGAGCGATAAATTTATGGTTGTTACGCATGATGGCGTACATATTGTACAAAAACCAATAGGCTGGCACGATAATGAGACGGTCATTCTTCACGTCGTTGCTGATCAACGAGAAAGGAATTTTTATGTTAAGTTCGTGAAGGAAGTCTCCTTTGACAATGAGGGTGTAGGAGGCAAAATAGGAGTTGTGTTTCAGGCTTACACCATAGTCCTGGCCAGAAGCCGCGTCGGGCTCTATGGATCTCCCCGTCCGCAGCACGGGAGTTGTGGTTGGATCCTATTGTTGCTCCTGCGGCCATGTTGCTTTGTCCCATGACCAAGGCGGCACAGAGGAAGGAATTGTTGTGATGTTGCTCATGGGCAGGAAAAAGTAGGGAGTTGAGTACTTCACAGCAGGAAATGGTGGAGTTATCTCCCAAGAAGGAGTTTATCAGACGGGCACCGTACTTTAGTTGGGAGAAGGAGGAGAGGATAAATCTTACGGCCTTCACACCATAAAATATCCTACAGCCATAGCCGATTATGCCGTTTACGATTTCACAGCCTTCACCTATTTGAGTGTAAGCCTCACGGGTGGAGTGGATGGTTACATTTTTAAGTTTATTTACTCCCTTGATGTAAGTATGGTCGCCAATGATTACATCTTTGATCATGTTGGAGTTTTTAATGACGGCATTGTTTCCGATTTCGCTGAAGAAGCCTCCTTCTTTGGAGAAAGGATTTTCTGTGATTTCCACAAGCTTATTCTGTAAGATGTCGTCATGGCGATAGCGGGTCCAAAGGAAGGCATCGGCAGCCTGCATACCTGTAAATGGGAGGATGGCGCGACCCCCATTTTCGTTACATAGCTCTATCCATATTCGTTTGTCTTCATCTTCCCCTTGTTTGAGTATGCCATTACCAAACTTAGCGTTGTAGCTGGTTTCCATTTCATTGATGTTGGAAAGGATGACATTGTCACCCGTGATGAAGTTGGCCATATATCGCACATGGTGTATAGCATTGTTGTCGCCCACGATGCTGTTGATAAGGCAGCTGTGATAAATACCACAGGGCAGCTGAAGATCTCTGTAGTCCAGATAATGAGGGGGGATATCCCCAATCTTTACAACGCCATAGAAAGAGGAGTTCTTTATCTGTTCGGGGTTAAATATATCGCTAACCCATATGTTGTTCCAATCCGCCGCGTGGTTGTTATTTTTTAAGAGAATTGCAATTTCGCCGTCTGTTAGGGGGCGATATCTTTTTTCCAATTTAGGGTAGTTTGCCGGTAGGTGAAGCTGCTTTCTTGAAGTCAGTTCCACGTTCCAGCTTTTTCCTAATTCTGCCAGAGGTCTTTGTATAACGTTGCTCATACTTATTCTACTGTTACGGATTTAGCCAAATTTCTAGGTTTATCTACATCTATGCCGCGTCCTGTTCCTACATAGTAGGAGAGCAGCTGTAGCGGTATCACAGCAAGGATAGGGGAGATTAGCTCATGTGTTTCCGGGATAGTAATGCTGTCGTCAGCCAGGCCGAGGGCGAGTTGGTCGTTTTGGGAAACTACGGCTATCAGCTTCCCTCTGCGAGCCTTTATTTCCTGCATATTACTGATGATTTTTTCGTGAACTCTATCTTTTGTAGCAATTGAATACGACGGGAAGATTTTCGTCTATCGAGAGCTATAGGGCCGTGTTTCATCTCCGCGGCAGGATAGCCTTCCGCATGTATATAGCTTATTTCTTTCAACTTTAAGGCTCCTTCAAGGGCTATAGGGAAGTTATACCCTCTTCCGAGATAGAGGAAGCTGCCTGCGTTTTTGTACTTTTCGGCAATCTGTTTAATACTATCTTTTGACTCTGTGAGGATAGATTCTACTTTTCTTGGCAGATCGTTCATTTCTTTGAAGAGCTGTTTTTGCAATTCGGGAGAGATGGTGTTGCGGTATTCAGCCAGTTTCAGCGCAAAGGAAAGAAGTACGGTAAGCTGGGTGATGAAAGCTTTGGTGCTTGCTACGCCAATTTCATGCCCGGCATGGGTGTATATGCCGGCGTCAGTAATACGTGCTATGGAAGAACCTACAACATTGACAATACCGAAGATGGTGGCTCCTTGGGCTTTGGCTTTTTCTAAGGCTACCAAGGTATCTGCCGTTTCGCCACTTTGGGAAATAGCTATGATAACATCTTCGGGTGTTATTATAGGGTTGCGGTATCTGAATTCGGAAGCGTATTCAACCTCTACATTTACGCGTGCCAACTCTTCTATCCAGTATTCGGCCAAAAGTCCGGCGTGCCAGCTGGTTCCGCATGCTACAATGATTATCCTGCGAGCCTGCAGCAGCTTATCTTTAATTTTTTCGAGACCACTAAGACGCAAGGTAAGCTCGATAGGATCAAGTCTTCCTCGTAGGGAATCGGTAATAGCCTGCGGCTGCTCATATATTTCTTTGATCATGAAGTGGTCGTATCCACCTTTTTCTATGGCTGCCAGCTCGAGGTCTAATTTCTGAATGTAAGGCGTGACGGTCTCATTTCCCAGATTTTTCAGGATAAGCTGTTCCGGGGTGATGATGGCAAGCTCATAGTCATTGATATATACTACTTCTTTGGTGTATTCAAGCATAGGGGAGGCGTCGGAGCCGAGGAAATGTTCGTTCTTGCCTATTCCGATAACCAGAGGGCTGCCCTTACGAGCAGCGAAGAGTGTGTCACTGTGGTCTTTGGATAGGAGAAGTATGACATAGGTTCCTACCACTCTTTTGAGTGCTATACGTATAGCTTCTTCTACAGGACATTGGTTGTTCAGGTAAATATCTTCGATGAAGTTTACAAGCACTTCCGTGTCGGTATCGCTGTTGAACTTATAGCCTTTTTGTAAGAGTTCTTCCTTGATGGAAGCATAGTTTTCTATGATGCCGTTGTGAACAAGCACAAACTTTCCTGTCGCAGAAACGTGAGGATGAGCATTATTGTCGGAGGGTATGCCGTGAGTTGCCCAGCGTGTATGGCCTATTCCCAAGGAGGTTGAGGTGTCATATCCATGAAAGGCGGCTTCTAAGGTTGCCACTTTACCTGCTTTTTTGATGGTGAGAAAGTCGTTTCCTTTATGAAGGGCGATACCTGCGCTATCATATCCGCGGTATTCCAATCTTTTTAAACCATTGATTAGATACGTATAAGCGTCCTTATTGCCGATATATCCTACTATACCACACATAAGTTTATAATTTTAGTTAATAGGTCAAATAAAATGTTATGTTATTTATTGGTGTTAAAGTTAAATTGATTTACTCTTATTAAAAAAGAAATCTTAATATTAATTTTTTGTTCTCTTTATGTTGGGAAGGTGGAATGTGATAGTAGTCATTCCTTGAAGGAGAAAATGATTTTGAAATAGTCTTGTATAAATAAAAAGAATACACTATCTTTGCATCTCATTAAAAGATTATACAAATTAATTAACAAACAATGTACGCAATAGTAAGTATAGCAGGACAGCAATTTAAGGTTGCAAAAGACCAACATCTTTTTGTACACCGTTTACAAGGAGATGAAGGCGCTAGTATTGAATTTGACGAAGTATTATTAGCTGAAGATGGCGGCAAATTTAAAATCGGTGCTCCTACAATCGAAGGTGCAAAAGTTACCGCTAAGATTGTGTCGCATCTAAAAGGTGATAAAGTGATCGTTTTCAAGAAAAAACGTCGTAAAGGTTATAAAAAGAAAAACGGACACCGTCAATTGTTCACTAAAATCCAGATTACTGGTATCACTTTATAATTGGAGTTGTTAATCTGACTAAAGTCATAAATTAAGATAAAGAAATGGCACATAAGAAAGGTGCAGGTAGTTCTAAGAACGGCCGTGAGTCACAACAGCAAAAGATTAGGTAATCAAAATTTTTGGTGGATCAAAAAGCTATTGCTGGAAACATTATTGTACGTCAACGTGGTACAGTACATTATCCAGATGCTAACGTAGGTATGGGTAAAGACCACACATTGTTCGCTTTAGTAGATGGTACTGTAGTTTTCCGTAAAAAAGCTAACAACAGATCTTACGTTTCAGTTATCCCAGCTGAGAACAACTAAGATTTAACCTACAAAAAGATTGAGCCGCTAAGATCTCTTAGCGGCTTTTGTTTTTAGAAGGATATTATTTTAATAATACCTTCCTATTTTTTAATCCGAGGCTCTTTCTTCTTTGTTGAAAGCTCCTCATAAACTATATAATGAAGACTTTCAAAGAATTAAGAGTGAGTGCGCCGATATTGGAAGCACTTAGCAGACAAGGGTATGCTTGTCCTACTCCTATACAGGAACAGGCTATTCCACAAGTATTACAAGGCAAAGATGTGTTGGGCTGTGCGCAGACCGGTACGGGTAAGACGGCAGCCTTTTCGATTCCCGTTTTACAGTTACTAAGTGCTGGCAAGCCGGAAGGATATAAGCAGGGGGCAATACGCTCTTTGATACTGACTCCTACCCGTGAGTTGGCCATTCAGATTGACGAGTCATTGGAAGCATATGGTGAAAATCTGGAACTTAAGCATGCAGTAGTTTTCGGTGGTGTAAGTCAGTCTAGTCAGGTTCAGCAGCTTCGTCAGGGGGTGGACATATTAGTGGCTACACCAGGCCGTCTATTAGATTTGGTGTCACAGAAGCTGATATGGCTGGACAAGGTAGAGATCTTGGTGCTGGACGAAGCAGACAGAATGCTGGACATGGGCTTTATCCATGATGTAAAACGTGTCTTGTCTTTAGTGCCTGCTAAGAGACAAACGTTGTTTTTTTCGGCGACAATGCCGAGACAGATTCAAGCCTTGGCAGATGCCATTTTGCGTCGATCCTATGAAGGTGGAAGTGACTCCTGAGTCCAGCACGGCAGAAACTATTCAGCAAACCCTATATTATGTAGAAAAAGCCAATAAGCCCAAAGCTCTATTGCACTTGTTGAATACGCGGGTGGACGATAGTGTATTGGTGTTTGCCCGTACAAAACATGGAGCCGACCGCTTAGTGAGATTGCTGCTGAAGAATGGAATCTCTGCAGCGGCCATCCATGGGAATAAGTCGCAGAATGCCCGCCAAAATGCTTTGGACGCCTTTAAGAAAAAGACTATAAAAGTACTGGTAGCAACAGATATTGCCGCAAGGGGAATAGATATAGACTTGTTGCAATATGTTATTAACTATGAGATACCTAATATTCCAGAATCCTATGTTCACCGTATTGGTCGTTCTGGAAGGGCGGGAGCGTCAGGCTTTGCACTATCTTTATGTGGGGTGGAAGAAATTCCATATATCCGCGATATTCAGTTTACCATAGGATTGGAGTTGCCGGTACAGGAATTAGAAGGGTTGAGTATGTCTCCGGAGCTGATTAGGCAGAGTCAGTTTTTGTTAAATCAGGGAAAATCAAAGCAATCAAAAGATCTACCAAAAACAGGTACAAAACCAGACTTTCGTCATAAGAAGAAATCTTACCCACGAAAATCCCAAAATGGACCAAACAAGGTTTTCTCCTCGGGAGAAAGTTTCCGATCACGTGGAAATAGTACAAATGATAGAATAAGATAGAGTTACTTTTTGAATTTAGAAAAAATCTCTATTTAAAATAGCTGAGTGTGGGTGGATATTTATTGTCTACCCATACTTTTTATGGGGGAGGATGAAAGATATTAAAAAGAGTTTTTTGAAAAAAGAATATGTGGAGCATATCGGATTCGAACCGATCACCTCTACGCTGCCAGCGTAGCGCTCTAGCCAAATGAGCTAATGCCCCAGATGATATGCCTTTATGAGGCGTTTACAGTCCCTAAGTACGGAAATATTTTGATGTTTGTCAATACCTATTCTGTTTTTGATAGGTATGCTATTGATAATTAGGTTTTTTTGTTTTAACTTGAAATGATGATGCATGATGCCATGCACCATCATTCACTACTTACATTAACCTACCTATATTTGTGGATTAGCACTATATTCTTTCCAGAGTTCGTCAATACTTTTTCCTAGGTAGCGGGTCCAGAACTCTTCACTATAGGTTTTACTGCGCATATGCTGGTCTAAGGTTCTGATGAAACCTTTTTTCTTTTTTTTATCTAACCACACGAAGAAACGTGCTGTAATTCTATAGGCATCGGTGTATTTGTGAGAGTCCTTATAGTCTGGTAAGGACCAGTTAGCGCCTTTGTTGTCCACCCCCATCGTATAGCGTATATAGTCTGCAATACCTTCCGTAATCCAACCGGGACCAGCACCATGTGGATAGCTTTGGACTAAATGCATGGTTTCATGTGTGACAATATCTATATCTCTAGGATTCTTCTTAAACCATTCCGGGTTGAAACGGATTACGCCTCCCCCGGCGGCGGCTATACCGTCGTACTCCGGATCGATGACAAATATTACTTTGCGTGAAGCCTCTTTGTTATATAGCTTAACCTGCTTAGGATAATTTATAAAGAAAACTTGTTTTAGCTTTTCCCCCACCTTAGAGTCAAAGTCCTTGGATTTATTGATAAAAATCAGGGTGAATTTTTTCTTAGTGATGGTATCCACCTGGACAGCATTTTTTATATCTCTGTTGATATCTGACCAATTTCGTTGGGCAAAGGATGTCTTTACCGATATGAAGCTTAATAGTATAAGTGTTAAAAAATCTCGTCTGAATTGCATAAGGATGTAAACTTAAAATTTGTTAGGATCAGTTGTAAATGAATAAGGATATGCCGAAGGTTTTGTTCCTCTGGTCTTATTTGGCAATGCACGCATGTCTACTTTGAAGGTACCTCCTTTGAAGATGTCTCCATGTTTGATGTAGTTTACGTCGTGTGACTTGCCGTTGAATGTAATGTTGTGCACATAAATATTTTTCGCAGAGTTGTTTGGAGCTTCTATAACGAACGTTTTGCCGTTTTCAAGGTGTATGGTAGCTCTCTTGAAAAGAGGAGCTCCCAAGACATACTCGTCCATTGCCGGACATACAGGATAAAATCCCAATGCGGAGAAAACATACCATGCGGATGTCTGTCCATTGTCTTCATCACCACAGTAACCATCAGGGGTAGGTTTGTACATTCTGTTCATTACTTCTCTTGCCCAATACTGTGCTTTCCAAGGCTCTCCTGCGTAATTGTACAGATAAATCATATGTTGGATAGGTTGGTTTCCATGGGCGTATTGCCCCATGTCGGCAATTTGCATTTCGCGAATTTCGTGAATCACTCCGCCATAGTAGCTGTCGTCGAAGGCCGGAGGTTGTGAAAATACCGAATCCAGCATGTTTACAAAAGTTTTACTGCCTCCCATCAGGTCGATAAGTCCTTGTACATCGTGAAATACCGACCAGGTATAATGCCAGCTATTACCTTCGGTAAACGCATCTCCCATTTTAAAGGGTTGAAAGGCGATTGGAACGAGCCGTCTTTGTTTTTTCCGCGCATTAAGTTGGTGGAAGGGTCGAACAGGTGTTTATAATTTTGGCTTCGTTGGGCGTATAGCTTTATTTCCTCTTGAGGTTTTTTCAATGCTTTGGCCAGCCTATAGATAGCGAAATCATCATAGGCGTATTCCAGCGTGCGGGCAGCACTTTCATTGATGCCGACGTCGTAGGGAACATATCCCAGCTCATTGTAGTAGGCGACACCTTTTCTGCCCACCGCTGTCATAGGCCCTTCGTTGTTAGCGCCATGTTTCAAGGCTTCGTAGAGGGTTTCTATATCATAACCTCTTAGACCTTTGAGGTAAGCTTCAGCCACAACGGAGGCAGAGTTGTTTCCTATCATGATGTCTGCAAATCCTGGGCTGCTCCATTCCGGCAAGAATCCGCCTTCTTTATAGCAGTTTATCAACCCTTCCTGCATTTCCTTATTGATTGAAGGATAAACCAGATTTAACAGAGGATACAACGCACGGAAAGTGTCCCAGAAGCCGGTACCTCCAAACATATAGCCGGGTAGAACCTCTCCGGTATAAGGGCTGTAGTGTACGATGTTGCCTTGAGCATCGTATTCGTACAACTTATTAGGGAAGAAGAGCGTACGGTAGAGGCAGCTATAGAACGTTCGCAGCTGGTCTATGCTTCCTCCCTCGACTTTTATTTTGCCTAATTTGTCGTTCCATTGTTTACGGGCTTTGGATGCCACCATGTCGAAGGAGTCTTTACCCAATTCATTGAGGTTTCGGAGAGCCTGTTCTTTACTGATAAAAGAAGAGGCCACACGAGCGTGGATAGGATCCTGCTTGCCTGATGATTTAAAACCTATGATAGCACCAACGTGGTTAGCCTGTAATTTCAGAATTCCTTCCTTTTTGTTTTTACCTTCCCATACTGCATTGTATGTGAAGGGTCTGTCAAATACGACTACGAAGTAATTTCTGAAATTAGGAAGTTTACCTCGGCTATAACGGGAGGAGTAGCCGATAATCATATTTTTTTCTGGGATAATTTCTACTTCGGAGCCACGGTCGAAAGCGTCGATAACGACGAAGGCACTATCGGTTTTGCCGAAAGAAAAACGGAATATTGCTGCTCTTTCGGTAGGGGTAACCTCTGCTGTCACGTCGTGATCTGCAAGATAAACTTTGTAGTAATAAGGTTTGGACACTTCCGCCTTATGCGAATACCAGCTAGCTCTTTCGTCTTGGTCGAAAACCGATTTGCCACTTACCGGCATGAGGGAGAACTGGCCGTAGTCGTTCATCCATGGGGAAGGTTGGTGTGTCTGCTTCAGTCCGCGGATCTTGTCGGCAGCATATGTATACTGCCATCCGTCACCCATTTTGCCTGTCTGTGGGGTCCACATATTCATACCCCAGGGTACGCCCACGGCAGGATAGGTGTTGCCGTTGGACAGAGCAAATTTGGAGTCCGTACCCATTAGAGGATTGACATAATCTACCGGCTCCATCGTGTTGTCTGCCTGCTGTGCGTTCAGGTTGACAGCAAAAGAGCAAGCAACAAAAAGTGTTAAGAGTTTTTTGGTTTTAATAGAAAGGAACTTCATCATAATATACTGTTAATAAGAAATAGCACTAAAATCTTTTTGGGCCTGTTGAAGCTGAGGCATCCACAAGTTTCCGTATCGATCTTTGTCTCCGAATGCCGCTGCGGCCAGCTCAGATAGGTCTTCACCAGCAGCACCGCTCCAGAAGTGAATGAACTCCCCGAAATTCAAATCTCTAATATATTTTCTTCCGTTAGGAATACTAGTAGTAGGAAAATGTTCAGAAAGCAATTTAAAGAAATTGTTGAGCACCGTAACGCCGCCATAACGATCATAGATAGGGAAGAACCAGTCGCGATACCAGTAGGTGTTGGCTCGAGGGAAGTCTTCTTTGATGGTCATCATTCTGTTGTGCCAGCTTGCGGCCTTCTCGGTCCATCCCAAGCCTTTATATACATCATATTGATAGATTTCCATCCATTTGCTGTCGCCCCAGATGGAAAAGGCAGGTGAATTTAAGGTGTTATAGGATACACTTTCGACGATATGACCTATTTCGTGGGCTGTAATGTCAAGGGGCTCACCAATACTATCCTCGCCATTTGTTGCGTGCCAACCTACGTCGATGACATTGAAGTATTCGTGTTTATTGCTGAGGTAGTATCCGGGATGTCCGCCTCCATAGGTGCCACCATGCAAAACTACGCGCAGGCGTGGGTCGGGACCGAATCCACCATAGTGCTTCCACGAATAATTCCATATTTGTGTCAATATTCTTCGAGGCCATGTCACCGTGGGATCCATATCATCATCATGGTAGATGACAATGGAGTCGTTGTAATATTGTCTTGTCAGAAGCAGCTCATGTTCATGCCACTTTTCTCTCCATAGACGAGGAGGGGCATTAGGATCTTCTTCTACTATGGTTTCTTCTTCATGCTCAATAATAGTTTCCTTTGCCTCTTTGCAGGCAAGGCAAAGAAGCAAAGGAATAATTATTACACATAAGCGATGGATGTTGTTTTTGGACATAACTATTAGATTGAAGTGAATATTAATAGTACTGAATTAAACGCCATTCAGTCTGTTGGAATAGGTTAGAACCATTGTTGGATACGATGACAACTCTATAATGTGTATAGGCTGTATTATTGTCCAACTCGAATCTCTTTGTTTGGTTGCGGTTCTCAAAGAAATATTCGGTCTGACTATCCAGCACGGTCCAGCTATTGCCATCATTGGAAGCTTCAAAGCGCCATGTCTTAGGATCACGCTCAGGAGCGTCATTGCCCGAAGTCATGGTATAGGCTCCGATGACCTGAGGGGTGTTATACTTCACTTGGAACCACATGCCTGACGTGTAGTTTTGGGTCAGGTATTTCGTGCCGTAGTTGTTATCTACCAACTTAAGAGAACCTTCAGCATGGTTAGGACCTCCATTGTTTTCATGACTTACCGAGAATACCCCTAAATTGGTAATGTCGCGTTCTCGGCGTATGAGTGAATCAATACGAAAATAAGCGGTGCTTAACTCAGCGTGTATGGTTGCAGAACCAGCAGATACGAGTTTGATAGGTAGCATATATGCTTTCCCTATTTGAAGGGCTTTGGCGGTGACCATGACCTTTAGCGGTTCGCTATCTACGTTTCCTGCCTTTATTACAGACTCTAAGCCTGATAACGTATAGGCATTCTGCGGAAAAGGGATAAAGTTTGTTCCATTCTCCTGATTGTATGCGGAGATAAGACTTTCGTCAACGGCAAATTTTACGGTAATATCACTGTCAGGATATTTAAGTCCTCCGTAGGATGCCCCAAAGTTAATATCCTGAATAGTATCGATGTCGAATAGTCTGAGATGAGACTTACTTTCTGTGGCTTGTGACATGTAGATAACACCTTCGTTGTCTACTGTATATTCTACATCTTTGATACAAGAGCTGTAGAATAGGGTGCTACATACGATAGCAACATAACCTAGTCGTGCAGAACAGTATTTTATTTTTGATAAAAGTTTCATTTTCTGAAGTTTATTGTTACCAACCTGGATTTTGAACCATTAAGTCATTTTTTAGAATCTCGTTGTTCGGAATAGGGAATAGGTAGTCTCTAGGTTTGAAGACACGAGTTTCTATTAACGTCTTTTCGTAGAAAGCGTTGCCGTCGGCAAACATATTCATGCCATATATTTCTCCGGCAAATTCTGTCGCTGCAGTTTTCCATCGACGGCAGTCAAAATAGCGTACACTTTCGAAGGCGAGCTCCACCTGTCTTTCACGTCGTATGGCGTTGCGCATAGCCGACTGGTTGGCAGGAGGGGGGATCTGTCCCGCGCCATTGCCATAGGTCGGTATTCCTGCTCGCTCGCGGATAAGGTTTAGATAGGTTAGTATTTCGGGGTTTGTCGGATCATATTCATTCAATGCTTCGGCATAATCCAGAAATATATGGGCTAGTCGTAGCTGTACGGAACCTCTGTTATTGCTGTTAGAGGCTACGTTCTTACGTACGATATAACCTGTTGGCGAAACGTCCGACGTACTCTGACGACGCCCCGAGTTGCCGGACAGCTCCATGACGGTAATAACTTCACTGGAGTTTGAGCCTTGATTCAGCCAGTAGCTTCTATTATAAGTAATGCCGACATAGAAGCGGGCTTCTCTATTTGTCCAAGGCTTGAAGGTACTACGCGCTCTGACATCGTAAGGAGCCTGGAAGTCTGCAAAACCTGAGGATTCATAACCTGATGCAGGATCTGTGATGGGAAGGCCGTTAGCCATATAGTAGGCATCCACCATTTTTTGAGTGGCGCCCAAGGCTCCTCCTCCCTGCACATCTGTAGTGTATCCCACATGTTTAGGAGTCATATCGTACTGCACGTAGTTTGTCGCGTTAGTGCGTGCAAAGATCCATTCTTCATTCCACTCTCTCAGCATGACGTTACGAGTAGACAGATAAGCTTTCATAAACGGATCGGCATGATTTTCAGTATAGAGTCTGTAAGTGGTAGGTACGAATTCGTTGATGAATTCTTTTGCAGCATCTGCAGCTAGCTTCCACTTGTTGGCGTCATAAGTTTGACTGATAAGCTGTTTGCCATCTTTATTTTTAAGGTTTGCATAGTCCGTATTACCGTTGAAAAGAGGACTTGCAGCCAGCTGTAAAGTTTGCTGTTTGAAAGCTTTTACTATACCTTTTGTCATACGGCCATATTCATTATTTACGGGATTTGTCGGAAGGTCTACGTATGCTTGATCCAGTTCTGATACGATAAATTCTACACATTCGTCGAAGCTACTGCGAGGCAGTAACACTTCGGACAGAGGAGCATCCACAGGGATAACTTGTGTTACTAAAGGTACCGGACCATAGATGCGGATAAGGTAGTAATAATATATTGCTCTTAAGGCGCGAGCTTCCGCTTTATAGCGAGATTTTAAGGCGTCATTTACTTCTGCCGGATTGGCGCCGTCAATTTTATCTATAAAATCTGTTGCGTTACGTATGGATTTGTAAAAGTTGTCGTAGAATGTTGATACGCTGCCGTCTGTAGTCGCCCAAGTGCTTTTATTCATGTTGTTGGCGTAGTTGAAGTCCCAATTGTATTTGGCTTCATCCGAGGCGGCTGTCCACGGTCCGGCAAATTGGTTTCCTACGAAACGTTGTGACATCTCGTTCGGAAGGTTTGAGTAGATCTGGGTGAGATAGTTGTCCACATAGTTTTTGGACTGAAAGATGTCGTCTACGGTCAAGACGTCATCGGGAATCTGATCTAGGAATCCTGCACATGAGGTGAATAACATACCTCCTGCCGCTAGTATTGCTAATATTTTCGTTTTCATGTTGTATTCTTTAATGTTACTGATGATGAAAAATGATCGTTAGAAGTTAGCCTGAATACCTAAGGAAATGGTTCTTGTATTAGGATAAGAAGAGCCATTGCTGGTATTCAATTCTGGATCCCATAGTTTGAATTTACTCCAGTAGAAGAGGTTTACTCCCTGCACATACAGACGAGCATTTTTCACTCCCCATGATTTCATTTTTTCGGCTGGTAGATAGTAACCGAAATCCAATGTTTTGAGACGGATGAAATCAAGATCTTTAATCCACCATGTTGAGGCCACTGCGTTGTTAGTATTTACGGAATTTCCATAGCCTAAACGCGGATAGAACACGTCGTTGGAAGGATTATCTTCCGTCCAGCGGGATTCGGCGATAGCAAACAGGTTGCTTCGTTCTGGGCCTGTACTGTTGTTGAAAGGAATGATACCATCTCCTGAGAGTCTATCTTCCGCTCCTTGGATGCCTTGGAAGAAAGCACCCAAATAAAACTTCTTGTAATTTACATTGAAACCGAAGCCATACACGAGGTTTGGCACGTCGCCGTTGCTGATTTTTGTTTGGTCATATGTGTTGATAACTCCATCTCCGTTCAGGTCTTTATAGCGAATATCTCCCACACGTTGAGCTCCCAAGGCTGACTGATCAGCGTGTACGTCGATCTCGGCCTGACTTTGGAACAATCCGTCGGCCACATACCCGTAAGACGCCAAGTAGTTGCGGCCACGACGTTCTAAGTAAGGGAACTGCTGACGAGGGTTGTCGTTCTCAATAACCTGATCTTTATTGTAGGAGAATGTTCCATTGAATGACCATACGGTCTGCCCAACCTGAAGGTTTTCCAACGATACGGTACCATCAAATCCTTGATTTCTGATCACCCCCAAGTTGCCATAAGGTTGATTTTGGAGCCCAAGGTAATTAGGTAAGCTTCCGCGTTGTAGGAACACTCCTTTGCGGTTTTCTTTGAACCAGTCTACCGTAACGTTTAATTTGCCTTGGAGGGTGGTGAACTCCAATCCTATATCGTGTTTATGCGATTCTGCCCAGGTAACGTCATATCCGTAATCTGAGATTGCTACACCTCCGTAATTAACGTTGCTAGTGCCATTCCAGAATGAATATCCGTTGGCGCCGGTAGTTACGATGGTCAGGAATCCAAATCTTCGTCCTCCACCGCCAGAACCGGTGATACCGTTAGAGTAGCGTAGTTTCACCATTTGGAAGACATCTTTAGCAGACTCAAAGAATTTTTCATTTGACAAAATCCATCCCACACCAAAGGAAGGGAAAAAGCCGAATCGTCTGCTAGGAACAAAGTTTTCTGAACCATCGTACGCAAAGTTGAACTCTGCAGCATAACGGTCATCGAATAAGTAGTTTGCCCTACCTACGACACGCTGCGTGCGAAACGGAAGCGACGAGGTGAGGTCGCCGGCAAAGGCTGCCACATAATCTGTCTGTGTATAGAGCAACAGTGCATTGATATTATGTTTGTCAAGTTGTCGGTTATAGTTGGCACCGCCTTCGAAATAGAACTGTCTGTTTCCGTTGTTGCTGCGGCTGTAACCTAGGTTTTCCGAGCCATTAGCCATGATTACTAAGTTCAGAGAGCCGTCATCATTGTACGGATTGGCCCGGTCTATAGAGTATGTTGTCCTGCTTCTAGTACGCGAGATGTTGTGTGCGTTGTAGGTATCGAAGGAGAACATTCCATAGGCCGACAGTCCTGGTGTGATGCCGTTGAGATCCTGTGTGATTTTGGCGCTTGAATTCAGCTGGCTGGAGAAATTATTTTGATATCCGGTTTGTGTTACCAAGGCGTAAGGGTTAGGTTGTGCGTCCGACGATTGGTTTACGGCAGGAACCAAGTTGCCAGGATACATCAACGGATATAATACGGGGTTGGTCTGCATAACTCTGGCAAAGGCATCCTGCGGGTTGATACCTGGATAATTAGTATTGATAACGTAACCTAAGATTCCCAAAGAGAACTTGGTAGTTTTCGTCCAGTTCATATCTATGTTGGACGTGAAATTATAACGTCTGAAACGAGTGTCGGCTTTATAACTTTGTAGATTGTCTGTTCTTAGCAAACTGGTTTCATCATAATAGGATATAGCGGAATAATATTGCGTATTTTCGGTACCTCCACGTGCACTGAAGTTTGCCCTTCTGTTATAAGATCCTTTTTTGAAGAGGGCGTCCATCCAGTTTACATTAGGATAGAGGTACGGGTCTGTTCCGTTGAGAGTATTTTGGATATATTCTTCACTGTATTCTGGAGCCAGTCCCGAAGCAATCATAGCTTCATTGCGCAGACGCATATATTGTTCGGCGTTGGTGAGTTCTGGGCGTTTGGTGAAGTCCACCATACCTTGATTGTAATTGAACATGAGAGTAGGTTTTCCCACTCTACCTTTTTTGGTGGTAATAAGTATTACACCATTTGCTCCTTGAGCGCCGTATACCGCTGTTGCGGAAGCATCTTTGAGGATGGTAAGGCTAGCGATATCTTCAGGGTCGAAGGCGTTGAGATCTCTGCCTTGTACTCCATCCACCACGATAAGGGGAGAGGCGCTATTTTGTGAGTTGAAAGTCGCTATACCGCGAATCCATACATCTGCAGCGTTACTTCCTGGAAGTCCCGTACGCTGAACGCCCACAAGACCGGCGATACGTCCGGCAAGAGTAGCACTTAAATTTGCTACCGGCTGTTTAAGTTCTTCGATCTTCACGGAAGATTGAGCGCCCACCATGTTGATCTTACGCTGTTGGCCGTATCCTACCACGACTACCTCATTGAGACTATTGTTCAGCGCTTTAAGGGTGATGGTAAGGTTGATGCTGTTGGTGATGGCTACGGTCTGTTCTTCATAGCCTACGTGGGAGAAGCGTAGGGAGTCACCGCGTTGTGCCATAATTTTAAAAGTTCCCGACTGTTCTGTAGCTGTGGACTGATTGGTTCTCAGGTTAATAACACTCACGGCACTTAAATTCTCGTTAAGTTCGTTTTTAACGGTACCCTGAATTTCTATGTTTTGCTGAGCCGATACAGGAATTGTCCATGCTGCTATGAGCAGGATTATTTGAACAGCCCTGGTCATAAATTTTAACATGTGTAAATTTCTCATCACATAAATAATTGGTTGTTAGTTAAAGTAGTTTGTTGTTTAATACATAACATAAGGTTATTCGATAATTGTAGGAGCCACTGCCCGTTACGAAGATGGTTGTGGTTTATGAACTGCGAGATCTGTCGAAGTTCATCCTCTTAGGAATGGTTTTGTTGCTCATATTCTTAGGTATATTTTTTTGGTTCTTAACAGTTCGGTTTAGCGCCGATGTATAAAGTTAAGAACAGAGCAAAAAGGAAGTTGTTAATCCATTCCTAATGGAATGTTAACAGATTGTTAATA
Organism: Sphingobacterium sp. T2; assembly: GCF_000814685.1. Lineage (GTDB taxonomy): Bacteria > Bacteroidota > Bacteroidia > Sphingobacteriales > Sphingobacteriaceae > Sphingobacterium > Sphingobacterium thermophilum. The sequence goes on from NZ_JXAC01000071.1 coordinate 28,793, forward strand.
GGAGGGTAAATGGTTGTAAAAGAGGTTGTTTGTGTTTTATTTAGGATTTATATTCAAACTCGAAGAATAAGCCCTACACCATATATGTTCTC
>NZ_JXAC01000072.1 GCF_000814685.1 Sphingobacterium sp. T2
TAAGGAAAGTATCACTTATTAAGAAACAGATTTAAGGTAACCCATGGTCACGAATAGGATAGTATCAACATTACCTTCCCAAAATGTCACTGGTGTTGGAAAACGAGTGTATTTCGTAAGATCAAAGATCGAGATACACTGCTGGCAGGAGAAAAGATTAAAGTCGACATCGATATGTTTAAAATATTTAAGAACACTATCGAAGTACAAGAAATCCAGCTGGCGGGTATTACCTCCAAAATCAAAAGAACAGCACCTGACGGCAATTTCAACTTTGACTATATTGTAAAGGCTTTCTCCTCCGAGGAAGAAAGTGCACCCCAAGCAGCCGACACTACCTCAGCCCTACTTTTCCGGTTGGACAAAATCGGCTTGGAGAGTATCCATTTCGTCTATTCGGACGACATGATAGGTACCTCCGCCGACATACGCTTAAACAAGCTAGACACACGGGTTAAGACGTTCGACTTAACCAACAATATGACCTTTGATCTTCCGAAAATCAATATTGACGGTCTTTCGGCTATAATAAAACAATGGCAGCCTGCCTCCGAACGTCAGGAAGTGAAAGCGGAAAATTTCGGCATTACAGAATCCTCCACTGCCGACACTTCCCTCCTTCCTAACCTAGCTACGGAAGTCGTTACGCTCAAGAACATCTTTGTACAGTATGATGATGCCTCTTCGGCGATGAGAACCAAATTTGATATCAAAAACCTTTCAAGCCAATATAGATAATATAGATCTGAATAAAGAGATTGTGCAAATCAAAGATATTGTGCTGGATCAGTCCGATTCTTATGTTATCTTCGACAAACTGAAGAAAAAGCCTGAAGAGAAAGATAACAGCTCTCCTGCCAATTGGATAGTGTCTGTTGATAAAATTGCTGTGGATAAGACAAATTTCCTGTTTCGCGACAACAATCAACCTCGAATAAAAGGTTTTGACTACGGCAACATCGGCATTAAGGACCTCGCGGGTTCCTTAAAAAATATCTTCTACTCTTCAGATTCGATATCGGGCTCCGTACAGATGCTTACCGCAAAAGACCATTCAGGCATTTTCCTCAAACAGCTCAAAGGGGATTTTGTCTATGGAAATAATGGTGCAGAAGTAAAAAACCTGCTCCTTCAAACTCCGAAGACCATCATCCGCGATTATGTCAAGGTTACCTATCCATCGTTAGAGGCCATCACTAAATATCCGCATCTGATGACTGTGGATGCACATGTCAAGAAAAGTGAAATAGACATGAGCGACATTGCCTTCTTCGCTCCGGATTTGCATCAGATGGACGTGATGAAGCCACTCATGAACAAACGTTTCTATATCGACGGCCGCATATCGGGACGGTTGGATAACCTCAACATCCCTAACTTGGAATTCAAAACTTTGGACAAAACTCATATCATAGCCTCAGCCGTCATCAAAGGATTGCCGGACATCGACAAGATGGATATCAACCTCCAGCTTAAAAAGATGGTCACCGGAAAAAAAAGATCTGGATAGGCTTATCGCTCCTTCCCTACTTCCTGAAGGCATGGAGTTGGAATTCCCTAATTCCATTTCATTGGCAGGAACGTTCAAAGGAGGCATGAGCGGCTTTGATGCTAACATGAGTCTGATTACCGAAAAAGGAAATGCCGCAGTCAACGGCTACCTCCAAATGGGTCAACAGGATACAACCTATGATGCAACAATATCTATCGATAATTTCCATTTAGGACACCTTCTCAAGCAAGATTCTACGTTAGGCCTTATAGCTGCCGAAGCACAGATTAAAGGAAAAGGGCTTGCCCCTAAAACTATGGAAGCTGATATACTAGGCCATATCAACCGCTTCGAAGCATTAGGATATGGCTACCACGACATACATATAGACTTGCAGGCAAAACAAGGAGACATAATAGGTAAGCTTGTCAGTGACGACCCTAACGTACGTCTGCGTGCAGACCTCGCTGCCGACATGCACAATACTTATCCTAAAGTAAGGATGGATATGATGATTGACTCTATCAATCTTCAAAATATCAACCTGATGGAAGATAACTTTAGGTATCATGGCAAGATTACCGCTAACTTCCGAACAGCAGACCCTAACTATCTTAACGGAAGACTGGATATCACCCAATCCGCCATTGCCTATAACAATGAACGATACACCTTGGATACGGTGTCTCTCATTGCCAGAGCGGACACTAATCGCAATGAGTTAGTGCTAAGATCCGAATTCTTACGGGCTCACCTGGTAGGGAAGTATAGATTGACCGAACTGGGTAAATCTATGCAGGATGTCACGCGAGTATACTATAATCCGAATAATGAGCCTCCACAGGCCTTGGAGTATGAAGCTCAAAATTTTGAGTTCTCAGCCACATTGACCAATTCGAGATTCCTCAAAGACTTCCTTCCTGGTTTACAGAAGATGAGAGACATCACGTTAGATGGCACATTCGATAGTCAACAGAAAAGCATTATGGCCAAATTGCTGGCACCAAATATCTTATACGAAGGTATAGAAATAAACAATCTTGGACTGGATATCATTACCGTGGACAGTACCTTATATTATTCCACACTTATAGACAAAATCCGGTATAATCAGATTGAGCTGAGGAATACGGTACTCAGTGGACAGGTGATAGAAAACAACTTGGACTTTGGACTATGGATCAAAGACAAAGAAGACAAAGATCGATATCATCTGGGTGCCAAGATGGTTGTAAACCAGGGCAACTATATCCTCAGCCTACTGGAAGATGGACTAATGTTAAACTACGACCAGTGGAATATCACGCCTTCCAATCAGCTCATCTTCGGCATTAACGGCATCCAAGCCAAGGATTTTGTCCTTCATAATGAAGGTCAGGAATTAAGTATTCTATCGCAAGATTCGGTACTCAACTCACCCTTAAACATAAGCTTTAACAACTTCCGTATAGAGACACTGACCGAAATTTTGGAATCAGAGACCTGGAATATCGGTGGCGGAATAGACGGTACAGCCACTATTGACCGTCTGGATACCAATCCTGTGTTTGTGTCAGAATTGACCATAAACAAATTTTATATAGGGCAAGATACTGTAGGGAATGTTTTGGTAAACGTACATAACCAAAAGGAAAACACTTACTCGGCAGATGTACGCATAACGGAGAATGGCAACGACATCCAGCTGCTAGGCGACTTTATTGCTCCGCCGAAAGGGAAGTCTTCTTTTAATGCCACATTGACCTTAAACCCGCTTAAAATGCGGACAATACAAGCTTTCAGCTTCGGTTATTTGAAGAATTGTGCCGGAGATGTCAATGGAAAGCTGGAAATCACCGGAGACCTCGACAGACCCAAAATTGTTGGAGACCTGACCTTCAATCAAGCAAGGTTAAATGTCTCTATGCTCAATGCCGACTTCCTCATGGACGGACAAAAGGTCGTGTTTAACAACCAAGGGTTGCAGTTTAGACAATTCCTATTCAAAGACAATAAGGGAAATGAAGCCAAACTCAACGGTACTATACTTACACAAAACTATACGGACTATACGTTCAACTTAAATCTGACAACGACAGACTTTGCCGTAGTAAACTCTACTCGTGAAGATAATGATCTATTCTTCGGTAAGCTGTTCATCACTTCCAACATACGTATCCGTGGTGACTTGGACAAACCTGTAATCGACGGTAACATCAAAGCCAACGAAAATACGGATTTCGTCTTTATCGTACCGAGCGACAATCCAGGTGTTGCAGAAAGAGACGGCGTAGTCAAATTTGTCGACAGGAGTGACACCGTAAGGTCCAATGTGTTTGCAAAACTCGACTCCATGACGACGGTAACCAAGCTCCAAGGTTTCGACCTTTCGCTCAATCTGAGTACCGACAGAGCTGCAAAGTTCAAAATTATCATCGACGAAGGCTCTCAGGACGCTCTGAACATACGAGGTGTAGCGGAACTCGTCACCGCTATAGACGCCAGCGAAAAGATTACCCTTTCAGGAACCTTTACTGTTGAAGATGGAAACTATTCTTTCAACTTTGGTCCATTGAAAAGAGAATTCGACTTCCAGAAAGGAAGTACAATCACGTGGAACGGTGATCCTTTCGACGCCCGATTAGATATTACGGCCTTATATAAAGACAAGTTCGCGACATTAGACCTCGTAGCCAACCAGATTGGCACAGAAAGTCCTAACCTATACAAGCAGCGAATACCTTTCAATGTCAAGCTTATATTGACAGGAGAACTCTTCAAACCAGATATTCAGTTTGACATTGACCTCGACGAGAATAATGCCATCATCTCGCAGGATGTCATCACTAAAGTGAACAATGCTTTGGTGGCCTTACGTGACGATCCCGCGGAGCTCAACAAGCAGGTATTCTCACTGATCATCCTTAAGCGCTTCATGTCTTCCAATCCTTTTGAAAGTTTGGCAGGAGGTGCTGGCGTAGAAGGTATGGCACGTAGCTCAGTAAGTCAGTTTTTGACAGGACAGCTCAACAGTCTAGACCTCAAACCTTATTCAAGGTGTGGAGTTGGATTTCAACTTACAGTCCGAGCAGGATTACCTTTCTGGATCAGCACAAAATCGTACCGACCTCAACATAGGTATATCAAAAATGCTCTTCGACGACCGCCTAAAGATTGCTATAGGCTCCAGCTTCGAGGTTGAAGGGAAAACACGTCCCGGAGAAAATCCGAACAACATAGCAGGAGATATAACCCTCGACTACCAACTTTCTAAAGACGGCCGATATTTTGCTAGAGTGTATCGCAAAAACCAATATCAAGCGACACTGCAAGGTCAATTCGTAGAGACAGGTATAGGATTCATTATCAATATGAGTTATAACAAATTTAAAGAGCTCTTTATGAGTGAGAAAGCCTTAGCTGATTACTACGATACAAGCAGTAGAAGTTTCCGTCGTCGTTTTGACGTACAACGTATGGAAACAGACTCCGCCTATCGGGATAGCGTACGTTGGGCTATACGGGACAGCTTGATGCGCAGTAACCCTGAATATCGCAAACGTTTGGAACAACCTCAGCAAGAAGAAAAGCTGAAGCAGGATTCTACAGAGAATAAGAAGACACAAAAAAAATCGTCAGTAAAAGATACAGCCATTCGCAACGAAGACGAAGAAAGGAGAAACAATGCAGCTTAGACTATATATCATCCTGCTGGCAATAGGAAGCTTGGCCCTGTATGCTTGTAGCACCACCAAACATATTCCCGAAGGAGAAAGGTTATATGTAGGAGGTGACGTGCAGCTACAGATGGATAGCAACGTAAATGCAGAACGAAAAGCACTCTTCGAAGAGCATCTGGAAGAACTTCTCATGCCTAAACCCAACAAAAAGCTGTTCGGCGTACGCTGGAAGCTCATGTTCTGGAATGCCGCCGGAGGATATGACACTACCAACTCCAACTTCTTCAAACGCTTCTTGCGAAAAAGAGGTGAAGAACCCGTATTATTAAGTGACGTCAACAGAGAATATAATGAAAACCTGCTCCGCAACAGAATGGAAAACCTGGGATTCTTCAACGCCGAGGTAAACTCCGACACGACTTACAACGGTAAATTCGGAAAAATTATCTATACCGGTATTCCGGGAAAAATTTATCGTATCGACACCGTCATATACGAAATAGACCCCAACAGCAACTTAGGAAGAGATATTCTAAAAGATAAAGATAAATCCTTAATTAAAAAAAGGTTCCAACTACAACTTGGATGTTATTCTCAACGAAAGGGACCGCATCGACAATGAGCTAAAAAACAAAAGGATATTACTTCTTCAATCCGGATAATATTCTAGTAGAGGTGGACAGTACTATAGGTAACCACAAGGTCAACATGTACATCACCATCAAGCCCGAAACTACGCCGGAAGCAAAAGAACCTCAAAAAATCGGAAACATATATATTTATCCTAACTATACTCTTACCTCTCAAGGATACAACAGACGCCCAAATACGGACATGTTGGATCTTTTTGATGACAACTATTATTTTATTGACAGGCAAAACACTTTCCGAAAAAAGGTCATTGCCAACCATATTTTCTTCAAAAGAGGACAGCTGTACAACCGAGGAGATCACAACAGAACTATCAACCATCTGGTAAACCTGAATGCTTTCAAGTTCGTCAAAAACAGCTTTGAACCAAGTCCTGACGAACCTAACACCTTGGATGTTTATTATCACCTGACACCTCTTCCAAAAAAATCCTTACGTCTAGAACTTTTAGCCAAAACAGCATCCGTATATAACGGATCTGAAGCCAATGTAACTTGGAGCTTACGTAATGCCTTCCGTGGTGCTGAGACCGTAACCCTTAACGTCTTTGGAGGCTACGAAACCCAAACGGGAGGAAATATTAACCTCAACTCCTCCTATTATCGCTACGGAGCGGAGCTGGGCATCACCTGGCCTCGACTACTGTCACCATACAACTGGGCTCCAACAAGAAGATTTATCCCCAAGACATATCTTAAGTTTGGTTACGAATTTCTCAATAGAAGGTCAGCCTATGTACTTAACTCATCAAGTCTTAAATATGGCTATGTGTGGAAAGAAAATGACCAAAAACAGCATGACCTTACTTTGGCAGAAATCATATACGTGCAGCCTCGCAACATTTCAGAGGCTTATAAAGCACAGATGGATACCGTCCCAACACTTAAGCGGATTGTAGACCCTCAGTTTTCTTTTGGTCCAAACTATACCTTTACTTTCACCAACACCATGGACGAAAGTCTAAAGCACACTTTCTACTTCAAAGGCGGAACGAACCTTTCAGGAAATGTGTTGGGCCTCTTGCAGGGAGCCAACTATGACGACAATCAGAAAAAACTTTTCGGAACGGTATACAGCCAGTTTGTCAAGATAGAAGCTGACGGGCGCCATTACATGAAGCTGGGACGCTACAGCCAATTGGCATCCCGCATCATGTTGGGGATGAGCTATTCCTATGGCAACTCCCGTTCTCTTCCTTATCTAAAGCAATTTTATAGTGGTGGACCAAATGGTTTACGAGCCTTCCGCGCTCGCGCAGTAGGTCCGGGCTCTGCCCTCCCCGAAAATCTAGGGAAAGACAACTTCTTTGCCGATCAAACAGGAGACTATAAGCTGGAGCTCAACACAGAGTACCGTGCCAGATTAGTGGATATGGGCTTTGGCGTACTCAACTGGGCAGCCTTCATCGATGCCGGTAACATATGGTTGCAAAATACGGAAGAAGACAAGGCCGGTGGCAAGCTGAGCAAGGACTTCCTTACCGAACTGGCAGTAGGTGCCGGCGCAGGATTGCGATTCGACTTAACCTTCTTAATCCTTCGCACGGATTTTGCTATCCCATTACGTCTTCCATATTATCCTAAAGGAGAAAGGTGGGTAATAAAAAACATCGATTTCGGCAGTTCGTCTTGGAGACGGGACAACCTGATCTTCAATTTGGCCATAGGATATCCTTTCTAAACATAAAGGTATATTTTTTTACACCAAAGCGACTTTTATAAATTCATTTGATTTTTAATTATATTTAATCAATAAAACAAATCTATCTAATTATGAAAATAACAGTTATTGGTGCCGGAGCTGTGGGTACAACCACAGCAGATAATATTGCCA
>NZ_JXAC01000073.1 GCF_000814685.1 Sphingobacterium sp. T2
TTTTTTCCTGCGCTTGTGCATTGAAAAACCGCCATTGACCATAGAGCCTTTGACTCTTGGAAAAGCATTGGTTACAATGCTATCTCCAAATCCGGCAAGTACGTCTATTACACCGTCAACGCACAAGAAGGTGATGCCTACACAGAGCTGAAAGATCAAAACAACAACCTTCTGCTACATGTGGCCAGAGGCGTATCTCCCAAACTTAGCAAAGACGAACGCTTCTTGGTTAATACGGTAAAGCCTTTTTACAAAGAAACTCGAGACGCCAAAATCAAGAAGAAAAAGCCTAACGAAATGCCTCAAGATTCGCTGGTATTTTTCGACATCCAAACCAAACAGTCCACCAAGCTTGGACCAATAAAATCTTGGAAAGCCGCCCGCGAAATCGATTCGTACATCGCTTTCTCCCAAGAGCTTGAAGTAAAAGGCAAAGCAGACACCACTAAAGCCGACACTTCAATAACAAAGGCGCCAGCCAAAAAAACATCAGCAAAAAAAGAGTTGGTAGTCATTCTCTATAACCTAAGAACTAAAGACACCTTACAATTCTGGAAAGCGGAGAATTTCTACTTTGACGACAACGAAAAGTATTTTGTATATAATATTAAAGGAGCTGAAAAAGATAGCACCAAAACCCCAGGATTATATGTTTATAACCTTCAAGACAAAAAGGTAAAGAAGATTTACGACGGCAAAGCTACCTTTCAAAATATTACCTTCAGCGATGCTTCTGATAAGCTGGCTTTCGTCGTGGATACAAGCTCTGCAAAAGCACTGCTGAAGATGCCTAGCATCTATCAGTACGACTTCAAAGCGGAATCTGCCAAAGAGCTTATTTCAAAAAACACAGCAGGGATACCTAACAACTGGTACATTCCGACGTCCACAAACCTGTCGTTCAGCGCAAGTGGCAACAGGTTGTTCTTCGGCATAGCTCCTATACCAAAAGTCAAGGACACCACATTAGTGGAATTCGAACACGCAAAAGTGGACATCTGGCACTGGCAAGACGAGCTATTGATGACACAACAGTTGGCCTCCCTTCCTCTGCTGAAAAACAAAACATACAGAGCAGTATATCACTTTGCCGAAAATAAACTAGTACCTCTTGCAAATCTTGAGTTCGAAAACGTTAGTCTTACTGAAAATGCCGACGAAGAGTGGGGATTAACGTCATACACTTCTTTAGAAAACAAAATTGCAAGGCAATGGTCTGACGGCACAAGATCGGACATATATGTCGTATCGCTAAACAACGGAAATCGCCAGTTGGTAAGACGTGATTTCCTAGGAAATACAGCTCTTTCTCCGAAGGCAACACATGTGTTGCTCTTTGACAAAGAAAATCAAAATTGGTATGCATATAATATCAGCACCAAGACTACAGCATGTTTAACCTGCAACCTCAATGTTACTTTTGGCAATGAGGATAACGACTCTCCTGCCCTTCCACAATCTTATGGCATTGCCGGCTGGTCAAACGACCACAAAGGCGTATATCTTTATGATAAATATGACCTATGGTATGTAGACTTTGACGGCAAAACGCCAAAAAACATCACTCAATCTGCGGGGCGCAACAATAAAATTAGATTCCGTCTAATTTCCTTCAGCTCGAACAAACCTCGTTCGATGACGACTTATTTAGACCCCAAAAAAGTGGTCTTGTTGTCATCATTCAACGAAAACGACAAACAAAACGGAATATTCAAACTAGAAATAGCTAAAAATAAGGCTCCAAAAGAAATCATCCAGTCGCAACACGTTTATAAGCGAATATCGGCTGATGAAAATCAAACCATCTTCACATATTCTCGTGAAAATTATCAAGAATCAACGAATCTCTTTGTTTCCAAAGATTTCGTAAAAGCTACTCAGCTTACGGATATTAACCCTCAGCAAAAACAATACAACTGGGGTACTGCCGAATTGGTAAGATGGAAAACACCAAAAGGCTACGACGCAGAAGGTATACTCTACAAGCCGGAAAACTTCGATCCAAACAAAAAATATCCAATCATTGCCTACTTCTATGAAGTATTGTCAGACGGCTTATATAATTATCATGAGCCGGCACCTACCCCATCTCGTCTGATGATCCCTTACTTTGTAAGTAACGGTTACCTAGTCTTCGCTCCGGATATCCGTTACGAAATCGGACATCCTGGCAAATCGGCAGAAGAGTATATCAACTCAGGCATGCGCTATTTGGCGAAAAACAGCTGGGTAGACTCTACCAAGATGGGTATCCAAGGCCAAAGCTGGGGAGGTTACCAAGTGACACACCTCATCACCAGTACCAACATGTATGCCGCTGCATGGGCCGGCGCTCCGGTAGTAAATATGACTTCTGCTTACGGCGGAATACGCTGGCAAACCGGTATGTCACGCCAATTCCAGTACGAAAAAACACAAAGCCGTCTAGGGGCTACCTTATGGGAAAAACCAGAACTTTATCTTAGAAAACTCCCCTCTATTCAACATGGATAAGGTAACTACCCCTGTAGCTATCATGCATAACGACAACGACGGTGCCGTACCTTGGTATCAAGGTATCGAAATGTTTACCGCTCTACGCAGACTTCAAAAACCAGTATGGTTACTAAACTATAATGGAGATGGTCACAATCTGATGGAAAGACAAAATCGTAAAGACATACAAAGACGTCAAGCGCAATTCTTCGACCACTTCCTTAAAGGTAAACCTGCTGCAGATTGGATCAAAAAAGGTGTCCCTGCAGTAAAAAAAGGAATAGACTGGGGATTTAACATCACCGATTAATGTTCCCAAAAAATGCAAAGACCCGGAATTTACCGGGTCTTTGCATTTATTATACTCCCATACAACTGCCTTTGTAGTGAAATCATACACTATTCCCTCCTCTTTTCACCTTAAAACATAGGCTAAACCCACAAACAAAACACAACAAACCAACAAAAACACCACCAAAAAATCATAAAAAATCACATAAAAAAGACAAAAACACCCCTGTTTTTCAAACAAAAACCATAAAATCCGCACTAAAAATTATACAACACACTATTTTTTGATAAAAAAAATCAAAAAAAATTATAAAAATTTGATTTCATACTGTATTTTTGATACACATTAAAAAACAAAGAATAACAAAAACCAAACGAACATACAATGTCAAACTTCAGATTCGAATCAGTAAGCGCTGCTGCTGCTAGAAAAGCCTTCTCAGACGAGAAAGTGAGCACAAAAAGAGCAACAGAAATCTTTGGTAAAAACGTTTTTACCATCTCAAAGATGCAAGCTTACTTGCCAAAATCAACCTTCAAAGAATTATCAAAATGTATTGAAGAAGGCACTCCTATTTCACGCGAGTTAGCCGACATCGTTTCTCAAGCGATGAAAACTTGGGCTATCGAAAATGGAGCTTCTCACTACACTCACTGGTTCCAACCGTTGACAGGTTCTACTGCTGAAAAACACGATGCTTTCTTCGAACCAGATGAAAACGGAAATGCTATCGAAAAGTTTACTGGCGATGCCCTAGTACAGCAAGAGCCTGATGCTTCTTCTTTCCCTAACGGGGGTATCCGCAACACATTCGAAGCTCGCGGTTACACAGCTTGGGACCCTACCTCTCCTGCTTTCATCTACGAGACTTCTGCAGGAAAGACATTATGCATCCCTACAGTTTTCGTTTCATATACAGGGGAATCATTGGATTACAAAGCACCTTTATTGAAGGCTATTGCTGCCGTAGATAAAGCTGCTACTGACGTATGTCAATACTTCGATAAATCGATTACACGTGTAAATGCCTCTCTAGGTATTGAACAAGAATATTTCCTTGTGGACTTGGCCTTATACCACGCACGTCCTGACCTACAATTGACAGGTCGTACCTTGTTTGGTCATATGTCCGCAAAAGGCCAACAATTGGAAGACCACTATTTCGGCGCTATTCCAGATCGCGTATTGGCGTTCATGGTGGACTTGGAAAATGAAGCCTTAAAATTAGGTATCCCTTTAAAAACACGCCACAACGAAGTTGCACCTTCACAATTTGAATGTGCCCCAATGTATGAAGAAATCAACTTGGCCATCGACCACAACCAGTTGTTGATGAACTTAATGGATCAAGTTGCTTTCCGTCACAACTTCAAAGTATTATTACACGAAAAACCTTATTCAGGAATCAATGGTTCCGGTAAACATAACAACTGGTCCTTGATTACCAACACTGGCGTAAACTTGTTGTCTCCGGGAAAAACTCCTAAAAACAATTTGATGTTCTTGACATTCTTTGTCAACACCATCAAAGCCGTTTACGAGCACGCTGATTTGTTACGTGCATCTATCGCCAGCCACTCTAACGACCATCGTCTTGGTGCTAACGAGGCTCCTCCAGCGATTATCTCTATCTTCTTAGGTTCGCAATTAGATGAAATCTTGGAAGAGGTTGAGTCTGCACGAGTAGCGAAGAAAGTAAAAGCCGAAACAAACTTGTGGCATGGAATACCTAAAATTCCTGAATTGAAATTAGACAACACAGATCGCAACCGTACGTCGCCTTTCGCATTTACAGGCAACAAATTTGAGTTCCGTGCTGTAGGTTCTTCAGCCAATGCTGCTTTACCAATGACGATCTTAAATGCTATCGTTGCAGCTCAATTGATTGAATTCAAGGCTGAAGTAGATAAACAAATCAAAAAAGGAACGAAAAAAGATCTTGCAATCTTGAACGTTATCCGCAAATACATTAAAGAATCGAAACCTATCCGCTTCGAAGGCAACGGCTATAGCGATGAATGGGCTGCTGAAGCCGAAGCTAGAGGTTTGTCTAACATCAAATCAACACCTAAAGCATTAGACGTTTACGTTAAAGAGGAATCTTTAGAGCTATTTGAAAAGTTAGGCATCTACTCTAAACGTGAATCTGAAGCGCGCCACGAGATCTTGTTGGAAAACTTCTACAAAAAATTACAGATCGAGGCACGTGTGATTGGTGAAGTAGTGAATAACCAAATCGCTCCAGCATGCTTCCAATACCAAAACGAGCTGATCGAAAATGTGAAAGGACTAAAAGATTTAGGCTTACCTAAAGAAGCATACTCTTCACAACTCAACTTGATCGAACGCATCTCTAAACACACCAACATCATCTTGGAAAAAGCAGAAGAAATGCGTCAAGCTCGTAAAAAAGCTAATGTTATCGAAGACGTTCGCGAAAAAGCTATCGCTTACGACGAAGTAGTGAAGCCTTATTTTGATGAGATCCGTTACCACGTCAATAAACTTGAAAAGATTATTGACGATGCAAAATGGCCTCTACCAAAATTACGTGAGCTATTATTCATTCACTAACTAACCAATCTAAATATAACTTCTAACACGAAAGTAGTTTGTCTTAATCGACAACTACTTTTTTTGTTTTGGGGAAATTATAGTAATTTACCTTTATGAAAATAATAGGAATAATCCCAGCGCGCTACAGCTCTAGCCGCTTTCCCGGAAAACCGCTGGCCAATATCGCGGGCAAAACTATGATTCAGCGCGTATACGAACAATGTAAAAGTGCAGCATCCCTTCATGAGGTCATCATCGCAACAGACGATCAGCGTATTTATGAACATGTTCAAAGCTTTGCTGGAAATGTTATGATGACTAGCAGCTCCCACGAATCCGGAACTGATCGCTGTGCGGAAGTAGCCTCCAAGCTGAACGGATTTGACATCGCTATAAATATCCAGGGAGACGAACCTTTCATCGATCCGCAGCAGATAGATCTATTGGCTTCCTGCTTCGAAAACCCTAAAACAACAAATCGCTACTCTCGTAAAACGCATAGAAAACATTGACGACCTTTTTAACGAAAACAAACCCAAGGTCGTCCTAAACAAAAAAGGAGAAGCCATCTACTTCTCACGCCAGGCCATACCTTTCCAGCGCGGAGTCGACAAAAAAGAATGGCTAGACAAGAGACCTTACTACAACCATATAGGAATCTATGGATATCGCATCGACATCCTCAAAGAAATTACCAATCTTCCCGTATCGGACCTGGAAAGTATGGAAGCATTGGAACAACTACGATGGATAGACAATGGATACCATATACAAACCGCTCTATCCAACCACACAAATGACGCCATAGATACGCCCGAAGATTTGCAATATATCCTAAAAAAATATTTCAACCAATAGGTCTCTCCCTATTGGTTGATTATTTCCTATCACATTATCCCTCAAACTTTCAACACCTTGTTTTTTGAAAAACATAAGTAAATCAAATTTACTTCCCCTATTTTTCACAAAAACAAAGCTACCTAACTAAAGATTTAACACTTTTTGGAAGAAAAAAAATCAAAAAAGACATTTTTTTTATCAAAAAATTACCAAAATAAAAAAGGTTTTCAAACGGGGAGAATGAAAACCTTTCTAGATAACCAATTATAAACCTAAATTATGATACACAAAATTAAGGTTCAACCATTAAAAAATCAAGAGTTTTAACAATTTTTAACTTAAGAATTTAAAACCACTCGAATTAGTATAACTAAAACCCTTGAAATCGATATAAAAATACAACTAAAAAACCAAAAAACAAATATTTTTATAAAAATTTCACACAATAACATAAAAAACCTAATAAACAACATTAAACACATAATAAAAAACGCAAAGAAAACCATAAAAAAACAACTCAAAATTACTCTTTTCACTAACAAATTCAACTAAATACAAAGAAAAAATATATAAAAATCATTATGTACCTTTGTAATCAAAGGTAAAAAGTATGTTTACAGGAATAATTGAGACGTTAGGAGTCGTAAAAGACATAAAAAAAGAGCAAAGCAACCTACATTTCTATATTGAATCGCCCATTTCGAATGAACTTAAGATTGATCAAAGCGTTGCACATAATGGTGTATGTCTTACCGTGGTAGAAGTAGCCAACAATGTACATAAGATTACCGCCATCGATGAAACCTTGCGTAAAACCAACCTAGGCTTTCTACAAATAGGCGATATAGTTAATTTGGAGCGTTGCATGCCCGCCAATGGCCGGTTTGACGGACATATCGTTCAAGGACATGTAGATCAGACGGCAACATGTATTGAAAAAACTGACCAGCAAGGAAGTTGGCTCTTCACATTTCAATATGACACATCAACAAATAACATTACGGTAGAAAAAGGTTCTATAACCGTAAATGGAATCAGCCTCACGGTCGTAAATTCTCAAAAAGATAAATTCTCCGTAGCGATTATCCCTTACACCATCGAACATACCAACCTTAAATTTGTAGAAGAGGGTGATATTGTAAACTTGGAGTTCGATATTGTAGGAAAATATGTTTCAAAAATAATGGCTCTTAGAGATTAAGAGCCATCTTTATTCCAAATAGCTGCTCTGCCGCATGAGCAATGCTCTGTATTTATTGAATACGGCTGACTTAGAAATAAACCCTAAATAGGTTCCATCCTTATCCAGCACGGGCAGTATCCACACATCATCCCTATTCATCTTTTGCATTACAACTTCCATATTCTCATCGAGCAACACTGTATCGTTAGGTTTCTGTGCCAGTACTTCAAACGGCAGGTCAGCTCCTTTTTCCTCACCAAGAAGAATAGAAAATAAACGCTCACTATAAATAATCCCCAGAAACTTACCCTTCCTATCTACTACGGGAAAAATATTCCGTTTGGAATGTATAATATCCGTTTTACGCATGTTGGGCGTCTCTTCAGGATAAAGCACTACAAAATTGTGCTCTATAACATACCGCAATTTCATCATGCTCAATACCGTCCGATCCTTATCCTCATACGAAATGAGGTCTCCCGAATCGGCAAGCACTTTAGTATAAATGGAATGTTTCATCCCATAACGGTTAATCAAATACGATATGGAACAAACAATCATCAAGGGCACCATCAAGGCATAACTGCCCGTCACCTCCGCTATGAGGAAAAGGCCGGTCAATGGGGCATGCATGATACCGCTCAAGGCTCCTGCCATTCCTGCCATGACGAAATTAGGAACATTCAGCTGTATGATACCAGTCATATTGACTCCATAAGCAAAAGCAAAGCCTAGCAATCCTCCCATCACCAAACTAGGACCAAACACACCTCCATTTCCACCACTATTGACGGTAATCAACGAAGCAAAGGATTTGGCAAATAATGTAAGGACCGTATAAGCCAACACCACCCACGTCACATTCTTAAAATCCGAAAACAAACTATTTTTTACGACAGCATTAAAGTGTCCGTCTAGCAGTTGCTGTATGGTAAGATACCCTTCCCCATACAGAGCGGGAAAGATGAAAATAAATATCCCTAATAACACCCCACTTACCCACACCTTAATATAAGGACTATGAATCCTTGAAAACCAAGACTTGATAGTTTGGCTGAGCTTTGAAAAATAAATTGTATAAACTCCAACTATAAGCTGCCAATAAAAAATAGAAAAATAAAGCTTCTAACTCCCAATGGGTAGTATTAGTATAAAACAAAGGCTCACTATAAAAAATCTTGGACACTACAGCCGCCAATGCCGAAGATATAAGTAATGGAATTAGCACCGGAATAGAGAAATCCGTAAGCAGAATCTCTATCGAAAAGATCATTCCCGCTATAGGCTGTTGAATGCGCCCGAAATACCGGCAGAGGCCCCACACGCTAAAAGCATAGTCACCTCTTTATAACTCAATCCAAAGAGCCGCCCCATATTCGATCCTATAGCCGCTCCACTATGGGCTATAGGAGCCTCTAAACCCGAGGATCCTCCGAAACCTACCGTAAACGCCGCCGTAATAATCTGAGAATAAATATTGTGTGGCTCAATACGGCTAGATTTCCGTGAAATAGCGTAAATGATGGGCGTAATGCCGTGTTCAAACTTTTTTCCTTTCAGGATTTTCCGTATATATAATACGGATAGCAATATACCTATAAGAGGAAAAATCAGATAGATAGAATATTTGTAGTGCCAGTCTATATCATCCTGCAGAAAAGAAGCTATAGAATGAGTTAGGCCTTTTAGCAAAGAGGCTGCAATTCCTCCTACAATACCTACAACAAATGCTAAGAATATCACAAAGTTACGATTGGAAACCTTGTGCATCCTCCATTTATTCAGCTGATGTATCTTGTTTGCTATTATTCCCACAGTTTTATAAATCAAAACCCATTACTTCTTTTTTCTTCTTAGACTTAAACTTTTCTGGCACTATAGCCAATATCTCATTTTTCAACGTATTTACCGCCTGTTTCTTTACATAATTTTGCGTAGTGACAAGTGAAATTTCACGTACAGGCTCCGGCGCCTTGAAATAACGCACATGCGCAAGCTGATCTTCGTCATAATTCATGATGCTCATCTCAGGAAGTATAGTCACTCCCGAATTGATATCCACCATGCGTTTCAGGGTCTCTACAGACCCCGTATTGTAGTCGAAAGTACCATCCAAACCATAATTATGCTTGAAGTTACAAATATTTAATACTTGCCCTCGCATACAATGTCCCTCATTAAGTAGCCACAACTTCTCCTGTGCTATGTCGTCCGTACTCAAAACTTTCTTTTGATAAAGTGCACTCTTATCCGAAACATACGCTACAAAAGGTTCATAAAACAAAGGTGTTTCCATAATATTATTGTCTCCTAGCGGCGTAGACAAAATACCACAATCCAAAATACCTTGCTTCAACTCCTGTACAATCCTCTCAGTGGTATATTCCCAGATCTGAAGCTTTACCTTAGGATATTTATTTAGAAAGGCTGTAATCACATCAGGCAATAAATAAGGCGCCACCGTAGGGATAACACCTATACGCAGCTCCCCTTCCAATTCTCCTTTCTTTTCCAAGAGTATCTCTTGGATTTTCTTACTTTCCATCAACACTACTCTTGCCTGTTCAATAATTTTCATCCCTATCTCTGTAGGAACAATCGGCTGGCGGCTTCGATCGAATATTTTCACCCCTAAGGACTCTTCCAGCTTTTGTATCTGCATACTCAGCGTAGGTTGGGTGACATAGCACTTCTCTGCTGCAGCGACAAAACTTCTATAGGTATCGACCGCAACGATATATTCCAATTGAACTAAGGTCATATTATAGATAATATTTATACAAAAATAGAAAATTATACACATTGACTTATAACTATGTGTATCCATGACTAAAAAATGACTTTTCAAGACATCTTAATTTTCCCTACTGCCACATAAACAAAAGATTTCTTACTTTTGATAAAATATAGATGAGCAGAAAATGAAAGTAAAATCATTAGTGTTAGCAGGTTTGCTGCTCGGTGCAGCACCGATTTTTACCGCATCCATTCCGGATGAGGGAATGTTTCCTCTGAGTGAGTTAAGCCGTGCAGGATTGAAAAAAGCAGGACTGAAAATAAGTGAAAAAGATATCTACAATCCAGGACAGATAGGTTTGGTGGATGCCTTGGTACAAGTTTCCGGCTGTACAGGGTCTTTCGTCTCCCCTAACGGATTGATCATTACCAACCACCACTGTGCTTTCAGTGCCGTACAGCTTGCTTCAACACCGGAACACAACTACCTAGAAAACGGTTTTATTGCCTCTACCTTGGAACAGGAAATTGAAGCAAAAGGTCTTACCATCCGTATAACAGACTCTTACGAAGACGTTTCTGTCCGCGTGTTAAACGCTGTAGCCAACATAACTGACCCTATAGAGCGTATCAATACTATCAAAAAAGTATGCAACGAAATAGCAAAAGAAGCGGAAGCGAAAGACCCGAGCATCAAAGCCGAAGTTTCGGAAATGTTTATCGGTAAGTCGTATGTGCTTTTCCGTTATAAGACTATAGAAGATGTGCGCTTAGTGTATGTTCCTAGACAAGATATAGGAGAATTTGGTGGTGAAACCGACAATTGGGTATGGCCGAGACATACCGGAGACTTCTCTTTTCTTCGTGCGTATGTAGGACCGGACGGAAAACCGGCAAAGTACTCGAAAAACAACGTACCTTATAAGCCTAAGAAACACTTAAAAGTAAATCCTAAAGGAGTAGAAGAAAACGATTTCGTGTTCATCCTCGGATATCCGGGAAGAACATTCCGTCATAGACCGGCACAATTCATCGAATACCAACAGCAGTTTTTACTGCCTTACGTTTCGGAACTTTACGACTTCCAAAACCAACAGATGTTGCAGGCTGGAAAGGAGGACAAAGCCATAGAATTAGCCTTGGCCACACGCGTAAAACGTAATGCCAACGTACTCAAAAACTATAGAGGAAAATTAAAGGGCTTGCGTAACATAGACCTTATAGGCTCTAAAAAGAAAGAAGATACCGAATTGGCCACATTCATTCAATCCAAACCTGAGCTAAAAAGTAAATATGGCACCCTGATGGAAGAGATAGACAAACATTACCAACTGGTATTCTCGGATGCTATGCGTGAGCTGTGGTTCAATAATATGTACACAGGAATACGAACCTTCCAGATTGCAAGAGTCATTCAGGACCTCCAACAGGCTGTTGCCAACCAATCGAAAGATGCGGATAAAAAACGTATTTTTGAAAGTAACAAAGAAAATGTGCTGAAACAGCTGTCCAATATTTTCGAAAGCTATCACCTTACTGTAGATAAAAATATCGCAGGACATATGTTTGCGCAAGCGTACACCTTCCAAGACAAAAACACAATAGAAGCTATCAAAACTAAAGGCTTCACCAATGCTGAGGCTGCGTCGACATATATACAGCAAGCTATTCAGCTTTCTAAGCTTACATCTTTGGAAAATATCAAGTCTTCAGTATTGAAAGACTATAATACGCTTGCATCGTATTCGGACGAAGTGCTCAAAATCCACAAAGATTTAGTAAATGAGCTTGCTGTCTTCAGAAAAGAGCTTACACGACGGGAAGGCATTCTTAACCGCCTTATGGGAGATTATGTTGCTGTAAAGGAAATTTATCAGGCAAAAAATTTTATCCCTGACGCCAATTCTACACTACGCCTTACATTCGGTAACATCAAAGGCTATAGCCCTGCCGATGCTACCTATATGGCTCCCTTCACCTCCATCAAAGGACTTAATCGAAAAAGGAAATTCAGGATTACCTGAATTCAGATACCCGCAGGCAATCAAAGAAGCGTGGGAGAAAAAAGACTTCGGACCTTACGTAAGTAAAGAAAACCAATGAAGTGCCTGTAAACATGCTATACAATATGGA
>NZ_JXAC01000074.1 GCF_000814685.1 Sphingobacterium sp. T2
ATTGAAGTTAAATTTTAACTTTTAATAGCTGAAAACTAAATTATGGAAATACGTMTTATTGGACTACGGCAAAATGGGGCAAATTGAGTTGAAGAAATTTGCAACTCAAAAGAGGTCATGAAATTGCTCTTATCGTGGATTCCAGCAACAGAGATACTATTGAAGCCGAAGATTTGGCGGACGTAGATTTGGCCATAGATTTCAGCACTCCTGAGGCGGCACTTGCCAACATAAGTTTATGTTTTGAGGCTGATGTGCCTATTGTGGTAGGGACAACAGGATGGTATGAGCATTTGCAGGAAGTGAAAGAAATCTGCTTAGAAGCAAACCAATCCATGTTGTACGGATCAAACTTCAGTATAGGCGTAAACGTCTTTTTTCATATAAACAAGTTGTTGGCCAAAGCGATGCGACCATACCATCAATACGATGTGCAGGTCGAAGAGATTCATCATGTCCACAAGTTGGATGCGCCAAGTGGGACAGCAATAACTATCGCCGAAGGAATCCTTGAACATAGCGATATCAAAACAAAATGGGTAAATGAGTTGGTAGGCTCCGATAAGCAGGTTGTAAATCAGCCGGATGAGTTGCTTATTGAAAGTTTACGCATTGAAGAGGTGCCAGGAACACATACCGTGTTGTATAGCTCTGAAGTAGACCAGATAGAATTTAAGCATACAGCTCATAACCGCGAGGGGTTTGCTTTGGGCGCTGTCATCGCTGCTGAATGGCTGTACGGCAAAAAAGGATTCTATCAGATTACGGATATCTTTGATTTTAACAAATAACATTATTGTTGCCAGTAGGCAGCTCCATATTACGAAACATCTATGTGGTATATAATTTTCGGAATTCTGACAGTTGCATCCCTTTACGGACTGTGGCTGTTGTTTAAAAAGGCAGGAAAACAAGGATGGGAAGCTGTTATTCCCTTCTACCGTGAATATGTGATGGCACAACTTGTTGGAAGACCTACTTGGTGGGTGATTCTTCTTTTGGTGCCTATCGTCAATATTTTTATTTTCTATACTCTTTATTTTGATTTGCTGAAATCTTTTGGCAAGCAGCGCTTTTGGGAAAATGCGGTGGCGGTGCTGTTGCCTTTCATTTTCTTGCCACTATGGGGAAGAGATCCTCAGGTGACTTATCGAGGTAAGTCGGCAACAGAAGAATTCAAAAAGCAATATCCCTATCAGAAAAGTACAGCACGAGAGTGGGCTGACGCCATCATTTTTGCTACTGTAGCTGCTTCCTTGATACGTGGATTCCTGATAGAAGCGTATATGATTCCTACCGGCTCTATGGAGCGTAGGCTGCTGGTAGGCGACTTCCTTTTCGTTAGTAAGCTTAACTATGGTCCTCGGATTCCAAATACGCCTATTGCTTTTCCTTTTGCACATCATACGATGCCTCTCTTTGGAGGAAAAGCTTATTCGGAGCTGATACAGATTCCTTACAAAAGACTTCCTGGATTTCAGAAGATAGAGCGTAATGATGTGGTGGTGTTTAACTTTCCTATGGAAGCTGACGAACCATTTAAGCGTCCTATAGATAAAAGAGAGAACTACATCAAGCGTTGTGTAGGACTTCCAGGGGATGAGGTGTCCATGGTAAATGCGCAGTTACTGGTTAATGGAAAGCCGAGCTACGACTCGGAAGACCTGCAGACCTCTTATATTGTTGTGACCGAACCTTACGGCCTATCGCAGGATATCCTTCTGAAAAACCGTTTTGACTGTGGAATTGGAAATTAACAGATCCTTCGAGAGGTTTGTATGTTTTGCACATCACCAAGGGCGAAGCGAAATGATTAAATCTTGGTCCAACGTACAGGAGGTTAAAGAAATTATCTTCGGCACAGACACGGAAAATCCTACAGCGATTGCTTTTCCGGAGTACGATTGGAACGAAAGACCGTGGACATATGACAACTTTGGACCTATAAAAGTACCATACAAAGGGTGGACCGTCAAATTAGATAAATGGACATTACCTTTGTATCTGCGTGCTATTACTGTATATGAAGGTAATACCTTGGAAATCCAAGATAACGACATCTATATCAACGGACAGAAAACAGATACTTATACCTTCAAGATGGATTATTATTGGATGATGGGTGACAACCGTCATAATTCGTACGACTCTCGTGGCTGGGGCTTCGTACCGGAAGATCATATTGTGGGGAAAGCCTTGTTCACTTGGTTGAGTTACGACAAGGATGGTTCGTTCCTGTCAAAAATTCGCTGGAACAGAATTTTTAAGGGAATAAAATAGAGAATATACCTAACAAAAAAGGTCGGACTTCCATCTTTTTTGTTAGGTAACTTTTATGCTTTTAAGGCCGCAAGGTAACGCTTTATCGTCTCTTCCAATCCTAGATAGAGAGCGTCTGAAATTAAGGCGTGACCTATACTTACTTCCAAAAGTCCCGGAATATGCTGGTTGAAATAAGCTAGATTATTCAGGTCAAGGTCGTGACCTGCATTTAATCCTAATCCTACTTCGCGAGCTTTTAAGGCTGCTTTGAAGTAAGGTTCTATTGCTTTTTCTTTGTCGAAACCATATTGGGCGGCATACGCTTCCGTATAGAGTTCTACGCGGTCGGTTCCGGTTTCTGCGGCGGCTTCGACCATCTCTTCTATTGGATCAACAAAGATTGAAACGCGGATTCCGGCATCTTTGAAGATTTTTACCATCTCCTTCAGATATTCTTTGTTCTGTATGGTATCCCAACCGTGGTTAGAGGTAAGTTGGTTGGTGGCATCCGGTACCAATGTCACCTGTGCCGGCTTGACATCCAATACTAGGTCTACGAATTTTTTTTCTTGGCAGTTTCCTTCTATGTTAAATTCTGTAGTAATCTCAGCTTTCAGGTCATACACATCCTTATAGCGGATATGACGCTCATCGGGACGAGGGTGCACAGTAATGCCTTGAGCACCGAAACGTTCACAAGCTAAGGCCGCAGCCAGTAAGTTAGGCACATTACCTCCGCGGGAATTGCGTAAGGTTGCTATTTTATTGATGTTTACAGATAGTCTTGTCATCTCGTTATAGTCTTATTATCACAAATGTAATTAATAATCTTGAGTACTGATATCAAATTATATTCTCTAGCCGAGCAAAAAATATTGCTATAATTTTTTAAATTGCAACATAATGGACGGACTAAGCTTCAATATTCTCGAAGGGTTCAGGTTGCTGGATGTGATAGATATTTTGCTGGTGGCAGTGATTATCTATTATATCTATAGTTTGATCAAGGGAACCATTGCTGTCAATATTCTGTTAGGTGTAGCTCTCTTCTATGGGATATATCTGGTGGTGAAGCAGTTGGAGATGCGTCTCCTGACCGAAATTTTTGGCGGTTTCATCTCTGTAGGATCCATAGCATTGATTGTTGTGTTTCAACAGGAAATCCGTCGTTTTCTGCTACACGTAGGAAAAAACATTTCATTGCGACGTAAGAAGCTTTTCCTGACTTTCATAGGAGCAAAGAAGACAGCACAGGAGGATCATTCGGAGCAGATAAAAACAATAGTGGAAGCTTGTCGCAGCATGTCGCGTTCAAGGACGGGAGCTCTAATCGTCTTTTCCCGATATTTTGACGAGGAATATTACCAATCCAGTGGTGAATATATCGATGCTCCGATATCCAAGCGTTTGTTGGAAAGCATATTCTTTAAGAATAGTCCCCTGCATGATGGAGCGGTAGTCATTGTAGACTTCAGAATCATGACTGCAAGCTGTGTGCTTCCTTTGTCGGATAGTGAGGACCTTCCTCCACATTTCGGTTTGAGGCACCGAGCTGCCATTGGTGTTACGGAAGTGTCGGAAGCTGTTGCGGTAATAGTTTCTGAAGAAACTGGGGAAATTTCTTTTGCAAAGGATGGTAATATCAACATGAATCTTACAGCGGAAGAGTTAGAACAGACCTTAAAAGAAGAACTTTAATATATTGAATTATATTTCACCGATTTGTAAATATTCCGAACATTCTTCGAAGAAATTGCTTCGACTCCGTATGAAAATCAAAATGATTTTACTAAATTTACCTTAGTAAACCTAAAATTTTGATGCCATGCATTTCGAAGAAAATAATCCGTTGGATATTGTTTTGAACGATCTGTTCGAACATTATCGTCAGAATGTAGCCGATGTGGATAAAATCACAAATGCTTTATTGGAAAAAGGTGTTGTCAGCTCTCAGGATGATATTGTCAACGACCACATCGCTTTCCGAACCTTAGGGGTACCCAATCTGGGAATAGCTTCTTTTGAAAAGATTTTTCTCGCTTATGGTTATCAGAAGCGTGACTATTTCCACTTTGAAGGGAAGAAGTTAAATGCTTATTGGTATTCTCCACCAAAAGAAGGTTATCCACGTATTTTCGTGTCGGAACTGCGTGTGCACGAGTTGAGTAAGGAAGCTCAGGACATTATATACAAATATACCAATCCTATTACTTCAGATCCTGTGGATGACTTGGATTTGAGCAATGGGGAAGAAGTGGCGGCATTTCTGCAGAAACCATTATGGGGGCTCCCTACTTCGGAGGAGTATCAAACACTGCTTAATGAGAGTGAATATGCAGCATGGGTGATTTACAACCGCTACTATCTGAACCACTATACCATTAGCATTCATGAGCTGAAGGAAGGATATAATACTTTGGAAGCGTTTAACGACTTTCTGGTAAGTATAGGCGTGAAGCTCAATAATTCCGGAGGGCTTATTAAGACCAGTGCAGATGGTCTGTTGCGTCAGAGCAGTACGGTATCTGCATTATATGATGCTACCTTTGCGGACGGCAAGACTTTGGAAATAGCAGGAAGCTATGTAGAATTTGCGGAACGTTCGGTACTTCCGGAGTTCAGGCATCTACCTAAAGATCAAATCCGTCCTTCACATCGTCGTGATGGCTTTGAGACCAACAATGCAGACAAGATTTTTGAGAGCACCTATACATCACAGATAAAGGGTTCTTAGGGTGAAAGAGAAGTTACAGTTATTAAAAGAATCGCTTTCGGGCGATCTTTTTTATGATGAAAAGATGAGGTTGCTGTATGCCACCGATGCGTCGGCATACCGGGAGATACCATTGGCTGTAGCTATCCCTAAAAATGAAACCGATATTGAATTGTTGATCTCTTTTGCACGAGAGAATAACACTTCTTTAATTCCACGAACAGCGGGGACTTCTCTTGCAGGACAGGTGGTGGGCAATGGTATTGTAGTGGATGTATCCAAGCACTTTACCCGTATCTTGGAACTCAACACGGATGAGCAGTGGGTGAAAGTGCAGCCGGGAGTGATACGCGATGAACTTAACATGTTTTTGCGTCCGCATGGCTTGTACTTCGGACCGGAAACCTCCACGGCCAATAGGGCCATGATTGGAGGGATGGTCGGTAACAACTCCTGCGGGTCGAACTCCTTGATTTACAAAAGTACCAGAGAGCATACGTTGGAGGTGGAAGGATACCTCTCTGATGGTTCTAAGGTTCGCTTTTCTGAGCTGTCGCTCGATGACTTTGAAGAGAAGTGTACTCTGCCATCGTTAGAAGGACAAGTGTACCGTCAGATACGGACTTTGCTAGGAGACCCTCATAACCAGGAGGAAATCCGTAAACAATATCCGAAGCGATCTATCGAGCGTAGAAATACGAACCTTAGAACCGACTCAGAGAGGTACTCCTTCCACCTCCAACGTATGCTCTCTGGTATACTTTTGTAAATCAAGGA
>NZ_JXAC01000075.1 GCF_000814685.1 Sphingobacterium sp. T2
GTACCAAGATATTCAGACTATTGTTAAGGTTTTTGCCAAAATCAAGGAAAAACTTAGGAATGGAATTTGGATTGGGAAAAGCTTAGAAGTAAAAAGGAAGTTAGGGAATTACCTCGATCCCTGCGGAATTGATTCGTACTTCTTCTTATCTGACACACCCTGTCTTCAACTCGTACCATTCGGAGCACGAGATGTTGCGTTACATCAAATCTTTAGAAGCCAAAGATTTGTCGTTGTGTCATTCTATGATTCCTTTGGGATCATGTACTATGAAGCTGAACGCCACTACGGAAATGGTTCCTGTAACATGGGCACGTTTCGGAAGGTTGCATCCTTTTGCTCCGGTAGATCAGGTGTCGGGTTACATGCAGCTTATCAATGAGTTGAACGACTGGTTGTGTGAAATCACTGGCTTTGCTAAGATGTCTTTCCAGCCCAACTCGGGAGCACAAGGAGAATATACAGGGTTGATGGTGATCCGTGCGTATCACGAAAGCCGTGGAGAAGGTCACCGTAACGTATGTTTGATTCCTGCTTCAGCTCACGGAACAAACCCAGCTTCGGCCTCTATGGCAGGATTGAAGGTAGTGGTTGTAAAGACAGATGATAAAGGTAATATCGATGTGGAGGATTTGAAAGCTAAAGCTGCAGAGCATGCTGCCAACCTTAACTCATTGATGGTTACTTATCCATCTACTCACGGCGTATTTGAAGAGTCTATTATAGAAATCTGTAATATCATCCATGAAAATGGCGGTCAGGTGTATATGGACGGTGCCAATATGAATGCACAGGTAGGTCTTACCTGTCCAGGATTTATCGGTGCCGATGTATGTCACCTGAACCTACATAAGACGTTCTGTATCCCTCATGGTGGTGGTGGTCCTGGTATGGGTCCTATAGGCGTGGCTGAGCATCTTGTTCCTTTCTTGCCAAACCATGCCGTGGTTAACGTTTCTTCGGAACAAGGAATCACAGCGGTGTCGGCAGCTCCTTTCGGTTCTGCATCTATTCTGTTGATTTCGCATGCCTACATTGCTTTGATGGGCGCAGAAGGACTTACAGAAGCAACAAAAACAGCGATTTTGAATGCTAACTATATCAAAGCGCGCTTGGAGCAGCATTATCCTGTATTGTATGCAGGAGCAAACGGACGTTGTGCACATGAGATGATTTTGGATTGTAGGGCATTCAAAAATGTAGGTATCGAAGTGGCTGACATTGCTAAGCGTCTTATGGATTACGGCTTCCATGCGCCTACAGTTTCATTCCCTGTGGCCGGAACATTGATGATAGAACCTACAGAGTCTGAATCCAAAGCCGAATTAGATCGATTCTGTGATGCCTTAATCGCTATCCGCCAAGAAATCGCGGCCGTAGAAGCCGGAGAGGTAGATCAGAAAAACAATGTATTGAAAAATGCACCACATACGGCAGCGGTAGTTTCTGCGGACGAGTGGGATCGTCCTTACTCACGCCAGTTGGCGGCTTATCCACTTCCTTATTTGAAGGTTAACAAATTCTGGCCGTCGGTAGGTCGTGTGAATGAATCTCAGGGAGACCGTATGCTGATCTGTTCGTGTCCTCCTGTAGAAGCTTATGCATAAAAGTAAAAGCCATTCATACACGAAGCGGCAGTATCTTGATACTGCCGCTTTTGTTTGTTACCAATCTTGCTGTAATAATAGTATATTTGATAGTATATCAATTATAAACTAAGTATTCATGAGATTTTTGGGGCTGGCGGTTTGTGGCATTCTTGTTTTGTTATCCTTTCCAAAGTCGGGAAATGGACAACAGTATATTCCTTTTGCACAACATGTATTTAATGCCTCAAGTGTTAACCCTGCATATTCAGGGTATAAGGAAGATTGGTACGGACAGGTGGGATTGAGAAGCCAGTGGACTTCCGTGAAGGGTGCACCACGGTCGGGTTACCTATCGGTAGATGGCATTCTGGATAGAGAATATAAGCGGCATGGAGCAGGGGTAGTGTTAAGCTACGATAAGATAGGTGTACAATCGGCATCGTCTTTTTTTGTGAATTATGCTCTACGCCTGCAGGTTGATGCCGAAGATTCCCAAAGGCTAAGTCTGGGCTTCGCAGGAGGATGGACACAATATAGTCTTAATGGTCGGGAATTAACCTATATAGATGAAGAAGATCCATATGTTCCGCAAGGAATTATCACAACATGGAGACCCGACATTCGGCTAGGAGCGTTCTATTATAGTCCATCGTGGTATGTTGGTATAGCGGTGTATGACCTCTTTTCTGATGCTGACAGCAGAGAGGACTTTGTGTTCAATCAAAATTCTTTAGAAGGGCTGTATAGGAATACGCACGCCTATTTTATGGTGGGAGCAGCCCTTCCTATGTATGCGGGGTGGGTGTTCAGACCCAGTTTGTTGATAAAAGATGACTTGGAGACCCCTACGTCCTTAGATGTCAACGTTATGGCCATTTTTGATGAGAAATTTTGGGTGGGCATGGCATATCGTACAAGAACCAAACTCTTCGGTCGTAATTACAGTGAAGAGACTTTATCGAAGTTCAGCACATTCCGTTCTATAGCTTTGTTGTCGCAGTTTCATACCCCTTCGAAGCTGCGGATAGGTTATTCTTTTGAATACAATCTTAACAGGATTGCGGGGATGAATGGCGGGACACATGAGCTTTCCATTGGAGTTCCTTTTGGACATACTAAAGCCACACCTTTTACCAAACCCAAATATTTTTAACCCTCATTTGTCGATATTTCTTTTTAGGTTTGCATATTATGCAAAAAGGCAAACTTTATTTAATTCCGGTGCCCTTGGCAGAAGGGGCGGAGAAACTGTCCTATACGCTTATTCACCATGACATCATCAATAAGATTGACGAATATGTTGTAGAGAATGAGAAGACGGCACGTAAGTTTTTGAAAGCTGCGGGCTTGGCCATCCCTCAAAGCCAGCTTATCCTGCATGACTATGGAAAGCATGTCCGTGAGGGGGTGGATTATAATAAAGTTTTTGCCAACGTGTTGAAAGGTAAAGATTTAGGCCTTATGTCGGAAGCCGGATGTCCTGCTGTAGCAGATCCGGGAGCAGAGGTGGTTATGGAGGCCCATCGCCGGGGGATACAGGTAATTCCTTTGGTGGGACCCAGTTCTATTCTGCTTGCTTTGATGGCTTCAGGCTTCAATGGACAAAAATTCACTTTCCATGGATATCTGCCTATCGATAAGGGGGAACGAACACGTAAAATCAAGGAACTCGAGGTACAAAGCATGAGAGAAAGGATGACGCAGATATTCATTGAAACACCCTTCCGAAACAATCAACTGTTAGCGGAGCTCTTGCGTGTGGCCAAGCCTTCTACCAAATTGTGTGTGGCAGCCAACCTTACCGCTCCCAATCAAACTATCTTAACAAAGACGGTAGCAGAATGGAAAAGTAGTACTGTCGATTTACATAAGATTCCGGCGATATTTTTATTGTTTGCATAAGTATTTGTATTTTTATTTATGCGTTTAAAATATTTTCTTACCCTGGTGTTGATGATTGTAACCTTGGGAGGGGCTCAGGGACAGTCTACCTATGTTATCGTGCATGGCGCATGGGGTGGCGCCTGGCAGTTCAAGAAAACTGCGCAGCAACTGCAAGCAGCAGGGCAGGTGGTGTACAGACCAACCTTGACAGGGCTTGGCGAAAGACATCACCTTTATACGGAGTCTGTAGATCTTAAAACACACATTAAAGATGTGGTAAATACCATTCTTTTTGAAGATCTCAAAGAGGTAATCCTCGTGGGACACAGCTATGGCGGTATGGTGGTGACCGGGGTGGCGGACAGCATCCCTGAAAGGATAAAAAAGATAGTATATCTGGACGCTGTTGTTCCTGGCGAAGGGCAGTCATTAGTGCAGAGCATGGGCATGGATGAATCCAATACCCAGCGTTCCCTTGCCATAGAAGGAGGTAGAGTCGTTCCAGCTTGGGTTAGGGATACGACAAAAACACCACGCGATGTGCCTCATCCCCTGGCAAGTTTCATTCAGCCGCTGAACTTTTCGATGGACAGACTTTCTAAACTTCCCATAACATATGTTTTCACTTACGAATCCGATAAGGGAGGTAAAGAAAAAGAACGAATTTATCGTTTTATCAGAAGGCAAAAGAAAGAAACTGGAAAATAGTGGAGTTGGAAGCTTCCCATAATCCGCAGATTGATAAGCTTAATGAGTTAGTAGCTATATTGTTAGAAGAGAAGTAATGGAAGAGATACTCAATAGTCCCGAATTTCAAGCTATATTACCTTACGCTCCTTACATTTTTTTGGCTTTTGTGATAAGATTGGTGCTGCTAATTCTTTTCTGCATGATGGCAGATTCGACATTGCAGCTGATTAAAGAAGAAAACCGATGTCTTGCTCGTGGGCAGGTGTGGTTTCTGTTGCTCCCCTTTTTCAATATATATTGGAATTTCGTGGTAGTAAGGAGACTTACGGATTCGTTGAACAATGAATTTTACGACAGAAAGCAGGCAGTAGAAGAGAATCCGACCCAGAAGATGGGTTTTTTCTTTGCTGGCACGTTTTTAGTTTACAATTTTCCGCTACCCATGTTCATTGGGTTTGTGCTTTTTATCTTAAACATGGTCGCTCTTTTTCTTTATTTCCTTAAAGTAAAAGAACATCGCGAACTGTTGAGAAATGGTGTAGAAGAAGGATAAGTTAAAGTAGATTGCATGAAGATAAAAGATATAACATCCTATCTGGAGAATGTTGCGCCTTTAGCCTATCAAGAGTCGTATGACAACTCGGGCTTAATCGTAGGAAATCCAGACGATGAGGTAAATAAGGTTTTGATTTCGTTGGACTGTACGGAGGAAGTGGTAGATGAAGCCATCCGCAAGGGATGTAATCTTATCATTTCTCATCACCCTATAGTATTCAAAGGATTGAAGAGATTCAACAACAGAACCTATGTAGAGCGCACGGTTATTAAAGCTATAAAAAACGATATCGCGCTGTATGCTATCCATACTAATCTGGATAATGTCTTAGGTGGAGTAAACACAAAGATTGCCGAAAAGCTAGGGCTTTTAAATGCAGCTATTTTGAGCCCCAAATCAGGCATTATGAAGAAGCTGACCGTATATGTTCCACGTGCAAACGTGGAGGATGTGCGTCAGGCGCTCTTCGAAGCAGGGGCCGGCAGTATTGGTGATTACGATCAGTGCAGTTACAATACAGCGGGCTATGGAACCTTTAGACCATTGGCGGGCGCGAATCCCGCAATAGGAGAGGTGGGTACTCAGGAGCGTGTCGAAGAGACTAAAATTGAGGTAGTTTTTCCACAACATATCGAACGTAAAGTTGTGGTGTCCATGTTGGCGGCTCACCCTTATGAGGAGGTAGCCTACAATATCGTTACGCTGGACAATAAATTACAATATGTGGGAGCCGGCGTGATCGGAAACTTAGAGACAGCGATGGATGCACAAGATTTCTTGGCTTACCTGAAGCAGAAGCTCAACCTTAATGTCATACGCCACACCAAGCTGCTGAACAAAAAAATAAGCCGCGTAGCTGTATGTGGTGGAGCTGGAGGCTTTCTTCTGGGAGAGGCCAAACGTTCTGGCGCCGACATTTTCATAACGGCAGACTACAAATATCACGAGTTCTTCGACGCAGAAGATGATATTATCATTGCCGATATAGGACACTTTGAGTCAGAACAATTTACACAAGAATTATTATTGGATATAATTCGGAAAAAATTTGTTAACTTTGCTGTCCTATTGACAGAGATAGATACAAATCCAATAAAATACTACAGTTAATGGAACAAACCGTAGAACAAAAATTAAAAGCGTTGTGGGCATTACAATCGATCCACACCAAAATAGATAAAATCCGTCAAGTACGTGGCGAATTGCCTGTGGAAGTAGCTGACCTAGAAGACGAAATTGCTGGGTTAGAAACTCGTCTTGGTAAAATCAGAACGGAATTAGATGATTTAGAAGATTCAATTGTGAAGCGTAGAAATATGATCAAAGACGCTCAGGCGGCGATCAAAAAATACGAAGCACAGTT
Organism: Sphingobacterium sp. T2; assembly: GCF_000814685.1. Classification (GTDB taxonomy): domain Bacteria; phylum Bacteroidota; class Bacteroidia; order Sphingobacteriales; family Sphingobacteriaceae; genus Sphingobacterium; species Sphingobacterium thermophilum. Next base: position 6,083 of record NZ_JXAC01000075.1, read on the forward strand.
GAACGAGGTTAAAAATAACCGTGAGTATGATGCTATTTCAAAAGAAATAGAAATCCAGGGTCTTGAAATTCAGGTGTGTGAAAAACGTATCCGTGAAGCAGAATTCGAGATCAAAAACAAGACTGAAGCTTACGAAAAGACACAAAGCAACTTAGAGTTCGCTCAAAAAGAATTGGAAGTCAAAAAGCAAGAGTTAGAGACTATCACTGCTGAGACTAAAATCGAAGAAGATGCTTTGTTGCAAAAAGCGGAGGAAGCAAGCAAAAATATTGAAGAGCGTTTGTTCAAAGTTTACAACAAGCTTCGCGGTTCGTTTCGTAACGGTTTGGCGGTTGTTTCTATCGAGCGTGATAGCTGCTCTGGCTGTCACAACAAAATCCCAGCACAGATGCAGTCTGAAATCCGTCTGCGCAAGAAGATGATTATCTGTGAGCACTGCGGTCGCATCATTGTGGATGAGGAGATTGCTTCAGAAGAGTAATTTTGTAGTATTTCAATATGAAGAGAGGTAAAGCTGATGCTTTACCTCTTTTTTTTGCAACAAGTTAGATATAAAGTGCTGCTTATTTATGAATAGTTCTATCTTTGAAATAGACTAACCCTTTTATTCAAAATTTATGATTAATAAGTTTTCTGCAGTTTTACTGTTATCATTGGCCTGTACCCAATTTACTGCAAAGGCACAAGAAGAAACATTATTGCTTCGTAGTCCTAGTATCAGTGACTCTCATATTACTTTTGTCTATGGGGGAGATATTTGGATTGCGGATAAAAATGGAAACAATCCGCGAAGGCTTACCACAAACCCCGGTGTGGAGATGAACCCTATCTTCTCTCCCGATGGGAAGCAGATTGCCTTCACCGGTAACTACGACGGCAATACGGATATATACACCATCCCACTATATGGAGGAGAGCCTAAAAGAATAACATTCCATCCTTCGGCAGAAATTATGCGAGGATGGTTGAACAACAATGAAGTGTATTTCTCCGCAACAAGAGATTATCAATATGCTTTCGGATCAAGGCTGTATAAGACCAATACCAAAGCACCGGTGGATGCGCCTTTGATGATGCCGGAAGCATACCAAGGTTCCCCATCGCCGGACGGCAGATATTGGGCATATATCAAAAATACAGACCCAACCGAAAGAGAGAGAGTAGCATTCAAGCGCTATCGTGGAGGAGGCATGGCCTCCATTTGGATTTTTGATACACAAACCAAAGAGGTAGAAATCATTCCGGGAGAGCGTTGTAACGACGTGAAGCCTGTATGGCTAGGGAATAAAGTGTATTTCTTGTCGGACCGCGATAAGATTGTAAACATTTTCAGCTATGATGTCAAGACAAAGAAGATAGAAAAGCTGACTAATTACAAAGATTACGATGTTCGTACCTTGCAAGGACGCGGCAATGAATTGGCTTTCGAGCAGGGAGGAAGATTACACATTTTGGATGTCAACAACAAAAAAGTGAATAGTCTTAAGATTTCCTTAGGAGCAGATCCACTTTATAAACGATCCAAATATGTGGAGATGAACGAAGATATCCGAGGATATAATATCTCTCCTACAGGGCAGAGAGCACTCTTTGAAGCACGTGGAGAAATTATTTCTGTGCCAAAAGAAAAAGGTGAAGCTCGCAACATCTCTAGAGGTCCGGGAAGCCATGAGAAATATCCTTCCTGGTCCCCTAACGGCAAATGGATTTCTTACCTATCGGATGCACGAGGTAAGTATGAGTTGGTGCTTCGTGACCAAAAGGCCATGGATGAGCCAACGTACATAGACTTAGGAAAGGACTATTTCTATTTCGAGCCTATGTGGTCTCCGGACAGCAAGAAGTTGGTGTACTGTGATGCCCACCTTAATCTGTACTATGTTGATGTAAACACAAAGAAGGTTGTTCTTATAGACTCGGATAAGTTGGCTTCCGCCACAGGTCGTGTGGGCAACAGATTTATGCCTTCATGGTCTTTTGATTCGGATTGGATAGCCTACGTAAAGACATTAAACAACGGCGTTACAGCAGTCTTTATGTATAATCTGACCACTAAAACATCGCATCAGATTACGGATGGCATGTCCTATGTGTCACAGCCTACCTTCAGTCGAGACGGAAAATAATCTCTTTTTACTACGGCTAGGTACAAATGTAGGCTTGTCCAATTCAGGGTTGCATATGTCGGCTTACGAGAGAAATCCTTCGTTCAGCGTGTATGCTTTTGTGCTTTCAAAGAATACACCTGGATTTTTGAAAGATCAAAGTGATGAAGAGGAGGTAAAAGAAGAAACAAAAAAAGATAACCCTAAAAAAGAGGAACCTAAAGATGATAAAAAGTTGGCGGGTAAAAAGACCGAAACACCAGACAAACCTAAAGACAAAAAGCTAGAAGTAGACTTTGACAACATAAACCGTAGAATTATTGCTTTGCCGTTGAGAGCAGGTAATTACGTATTGAACGGTAACGTGGAGAATATGTTGATCTACCTTCGCAACGGATCTATCAATGCTTACGACCTAGAAAAGGGCGAAGAAAAGGTGTTGGTGGAAAGAGCCTTTTCTTTTGTAATCAGTGCCGATGGTAAGAAGATGATGTACAGGCTGGTGAGGATTTCTACATTGTCAATGCGGGGCAGAAAGTGGCGCCGGGAACAGCAAAACTTAACATCAGCAACGTGCCAATAGAAGTAGATCCGGCAGCAGAATGGAAACAGATCTTCAATGAGGTGTGGGCCATGCAGAAAGAATATTTCTATGTGGAAAATATGCATGGTGCCGACTGGAAAGCAGTGAAAGCCAAATATGAAAAATTCCTTCCGTATGTCAACCACCGTTCGGACTTGAGCTATCTGCTTAACGAGATGATGGGCGAGTTGGTCGTAGGACATGCTTATATCTACCCAGGAGATCAGCCGTCCACTCCTTCGGTGCGTACAGGTACACTGGGAGCCGATTTGGAATATGTGAACGGCATGTACAAGATTAATAAAATCTATACTCCGTTGGATTGGAATCCTTCTTTGAAAGCGCCTCTTGCTATACCGGGCATGAACGTGGAAGAAGGTCAATATATCGTTGCGGTGGACGGAATTAAGCTGTCTCCGGAAGTGAACCTTTACAAACTATTGGAAAATAAGGTCAACAAGCAGGTGGTCTTGAAAATCAATAGCAAGCCGGCGTTGGAAGGGGCTAGAGATGTCGTGGTAAAACCTATTACGTTTGAGCAGGAACTTTCTTTGCGTCAGATGGACAAAATAGAAAATAACCGCAAGAAGGTGGATGCATTAAGCAACGGCCAGATTGCCTATGTATATCTTCCTAACACCGGTCAGGAAGGATATACCAACTTTAACCGTTATTATTTTGCTCAGATGGACAAGAAGGCCTTGCTTATCGATGAGCGTAACAATGGAGGAGGCTCCGTGGCTGACTATGTCATCGACCTGTTGTCGAGAGAGCTTATAGCTGGATGGGCAATACGTGATGGAAAACCTTTCACCACTCCTGGAAATGGTATTTACGGCCCTAAAGCGATGATTATCAATGAAAATGCGGGTTCCGGAGGCGATATGTTGCCTTATATGTTCCGTTTCAAAGGATTAGGAAAGTTGGTGGGACGTACCACTATGGGTATCCTTGTCGGAATCTCGGGATATCCTCGTCTGTTGGACGGAGGACGTATCACCTCGCCAAACTTCGGTATTTTCGACCTTAACGGAAAGTACATCATAGAAAATGAAGGGGTAGCTCCGGATGTTTTTGTAGAGCAGATGCCTAAAGATCTGCTGGAGGGAAGAGATCCTCAGCTGGAAAAAACCGTAGAAATTCTATTGCAGGAAATGAAAACCTATCCTTATAAAGAAATTAAAAAGCCTGCCGATCCGGTTCGTGTAAACTAACACTCATGATAAAGGGGCCTTTAGGTCCCTTTTTTTTGACAATTATTAATAACTTTATCGAATGAAAGAAACACCGCTGCAAATACGTAGTCCTTGGCAATCACTGGTCCATCTGCTATTATTGACTTTCGTATGGAGTATTGGTATTCAGGTTTTGGCTATAGTGGTAGGATCTCTTTCGGGAGGAGGCCTGTTTGATGGGGGGAATCTGTTGGATCAATCTCCTTTTTTCAGATATCTCATCTTAGCGGCTGGTACTTTCGGAACTTTTTACCTTCCATCGGTATTACTGCAGAAAAGAGAGCCTTATAACGACTATTTTCCCTATGAAAATAAGAGTGTTGTGTTGTTGTGTATTTTAGGGGTAGCAATGCTTGTGGCTGTTGGTCCTGTTATGGAACGTATAGGGGAGTGGAATGCTCACATGTCGTTGCCTGAAAGCTGGAAGGGTATAGAAGAATGGATGCGTCAACAGGAAGATGCTGCCAATGAGGTGGTCAAGAAAGTTGCCATGGTAGACAATATAGGCTTTTTATTTCTCAACCTTATTGTTCTTGCCGTATTGCCTGCCATAGCTGAGGAATACTACTTTCGTGGTGTGCTGATGCATATCATCCTACGTATTGCAAAGAACGGACATGTTGCGGTGTGGCTTACAGCCATTATTTTCAGCGCTATACATGTTCAATTTTTCGGGTTCTTCCCCCGAATGATATTGGGCGTGTTATTCGGTTATATGTTGCTTTGGTCAAGAAATATGTGGGTTCCTATAGTTGCCCATTTTGTCAATAACGCCGCGGTAACGATTTTAGCTTATTATTATACCGTGCAGGGAAAAACTTTCGAAGAGCTGCAGTCTTTTACGGATTACCCATTATGGATGTATGGGGGGAGTATCGTGCTTACCATTATGGTGGTAGTATTATTTTACAATAAGACAAAAAATCAACAAGAATATGGAGAACGGATGGGTTAAGATTAGAACCTATACGAAGGCCTATGAGGCTGAAATCGTGAAACAGATGCTGGAAGAAAACGGTATTGCCGCCGTAATTCTTAACAAACAGGATTCTTCCTATCTGTTTGGAAAGATAGAGTTATATGTGAAGCAAGAGGAAGAGACTTTTGCCAATGTATTGATAAATAGTGGTATAGATACGGAGGAAGATCATGTTAACTAGAGCGATTACGGGATTCTTTTTTATTGTAGTGCTGATAGGAGCTCTACTATTGGGCGAGGTAGTGTTTACGGTGTTCTACAGCTTGGTAGGGTTGGGAGCTCTTTACGAGTTTTATGGCATTGTGAGGTCCGAGGAGAATAAACCACTATCCGTATTGGGCTTGATTTCGGCGATAGTCCTTTCCGCATTGATAGGTTGGCATTGTATAGGCAATATGCCTTTCAAATATGTATGGTTGTTTATCCCTACATTCTCCATTCATTTTTATATGTAGCCTTTATCAGAAGAGAAGACTGCCATTCAACGATATAGGATATACACTTTTAGGCATTATTTACGCCTGTATTCCTTTCTTGTTTTTTGTGGCGTTGGGCTTTATCACTGGAGCTTTTAACCCATATATTCCTTTGGGATTTTTGATTATACTTTGGTCGAATGATACGGGAGCTTATTTGGCGGGACGAAGTTTCGGCAGGACAAAGCTCTTCGAACGTATATCGCCCAACAAAACTTGGGAAGGGTTTGTGGGAGGAGTGCTTTTGGCTATAGTAGTATCCCTAAATTTAGAGCAGTATTTTGGCACTTTGCAGAGGTGGGAATGGATGTGTGTGGCCGTCATCATCGGTGTGTTCGGCACCTTGGGAGACCTTGTAGAGTCTATGCTTAAGCGCAGCCTTGGCGTGAAAGATTCGGGAAATATTCTACCGGGGCATGGAGGCCTCTTGGATCGCTTTGATGGTCTGTTGATGGCAGCACCTTTAGTGTTTTTGTTCTTATTAATGGTTCGATAGCTATGCAGATTTCAACATCTACTTTTGATGTTTTTGTAGAGCTCTCAAGGAAAATAACAATAGGGAGTGGTTCAACGCCCATAAGGCAGAATATGAAAAGTCTTACGACAACATGCTAAACTTCGTTCAGGCTCTTATACAAAAGCTGTCTACCTTCGACCCACACATACTGGATAGCATCTCGGCGAAACAATGTCTCTTTAGAATATATAGAGATGTTCGTTTTTCGAAAGATAAATCACCCTATAAGACGTGGCTTGCTGCAGGAATTTCTATAGATGGACGTAAACTCGATGGTCCTGAATACTATATACATTTTGAGCCGGACAATTCTTTTCTTGCTGTAGGCTATTGGAGACCAAAGAAGGAGCATCTGGACAAAATACGGCAAGAGATAGATTATAACCTAGAAGCCTTTGAGGAGGCGCTGAAAGAAGGAGGTTGGTCGGATCAGGATTTGTCGCAGGAAGACAAACTTGTAAGGGCTCCGGCAGGTTATGAAGAGAACAATCCCGCTATCGAATATTTGAAGCTGAAAAGCTTCATTATCTATAAGCCTCTATCCGATAGGGAGGTGTTGAAGCCTTTTGCCCTGGAAGATATAGTAAGCATTTTTCAGCGGACCATACATTTTAAAAACTTCCTACATGAAGCAATAGAATACTAACCTTAATCAACAAATCTACTATATTATGAGAACATCCATTATCAAACACTTTTTACTGGGGGGATTACTTTTCTTCTCCTTGGAGACCTTTGCCCAGCAGATGGCTAAAGGCGTGGTGTACGAAGACTTAAACCGAAACGGCAAACGTGATAAAAAGGAAAGGGTATTGCCAAATGTTGCGGTATCTAATGGTCGTGATGTAGTTTTGACCAATCAAAAGGGAGAATATAGCTTGCCTGTGGGCGACAATACGATTCTTTTTGTCATCAAGCCCTCAGGATATATGACTCCTGTGGACAGTAACAACCTCCCTAAATTTTACTATATCCACAACCCTAAAGGAGCGCAGAACACGAAATATAAAGGGGTAGCACCTACAGGTGCCCTCCCTAAATCGATAGACTTTGCTCTTTACCCTGAGCAGGAAAAGGAGGAATATAAGATTCTGGTTTTTGGAGATCCTCAGGTGTATAACCTCAACGAGGTGGAATACCTTAAGCGCGGTGTGGTAGAAGAATTGAGGGGTGTCAAGGACTATGAGTTCGGTATCAGCTTAGGCGATTTGGTGGGAAATAATCCGGATTTATTCCAGCCGTATATACAGGTGATGAAAGAAATAGGCTTGCCATGGTATAATGTTATGGGCAATCACGACATTAATTTCGACGTGCCACATGACTCGCTTTCTGATGCCAGTTTCAAAGCTCATTTCGGACCGAATAATTATTCCTTCAACAAGGGTAAGGTTCATTTCATCATTTTGGATGACGTATTCTACCACGGTGAGGGCGCTCCGCGCCAGTATGAAGGAGGACTTCGCGAAGACCAGCTGGAGTTCATCGAAAACGACTTAAAATATGTGCCAAAAGATTATCTAATAGTTATCTGCGCTCATATTCCTTTTGTGAATCACGGTAAGCATACTGTTCGAGAAAAGGACAACCTCCGTCTGTTCAAGGCATTGAAAGATTTTCCATATACATTCTCTATGTCTGCTCATACCCATTATCAGACACAGATATTTATCGATAAGGAGTTGGGATGGCAGCAGGATAAACCACATCATCACTATAACGTGGCGACGACAAGTGGCAACTGGTATTCCGGAGAGCCTGATTCGCGCGGCGTACCTCCGGCAACGATGGCCGACGGAACGAAGAAGGGGTACGGTGTGGTAACCTTCAAGGGCAATCAATATGAGGTAGACTACTATGTCAGTGGTGCTCCGAAAGACTTTAAGATGGATGTCTTCTTGCCTAAGGTTGTTGAGAAGAAGAAAAACTCTAGGGCAAGTATGTATGTCAACTACTATCTGGGAGGAGCAAAGGATACTATAGACTATCGTGTTGATGGCGGTCAGTGGGTATTGATGAAGAGGACCGAAACGTTTGATCCACATCTGTTGATGGAAGTGCTTAGATGGGATACTTCCGACAAGCTGTTGAAAGGTACCCGTCCGTCAGATCCAAATCTAAGCACTCACATATGGAAAGCTGCCGTACCATCAAACCTAAGTGTAGGTAAGCATACCATAGAGTTTCGTGTGCGAGATATGTTTGGTCGCACCTTTACTACCACACGAGAATTTGAGATAGCAAAACACTAATAAGGAAGGCTTATTTTTCCCATTACATACGGCGGGCGAGTCTTTGATGTTTCTTACATTGGAGGGCTCGCCCGCTACCGTTTCGTTGGCTAGCACGGCAAAAAGGCAGGCCTCCTTAGCATCCGGATTCATGTCTATGGCAGCCATAGAACTTATCTTGATATCCGGGAGGAATGATTGAATATTTTTCATCAGTAAGGGATTGTGCAGACCTCCACCACTGATGTATACTGCTACCTTATCCAAGTGTCGGGCTACCCGTTTAATTCCTTCGGCAATAGCTTTGGCAGAGAAGGCATTCAGTGTTGCTAAGATATCTTCTTTAGGGATGTCTGTAGTGTGGGATTGTTGTTGTTTCCTTTCTAGGTAAGTGAGGTTGAATAGCTCTGGTCCCGTAGTCTTAGGAAAGTTTAGCGTAAGAAATTCTTCTTGCATAAGGGCGTCCAATAGCGCTTTGTTAACTTGCCCTTGGGAAGCGAGATAGGCATCTCTGTCCATTTCAAGACCGAAATGCTTGTTGCAAAACTGGTTCATCATGGTATTTCCGGGTCCTAAGTCAGTGGCAAATGCCTGAAGCGAAGAGCCTGCCTTTGGCAAGAAAGTGAAGTTGGATATTCCTCCGATATTCAAAAGAAAACGGTTTTCCTGTACGTCGGTAAAAAGTAAGTAGTCGCCATAGGCTGCCAAGGGTGCTCCTTCGCCACCTGCAGCTACATGTTTTTGACGAAAGTCGGCCACGGTTATTATTCCTGTTTTCACTGCAATATGGTCGGCATCACCAATTTGTAGGGTACTGTTTGGCAGAGCGATATCTTTTGTTAGACTCTGGGGAGCATGATATACTGTCTGGCCGTGGCTGGCGATAAGGTCTATGTCCTCATTATTTATATTCCACTTAGCTAAGGTTTGATTTATAAGGTCAGCATGTACATGCCCTATATAGGCATTTATTCCGCATAGAGCCTGTTGGCTGATTGTATCTTTGGCAAATATGCTGCGTATTCTGTTTCGGAATTCTTCCGTATAGGGTGCCGTCTCGAAATTCAGCAGCTCCAGCTTAGTATTTATGCCGGCATTATGAATTCGGCAGAGGGCTATGTCTAGACCATCCAGAGAGGTGCCCGACATCAACCCCAAAATAAGTCTTGATGGCTGTTTACTAATATGGTAAAGCTTTTCTATTTGTGAATTCATAAGGCTAAAAATACGGACAATCTCTTTGCTTATGTCAAAGAATAATCATATTTTTGGAAAAAACGTATAATAATGAATTTTCCAGCAGATTTAAGATACACGAAAGATCATGAATGGATTCGTGTAGAAGGTGACGAAGCTGTGGTGGGTATCACAGACTTTGCGCAACGCGAATTAGGTGACATCGTATTTGTTGATATCAATACTTTAGATCAAGAGGTTGATGCTAACGAAGTATTCGGTACTGTAGAAGCCGTTAAAACTGTGTCAGACTTATTTATGCCGGCAAAATCTACAGTTATCGCCGTAAATGAAGCTATCGACGCCTCTCCGGAGTTGATCAACACAGATCCTTATGGAGAAGGATGGATTATCCGTGTCAAATTAGATAATCCAGCAGATATTGAAGGCTTGTTGACTGCAGACCAATATAAAGCAGAAATTAACGCCTAATAAAAATACTAGTTAAGAAAAATCTCAGCATATGTGCTGAGATTTTTTTGTTTTATAGCTTCTTAAGCTCCATAGAGGTTTTCAGCTTGGCTCCCGAAACTTCTAAATCCGTTTCAGATTGCGTATAGATGGTAAGAAGAGTCTTCGGATCCGAAATGGTATATCCTTTTGTCTCTCCCACGGTTTTCCCTTCATTATCTATTACAGAGCCCGAAATATTGAATTTATAGCCTTGATTGTTTTTTTCCACGAAAGTGTATGTGGTCTTTGCTACGGCGTTGAATTCTGGTAGCTCATTTTCTTCGGTCCATGATTCTCCCGGAGCAATAGCATAGTCCGGATATTGGGTTGTAAACATCTTCTCCATAGTTTGTTTGTCAAATATGGCTCCTTGTGCTTCCGGAGCGTCTATGGAAAGAGTTTTTCCGAAATCGGTTGATTTTTGAGGTTATGGGCTTTTCCAATACCGGCTTTATCTGCTGTGCTAAGGCTTGTTCTGCAGGTCCATTGGGTTCCTTGCTAGAATCATATGACATGCTTACTAATCCTGCATTCATGTCCATGGTGATTTTATCGAATGTGGAAGTGATGGTCAACTCGTCAGCTGTAGCCTCTGTGGCGGTCATGCTATACGTTGAAATAATGTCCATAATCATCATCTGTTCGGCCTGAATGTCCATTTTCATCACCATCTCATATTTGACAGGTTGGTTCAATTCAGGGGTAAGTTTGAACAGAATTTTTTGCTGTGCAAAGATAAGCGAGGTTGCGAAACCTAAGATTAAGGTTAAGGTAAGTCTTTTCATAATGTAAAGTTTTTTAATTTAAAGTATCAAATTCGCTGCCAAAATTATGATGCACAGACGGAGAAATAAAAAGAGGCTTGTTTTGAAGTGCACCCTAAAAGTTGGACAAAGTTAAAAATTAATTGTCTATGTGATGAGCTCGATATTTTATCGGGCTCATTCCTTTTAGATTGAGTTTTATTCGATCGTTGTTATAGTATTCAATGTAGTTCTTTATATCCCGTTTAAGTTCATCGATTTCATGGTCCTTTTTGAGATAGAATAGTTCAGATTTTATAATACCGAAGAAGTTCTCAATAATGG
>NZ_JXAC01000076.1 GCF_000814685.1 Sphingobacterium sp. T2
TCATCGATGTGCTGAGTAGCTATTACAGCATCGTTCGCGAAATTAACCTGAAGCATGTTTTTGAAGCTTTCGCTAAAAGCCTGCTGGAAGAACTTTCTTTCAACAATGAGCTGAAGAACATACAAATCTTCGAACGCAACTTCCGCGGAACCCCAAATATCCTTACAATGAAAGGATATCCTGAACTAAGCAATGACAACGTACTATGTATTTCCTTTGTGGAGGGAACAAAAATAAACGAACAAAAAAATCAATCACCGACTGGTCTCTCAATCCAGAAGTTGTTCTCGACCACTGCTTTGAACTATATCTGACGCAACTGCTGGATCACGGATTCTTTCATGCCGACCCTCATCCGGGCAACATTTTAGTAACTCCACAAGGTCAGATTGCTTTTCTGGATTTGGGAGCTGTAGCCAAGATGTCTCCCAAAGACAAAGAGCTATTGGAAGACCTTGTCGTATATTTCATCTATAAAGATGCCGCACGATTAGTCAGCACCCTCAAAAAAATGGCTATCCATGCCGACATTAAAAGTGAGAAAAGCCTGCAACGTGCTATAGAAGAATTGTTAGACATCATCGACAGTCACTCCTTGGAAGAGCTCAACATAAAGAGTCTTTTCAGCAAATTCTCTCACCTTCTCAACGAAAATAATGTCATCATGCCGGAACATATCTACCTTCTCGTGAAAGGTATAGTCCTCATGGAAGGTATCGGACGAGAACTGGCTCCCGATATAAACATCATTGAAAAGATAAAACCATACATACAGAAGATAGCGTCTCAGCGTATAGACCCCACCAAGCTTCTCCAAGATAATGTCAGCACCTTTTGGGAAGTGAAACGTCTCCTTGCCACAGCACCCCAACATGTCGGTTCACTTTTCGATAAACTTAACGGAGAATCGTTAAAAATAGATGTAGTATGTCGTGAACTAGATAGATACCGCAAACAAAAACAACGTAGCGACTCCTTAAACCGAATGTTATTTACCGCAGCTACTACATTCATCGGCGGCTGTCTATTGGCGGATACATCTCAAATCTCTTTTGCAGGCGTCTCCATAATCTCGTGGGTGCTTTTTCTAGTATCCACCCTTGTAATTATTATCATGCTCCTTAAGAAATATAAACTTCAAGATTAATATTTAAATAAAACACCACTATACTTATCTTTTTCTGACAACAATTAGGAGAAAAAAATTTTTTTTTCTAAACACAAACGCAACTTTGATGCATTTTATTTGCAACATTGATGCATTTACGATATTTTTGCAGCTGTACAAACACAGCAATATGTTTAGAATCCTAACGACGGTAGTTTTAATGTTTTTGTCTTGGCATCTTAAAGCACAGCAAGCCGTACTTCGTGGCCAAATTTTAGAGTCTGAAACGGCAATACCTTTGAGCGATGTACTTGTGCGTGTCGGAGAAAAGAAAACGATAAGCTCCCGTAATGGAGAATTCATCTTCCCGAATCTTCCAAAAGGAAAAATCCAGCTTACCATTCAGCATCAAACCTTTATTCCTTACAGCAAAGAGATAGACTTACAACAAGACACCAGTATAATCATTTCACTTTCTTCGCAACCCCATCAGATTGAGGAGGTTAGAATTGCGCGTAATCTTTCCCATAGAATCAATACTGTACGCAAAGAGAGCAGACAAGAAGCGGAAGGCAAGAATCTGGGAGAAATGCTTTCCGACATTGCCGGTATAAACACACTCAAAACCGGCAACAACATTGTTAAACCCATTATCAATGGTCATTACGGCAATCGTATTCTCATTCTTACCCAAGGGATTAGACATGAAAGCCAGCAATGGGGACTAGACCATGCTCCTGAAATCGATCCTTTTGCTTATGAACGAATACAGGTAATCAAACATGCTGACGCTCTCCGCTATGGAGCCGATGCTTTGGGAGGCTTAATCTTGTTAGAAAACCCTCTTTCCGATGAAAATCAAGGGTCCTCCCTATCTGTGAACAGCGGCCTCAACACCAACGGAAGAGAAGGCTATTTGCATACGATGATAAGAAGAAAGTCTGGTGCTTTCTCCGTGCAAGGAGGTCTGACTGCCGCGAGAAGTGGCAACATTCGCAGCGCTAAATACTATCTCGGAAATACGGGAAAAGCTGATCTTCATGCCAACATGCTCTCTCAATACCACAAAGAAAAGCATCAGATTGCGGTGTTGCTAACGCAATTTAAGACTCAAACAGGCATTTTCCAAGGAGCACATATAGGCAATATCGACGATATACAGCAAAGGATAAAGCTAGGAAGACCTATCGAGCAATATCATTTTTCCTATACTATTGGAGCTCCAAAACAGGAAGTCCAACATCTGCTAGGAAAAATATCCTATCGCTATAAATGGAACAGCCACACTGTATTGGAATCTAATTACAGCATACAGAAGAACCATCGCAAAGAATTTGACCTACGGAGAGTACAAAGTGAAGAAACTCCTATGGCCGACATGGTCCTTACAACCCAACAACTGGAAATCGTCCTAAAAAGAGGAACCTCCTTGCTAGGTATACACGGTATGCTGCAGGTAAACAACAACACGCCAGGAACAGGTACTACACCTTTCATTCCAAATTTTGACAACCATAGTTTTGCCGCCTTTGCCAACCATCTCTTTTCCTTCGGTAAAGAAGAGGTGCAGCTGGGACTACGCTATGATTTCAAATATTTTGATGCCGCAGGTTATAGGTACGACTATGACCGAAGAAACGATGACGGCACCATCCCTCAGGTGTTACTAAAGGACCGTAAGACCTTCAATAATCTGTCCGGCGTGGTGAATAGTCGCTACTCCATAACGCCTTTTCTCTCATGGAACAGCACGCTCTCATTCGCCTGGCGCGCGCCTTCTGCTAACGAGCTGTATAGTGAAGGGTTACACCACGGCACGGCAACTTACGAAATCGGAGACCTAAATCTCCGATCCGAAAAGGCAACGAAATGGATTAATGGCATACACTACAATAGCAACAGATTCAACCTTAATGCCGAGATGTATGGCCAACTTATCAAAGATTATATTTATAACAAACCTAGCCCGAAGGAGTTCAGACAGACTATACGAGGCACCTTCCCCATCTTCCGCTATAGCCAGGCCGACGCCCTCTTCTATGGCGTAGATATAGATGCTTCTCTACGGCTTGCTCAACGGTGGGATTATCAACTTCAATACAGCTTCGTTCATGCCAAAAATTTGCAGGACAATAGCTTCTTTCCCAATATTCCGGGAGATAGGTTACAACAATCTCTGGTTTTCCGTATCAACAAGCACAATGAAAACGCGCATTATCTGAAACTCAAACATCAGTTTCAGCGAACACAAACACGTTTTGAGGAAGGTTCCGACTTCGATGTACCGCCGCCATCCTACCATCTGTTTGACCTGATATACAGTAAAAGCTTTGCCCTTAAAGAAAAGCGTAATCTGTTATTCAGCATAGCTGCAGAGAACCTTTTCAACACCGAATACAAAAACTATTTGGACAGGTTAAAGATATTATGCCCACAGTAAAGGGAGAAATATTGAGCCATCAAATTTAATTACTCATTATAAAACAATAATCTTATGAAAAAGTACGCATTTATTCTTTTTGCTTTATTAAGTCTTACTAGCTGCACAAAAGATGAACCTACACCTGAAATCGATCAGGAAGAATTGGGAGGAGCTAAACTTATTTTTACAGCCGTTGAAAAGCAGGAGATAGACGGAAAAGTTAGCTATCTGCCAGTAGAAGGTGAAGAAGTTCAGGAAATAAAATTTGACGATAAAACTTTCCTGCCGGAAGCAGGAGCTCATGTAGACCTAGAAGAAGGACATACCTATAAGATGGACCTTATTGCTTACGACTTTTTGAAGCGTGAGGTACAACAGACTTTCCTCAACAAACCGGAAAACCATCAAGCCTTCCTGTTAGGCGCGGACGAAAAAATCTTGTCCTTCGAATATGGTGATGAACATAATGTCGGAATCAGCAACTATATCACCATTCACGAAGGGGACAAAAAAGTTCAACTCCAATATATCATGCGTCATCTTACCGCTGCGGCCAAACAAACGCTTAAAGCTTCAGACTGGAATAATCCTGATATCTCGGTTGGAAGCGTAGACCTAAAATTAGTTTTTGAAGTACCTCTGGTGAAAGAAGATCATCATCATCATTAATCATTTAAAAAGCTGGATTTTTAACAAAAAATTTTATTTTTGCGGAACGCCCGCGTAGTTCAATGGATAGAATATCAGATTCCGGTTCTGCCGATGTGGGTTCGACTCCCGCCGCGGGTACGTTTTTCGCCAAAAAGTGCGTTTATTTCGTATAAACGCACTTTTTTATTATTCATCTAAAAGTATTTATTTTTCCCACAACAAAAAAAGAGAAAAGATGATTATATAACTATCTTATTATATATAACTTCATATATCACACTACTAAAACTCACGCATTATCCATTAAAGAAATTCAATTTAACTCACTATAATTTTCCTTACCACCCTCTAATACAGCTAGTTTTATTTTTGCAAATTTATTTTTTTCGTATCTTTGCGGCCAGTAGAATTACTATGAAAAACATATATCAGCCTACGGACATGAGTTTTCAGATATTGTAAATCGTTGCTGTATAAAGTGAAATCAATTATTAACAGCTCAACAGCTGAAGTAATATATCACACTAACAAAAGAAACACAAATAGAGAATCTTAATGTGATACACACATAATCACAGAAAATACACTTGTGAACTTACTTAATACATCTAACTGCGAGCCAATGATGCATGCAAAAAAAAAATAATTAGACCCAACAAAACGGCTAGACACAGAGCTCTAGCTCCTCATACCACACTTTACATTATGGAAATTGTGAAAGAATTCCCTGATGAAAGACACAGTCAATTCAAATGCAGATATTTTTCTGAAGGAAAATTTTTCACGGAAATATTCTATGGCTTTGAGCTAGAACTTATTGAAAATTAATGATATTAAAATCAGGATTGAATATGAAGAAAAAGGGGATCGCAAGATCCCCTTGTTTTTTTCAAGTCCAACGAACCCGAGCGAATTCTTAGGACTCGTAAACCTCATCCGAGGTAAATCAACCTAAACCTATACAAATATAGTAATTTAACTTACTAAATTCCAAACCTTTACAACCAAAATAATTATTTATTTAGAACTAAAAATTTTAATTCCCTGATTATCAATATAATAAAAAAAAGGTTTTCAAACGGGGAGAATGAAAACCTTTCGAATAACCAATTATAAACCTAAATTATGATGACACAAAGATAGTGTACTTTTTACACTTTGTCAAGTGTTTGTTTAGCGTTTTAACAAATTTTAACAAAAGAAAATCTCAGATGCTCTTCTCCCTTCAACAAAATATTTTCCACTTATCTATCCATAAGTTGCTT
The DNA here is from genome assembly GCF_000814685.1 of Sphingobacterium sp. T2. GTDB lineage: Bacteria > Bacteroidota > Bacteroidia > Sphingobacteriales > Sphingobacteriaceae > Sphingobacterium > Sphingobacterium thermophilum. The sequence continues at coordinate 5,447 of NZ_JXAC01000076.1, forward strand.
AAGCTACTATCAAGAATCCTCAGATTAAAAATAATGCGTTCACAGCAAAGAGGTTAGCTTTTTCTTGTAAAAAAATCCAAAAATAAATTTGCACTTTCATATAAAAAGCCTACCTTTGCAACACTTCAAACAACGAAGGAGATTCCGTAGCTCAGCTGGTAGAGCAATACACTTTTAATGTATGATCGGTGCTTGGTTCGAGTCCAGCGGGATCACAAAAAAAAGCTCAATCAGTAAGGTTGAGCTTTTTTCGTTTTCCCTCAAGCGAAAGAGCAGACTAAGATTGCATTCTCCAAGTTAGAAACAATACTTTAAGTTTTATCCCCTTCTCTCCCTTCCAAGCCTAATTAATACAATGGGAAAACGCTAAAAAAAATAGTCGAAAGTACTTAATCGGATACTTCCTGATAGAATAACGGTTTTATCTAACAAGAAAAAAATATAATAAAATTTATTCTTGAGGCGGTAAAAGATATTGACGTTTGACAATTTAGGGCTATATTTAACCGAATTTTCTAACCAAGACAACACATTACCCATGAATGTCCAATCACATAGCATCTATCGCATCGTGGCTATACTCAGCCTGCTGTGTCTTGTGATTGTGCAATTTCAACTTATTTACAATACCTTTGAGCTGGAAAACAACCAATACTATCTCAAAGAAAAAGATATTATCCATGAAAATTATAGCGCCTTGATACGCAACGACAAGTTGTATCCCGGAGCGCAAAAAATCATAGACAGCCATATTATTCCTAATATGGACTTATATAAAAAATTGTATTTCAGTGATAGGACCGCCTATGAGAGAAGATTAGCTGAGGACTGGAGAAAGATGATCCATGAGCTAAGGCTCCACCAGAATATGGATAGTATCTTTCCCGCTATTGTAAGACAGTTCAACTTAAATAAAGAGCTCAAATACGGGCTTTATATCGAACATCTCAGTCTTTCGTTTGACGGTAGGCACTATGTTCCTGTCTTCAGACCCAATGTACCGGGCATACAGCCCTCCCATCCCAATGGAGATATTATTGCAGGCACACTAGAACGTACGGACAAACAAAACAGTGTAAGTGTATATACCGTAAGCGCCTATACACCTAATTCATACCAGATAACATTTGCCCTATATGTAGATCAGGACAACCGTACGCTACAGATTTTCAAAGCTATGCTGCCTACCTTCTTGCTGGCCATCTTTTCTATACTGATGGTAGTAGGCATTTACTTTATTACTTATAGAAATTGGATGAGGCAGAAAAAGCTGACAGCCATGACTTCCGATTTCATCAACAGTATATCTCATGAGTTCAACACCCCTATCGCCACCATTCTTGTGGCTAATCAGTCGCTGAAAGACACAATAAGCAATAGCGAGAATATCAAAGCTCTCGACCTGATAGCCGTCATCAAAAGACAAACCATCCGCCTGAAAAAACTTATCAACCAGTCTTTGATGATCTCCCGGCTCTCCCGCATAAATCTAGATAAAAGAAAATATTATCTACCTTCCGTACTTATGGAAATTTTGGAAGATTACAGCTTAAAGTTAGATGCCAATGTTTCCATTATTCCGGAAATTGAAGGCGACATCAACGACATAGAGATGAATAAGGTGCTATTCACTACCATGATATACAACCTCTTGGACAATGGAATAAAATACAACCTTTCCGACAAGAAAATCATCAATATCCGTGTATATCCAAAAGAGGGAAACATACATCTCGAAATTCAAGATAATGGTGTAGGAATAGATCTGAAAAGCTTAAAGCATATTTTCAAAAAATTCTTCAGAGGCAAGCAAAGAGTGGAAGAAGGAGGGTTGGGACTAGGACTCTTCTATGTACAACAGGTTGTAAACCTGCACGGATGGGAGCTTGCAGTAGAAAGCGTAATAGATAAAGGCACAAAATTTACTATTAAAATTAACGGAAAAAGGTAATATGTCAGCGAGAATATTATTTGTTGAGGACGAGATGGATTTAGGTAATGTCGTAAAACAATACCTAGAGCTGAAAGGTTTTGAAGTAACATGGGTGCGACATGGCAAGCAGGCTGTAGACCTCATCGCTGCCAAAATAAATTATGACCTAGTCATCTTGGATATTCAACTTCCTGACATCAATGGCTTTGAAGTGGCCGAACAGATAAAAAAACTTAACAGAGATTTATTTTTCCTATTCCTTACCTCACGAAACGAGAAAAAGGACCGCATTTATGGACTCGATATGGGGGCCGAAGATTATATTATTAAGCCATTCGATATAGACGAGCTTATACTTCGTATCAAGGTGATATTACGTCGGTCAGGATTCTTTCACGACCATGATGTACAGCCCTCGCCTACCCATACCCTCTTTCAAACCTCAGATGTCACTTTCGACACCAGCCTCATGCAGCTTATCGTAGCTAACGAAAAGCCTATCGTATTGACACAACGTGAAGTAGACTTGTTGGAATATTTTTTCACACACAAAAACAAAGTCCTCAAAAGAGATGAAATCCTCACTGCCGTATGGGGAGAAAATGACTACTTCATGGGACGCAGCCTCGATGTGTTTATTTCCAGACTTCGAAAAATCCTCAACCATTCTTCTACCGTAAAAATCGAGAACATATATGGTGTAGGATTTATATTCAAACTCGAAGAATAAGCCCTAAATAAAACACAAACAACCTCTTTTACAACCATTTACCCTCCTATTAACAATCTGTTAACATTCCATTAGGAATGGATTAACAACTTCCTTTTTGCTCTGTTCTTAACTTTATACATCGGCGCTAAACCGAACTGTTAAGAACCAAAAAAATATAACCTAAGAATATGAGCAACAAAACCATTCCTAAGAGATGAACTTCGACAGATC
>NZ_JXAC01000077.1 GCF_000814685.1 Sphingobacterium sp. T2
ACAAGTCTTTCGGATTCGGTATCCAAGGCTGGACGGYTGAGGTAGCCTCGTCTAATAACATGATTGGAGGATTTTTTAGTACGGCACGTGCAATACATATACGTTGACGTTGGCCTCCCGACAGCTTTGACCCTCGGTCACCGATGTTGGTCTGATAGCCTTCCGGAGTCTTCATAATAAATTCATGAGCATTAGCGATTTTCGCCGCGGCCTCCACCTCTTCCTGTGTAGCTGACTCGTTGGCGAAAGCTATATTGTTGAATATCGTATCATTAAACAATATAGACTCCTGATTCACCGTACCAATCAAGGCACGCAAAGAATCTTGTTTTAATTCTTTAAGATTTTTGCCGTCGAAGAGAATTTCTCCCGCCGTCACGTCCATAAAACGAGGAATAAGATCAATCAAAGTAGACTTACCGCCGCCCGAAGGTCCTACCAATGCTACAGTCTGTCCCTTCTCAATAGTAAGGTTGATATCGTATAATATCTGTTTATCGCCATAGGCAAAGTCCACATGATTAAACTGAATAGCCGATTCAAAAGAAGAAACCTCAACTGCATCCTCTGCATCTTCAACCTTATTTTTCTCGTCAATAAGGTCCAACACGCGCTCTCCTGCCGCAATTCCGTTATGAACGTTCGAAAAGGAATCCGTCAGCGCCTTTGCCGGACGCATCACCTGCGAGAAAATGCCTATATATGTGATAAATTCTGCTGCCTGAAGCTCTCCCGTACCTTCAAGCACCATATAGCCTCCATATAGCAGGATGATAGCTACCATAATCACGCCCAACAGTTCTGACACAGGAGAACCCATCTGCTGACGACGCGCCATACGACGCATAACCTTTGAGTAATGCTCGCTTTCAGCATTGAATCGTTTTTTTACAAAGCGGCTGGCATTGAAAGCTTTTACTATTTTCACTCCTGTAAGTGCCTCGTCCAAATACGAAATCATCTTTCCATAAGACTCCTGACCTTCTTTAGCCTGAGACTTAAGTTTTTTGACTATCCTCGAAATGACAAACGCGGACACAGGAATGACCAGCAACGAGAAAAAAGTAAAGCTTGGCCGAAAGGGAAAAAAGAACTAACCAAATAGGCTATCAACTGAAGTGGCTCTTTAAAAATAACCTGTAATGTAGCTGTAACAGAAAACTGTACCACCTGAACATCAGACGCTATTTTGGAAATAATATCACCCTTTCTCTGGTTGGTAAAATATCCTAGATGCAAGTCCATGACATTGTTGAAAACGGCTTTACGCAAGTTCAACAATGTGTGGATACGAAGATTTTCCATGATACGCTGTGAGAAATAGCGGAACAAGATTGCTGATAAATACCGAAAAAACTAATCACCACGCACACATACTTCAATGCTTCATAAGGCCCTAAGTCGTAATACAACTTATCCGTATAATAGGTGAACCATCCTCCAAGATCGCTGAAGCTTGTAGGTTTGGTAATAACCTCACTTGCTGTTACCTCTACATCTCCTGTTCCCTTAAAAAGGACATGTAGAAGAGGCACTAATAAAGCTAGGTTGAGTGTCCCAAAAACAACAAGCAATAATAGTGCACAATATATAAGGAATAGCGTATTTCTCTATTGGCTTTGCGAAGGATAATAATCTAAAGTATGTTTTCATTCAATAAATTCTCGTTAAGCAAAAGTACTAATTAAGCTTTTGCTTTGAAAGGATTAAAAATTTATACATTAAAATTGTTGCAAAGCGCTGATAAAATAAAGAATATAAAAACTCAGGACAATTCTGTAGTATTATTTCATTAAACTGATTTACTTTTTATAAATTTAGCAACAAATACAAATTTTGATGGAAATTCAGGTTGCGAGAAGATTACAGCATACGGAAGAATATTACTTCTCCAAAAAGCTTCGAGAGATTGATGAAATGAATAAGGCAGGCGCTCAGGTTATCAATTTAGGTATCGGCAGTCCTGACCTTCCTCCTCATCCGGAGGTGATTAAAGTATTGTGTGAGCAGGCGGAGCTGTCTAACACCCACGGCTATCAAAGCTACAAAGGAGCTCCAGCATTACGTCAGGCTATTGCCGAATGGTATGAGCGATATTATAGCGTTACGTTAAATCCTAATACAGAAATTTTACCTCTTATCGGATCAAAAGAAGGGATAGTACACATCTGTATGACCTACCTTGAGGAAGGTGATGAAGTATTAATCCCTAATCCAGGTTATCCGGCTTATATGAGTGCCGTAAAAGTTTCGGGAGCTACTCCTGTGCCATATACTTTGAGCCCCGAAAATCACTGGCTCGTAGATTTTGAAGCGCTGGAAGCGCAGGATCTGTCGCGCGTAAAGATGATGTGGCTCAACTACCCGCACATGCCTACGGGTGCTCTAGCAAATAAAGAGTTTTTTGAGAAGGCTATCGCTTTCGGAAGAAAACACAATATACTCATCTGTCATGACAACCCATATAGCTTTATCCTTAATGAACATCCAGAAAGCATCTTGAGCGTAGAGGGTGCTAAAGAGGTAGCTATAGAACTTAATTCACTGAGCAAGTCTTCCAATATGGCGGGCTGGCGTGTGGGCATGTTGGCAGCCAGTGAGCAGCGGATTAATGAGATTCTTCGTTTTAAGAGCAATATGGATTCAGGCATGTTTTTGCCTTTACAGCTGGCAGCAGCCAAGGCACTCAGCCTAGATAAATCCTGGTATAGCCAGCTCAACAAAGAATATGCTGCCCGCCGTGAAAAGGTTTATGCCATCATGGACATTTTGCAATGCGATTACGACACTAATCAGGTCGGACTTTTCGTATGGGCAAGAATTCCTAATAACTATAAAGATGCATACCAACTCAGTGACAAAGTACTTTACGAAGCTAAAGTATTTATTACACCGGGAGGTATTTTCGGATCTGCAGGAGAGCAGTTTATACGCATAAGTCTTTGTGCCAATAAAGAAACCTTGGACAAAGCACTAGAACGTATCAAAGCAAATCTTTAACAATTAATTTGAAACATTACTTATGAATATAGCAATTGTCGGAATAGGGTTAATAGGAGGTTCCGTTGCTATCCAACTACGAGAAACGAAATTTGCCGACAAAATAATCGGAGTTGATAAGAATGAGATCAACCAGAAAAAAGCCATACAGCTAGGATTGGTAGACGAAATCATGAATTTGGATGAGGCCATCAGCCAAGCAAAGGTGATCATCCTCACGACACCCGTGGATGCCATCCTCGAGCTGGCTCCTTATATCCTCAATAAGGTGAAAGACCAAGTCGTAATCGACATGGGGTCAACCAAAATTAACATTCTTCACAAAATTGACGACCACCCTAATCGTGGTCGCTATGTGGCGGCTCACCCTATGGCCGGAACAGAATATTCCGGTCCCGAAGCGGCTCTACCTAACCTATTTAAAGACAAAAATATGGTGTACGTAGACGCCTTCAATTCAGATGAAGATGCTTTCGAATTGGCCGACTCCATCACCGACGTACTGGAGATGAAATCCATCTTCATGAATGCGGAAGAACACGACATGCATACAGCGTATGTTTCTCACATTTCTCATCTCACCTCTTTCGCCTTGGCTTTGACAGTATTGGAGAAAGAAAAATCGCAAGGAAGAATTTTCGAGCTGGCGGGTTCCGGTTTCGAGTCCACAGTCCGACTGGCTAAGTCATCTCCTGACATGTGGACCCCTATCTTCAAACAAAATCGAGAAAACGTTCTGGAAGTACTTAAAGAACACATCAAACAACTGCAGAATTTACACGACAAGTTAGAAAAAGAAGATTATGAGGGACTTTATAAACTGATTAAGAAATCAAACAAGATAAAACGTATAAATAAAGTAAAAGAGGGCTCGTCCCTCTTTTACTTTTTATCCTCTATATCGTTCTACCAGAACCATTAAGGCTATACTCAATACCAGACGTTCCTCATCAATAGGCAATGATGTAAGCTTATTTACCATAAATTTTCTACCAAAGAAAGATGGCTCTTTTCTAATTTCATATAGCACTTGCCCGTTATGATCATGCAAATGATATGTAGGATTGAAAATATATCCTGAAAGACCGCCTAAGATAGGAATACCGTCAAATAGACTATCCCAAAACTTAACAAATGGATTTTTCTCTTCTATCGTAAAGTCGTGATTGTCTTCCGCGTCCATAAGCTTGAAAGTAGACTTCCATAGCGAACGTAAGCTTTTGCGGCGAACCTTGCCTATAGTTCTTCCCTCGGTATTGGTGATGGTAAATGTCTGCTGAAAATCTATAATTTTGTTGGAAATCAATTCATATAACAGCTCATTCTTACTTTCATCCCGGTAAATTTTAATCTGATCCCGCAACGCCAATAGCTTTTCCCTTGCATAAAAAATCGGAGTTCCCAAGGCATCACGGGCTACAAAATCATTTGCCAACGTCGTAATTTTAAACGTAAAACGTAAGGGATAATGATATATGCTCATGTTTTCTTTCTTTTATGAGGACATAAAAATAAAAAAAATCCTGAACATATAATTGTTCAGGAGCATATTAAGTCTTTTCAAAAAATTAATATTTTATTTTCAAGAACCTAAAGACTTTCGACCAAAGCCAAATGGGACCTATCCATAAAAGTCTGTTAAACGAAGAGCTGCTAAAGGTAGGTTCTCTTCTGCTGTATAGCCCAAGCCCCGCCAATCCCACTAAGGCCAAAATAGCTGTCACCAAAACCACAGAAGGGCCACCATCTTTTTCTAGATATTCCAGCTGTACAATAAAAAAGCTCATTATCCCTATCGTAAAAAGAATGGCATACGATAAGGTCGGTGCTATCTTCAGATAAATATAAACTACTATAGCTATATAAAATGAAGCCCAATTCAGATAGGTATGGGCATTCATCCTCTTTAAAAAATCCAACTGAGGAAACGGAATCATCCAAATCAATCCTAATACCCCGAAAAATGCCAGCGTAAGAAATACTGCATAAACAACTTTATTTCCCTTGAAAGTATTATCCAACTCCTGAAAATAAACATCAACTTTACGTATTTCCTCCTGAGCAAAGGTTGTTTTTTTCTGTGATTTCTTCATACGACAAAGTTAGCCAATAAAAAGAACATAAAAGCTGTTATACATCGTATTCTTCCTCAAATCTCAAAAATATTGTGTAACGACAAATAATTTTTCTATATATATTTGCAAAACCAAACAATTATTAACTACCTATTTTATGCMAAAAAAATTCAACTTTTCAAAAGCAAAAAAAAGAATTATAAGACAGCAGAATAAAAAGGAAGAGTACATTAAAAAGTTGCGGCAGTTATTATTTGATTTATGATTACAACTCCGGGACTATTTCTTATGCTCACCCCGCATTTTGGAAGATAACAGGATATGATCCTCAGATCTTCGATATCCAAACTCTCCGAGAGATTATCCATCCGGACGACATGGAATATATAATAAAATGTGAAGAAAAAGATATAACCTTTAAGAATAAACTATCAGAAAATCAGCTTTTCAACTATATTTTTTCCTATTCCTATCGAATTAAAACAGCATCAGACACATATATTACCGTAAGACAGAACAGCCAAGTCCTTGAGCTGAATCCTCACGGCGAAATATCCAGATGTTATGTCTCGCATCAGCTTATAGAAGAGTTCAGAACAAGATCTGAAGACGATTATCGTATCTACGATAAAGCGCATGGTTCTTTTATAGAACCGGATACACTTCTAAAACTGACTAAGCGAGAAATGGAAATCCTGCAATTAATCAAGGAGGGCTATAACAGTGCGGAAATTGCTGAAAAGCTTTGTACTAGTAAATACACTATAGACACACACCGCAAAAACATCCTCAACAAGACCAATTCTGCTAACTTTATAGACTTGATACGAAAGTTAAATTTATATAAATAGAAAAAGCAGGGCCTGCAGTCCTGCTTTTTCTATTTATAGTAGTGATTTATTATTTCTTATAGTATTTCATAGCTTCGGGAAGCATAGCTTGCAATTGTGCGATACGTCTAGCATCGCTAGGGTGCGTACTAAGCCATTCAGGTGTCGAAGCTCCCGATTTTGACGCCGCCATTCTTTCCCAGAATTTGATAGCTTCGTTAGGATCGTAACCAGCCATTGCCATAATAATCAGTCCCGCTTTATCGGCTGCCAACTCATCGTTACGGCTGAATTTCAACATACCGATCTGGCCGCCTATACCGTACAAAGAATTAAATACGGCGATACTTTTGTTATTGGACATCTGGGAAGCAGCTCCAAGAACCTGTGCTCCCAGTTGCAAGGCAAGTTGGTTAGATACCTGCGCTACCGAATGTTCTTCCAGCGCGTGAGCAATCTCGTGCCCCATTACAGTGGCAAGACCGCCGTCTGTCTGCGTAACTCTCAAAATTCCTGTATAAACAGCCACTTTGCCGCCTGGCATACACCACGCGTTAAGCTCGTCATTCTGAATAAGGTTGAACTCCCAATTGAAATTAAATTGATCTGCTCTTCCAATTTGCTGTAAATAACGTTGTGTAGCTGCAGCAATATTATTCCCTACACGTTTGACTGCCGTAGCTTGTGCAGTTCCAGTGATTACCTTTGTAGAAGGGTCAGATAAAAATTCTTTATACGCTAAGGTAGCCTGCTCATTGATAGTTTGGCTATCCACCAGCTTCAAATATTTTCTTCCCGTAATGGCTGAAGTAGCACATCCAAACAATGTTGCACCCAACATCACTATAGATGCATAACGAAAGATCTTTTTCATATTATCCTTTTTACACTTAACAATCCTAATAGAATCCTTATAGCAATAATGATTCCGAAAATTGATAAATGAAACTATTTGGTTGGCTTTTTGAATAAATACATTTTAGACTCTTTACCCTTGAGAAGTCTTTCGATATTCTTTTGGTGGGTGATAAGTATGAGAACACAAATGGCTATAGCATAAAGCATCAAAGATGGTATAGTGGTCTTAAAGATGAATGCCAAACTCAAAGGAAAGGTGAATCCCGCACTTATAGAGCTGAGCGAAACATAATGCGAAATAGATAGACAAACAACAAAAACGGTAACACAGCATAATGCTGCCAACGGATGAATGGCTATCACCATACCAAACAGTGTGGCAACCCCTTTACCTCCACGAAACCCAGCAAATACAGGGAATAAGTGTCCCAAAACGGCAATCACCCCCAAAGCCAGCTGAAAATTGACAAAATGCGTAGAGTCTGTTGTACCGACAATGCTGGAATCTAACAGATGAGGCAGATTGGTTGCTGTCCATCCTTTGAAGATATCAATAAACATCACCATACTTCCTGCCTTTTTACCCAATACCCGAAAGGTATTGGTAGCACCGGCATTACCACTTCCATATTCCCGTACATCTACCCCATAAAATGCTTGTCCTAACCATACCGCAGTAGGGATAGAACCAAACAAATAGGCCAGTATAACTATTCCTATTAAATATATTGATATCATTAATTTCCGTACTTCAAAATCAAAATTACTAAATAAGCTTGGCTTTCAAACTTAGATCCAAACTTTTTACCGAATGTGTCAACGCTCCTACAGAAATGTAATCCACTCCTGTCTCTCGCATAGTCCCGGATGGTATTCAGATCTATTCCTCCTGAAGCTTCGGTAATAAGACGGCCATCCACCAAGGTTACTGCCCTTCGCACATCTTCCGGCGTAAAGTTGTCGAACATCACACGGTCAACCCCCTCACAGTGTAGCAGTTCCTCCAGCTCTTCAAAATTTCTCACCTCCACTTCAATAGGTATATGCACATTGTTCTTCTCTTTGTAAGCTACCGCATTGTTCACGGCATTGGTAATAGAACCTGCATAATCCACATGATTATCTTTGATTAAAATCATGTCGTAAAGACCAAAGCGATGGTTGGTACCTCCTCCCAATACTACGGCACGCTTTTCCAAAAAGCGCAATAGTGGAGTAGTCTTCCGTGTATCCAGTACTTTAGCGTTAGTACCTTCCAATTTCCTGACATATTCCGCCGTGCGCGACGCAATACCGGACATACGTTGCATCACATTAAGCACCAGTCTTTCAGCTTTCAGAATGGAATGTATCTTTCCTTTAACATACAATACTATGTCGCCGTATTTTACGGTACTTCCGTCCTCAATAAGAACAGTTATTATTAAAGAAGGATCAATCTGTTTGAAAATTTCTACCCCTACCTCTACTCCTGCAATAATACCGTCATCCTTCACCAAAAGTTTGGCCTCTCCCAACTTGTCTTCCGGCAAAGAAGCCAAAGAGGTGTGGTCTCCTTCTCCTACATCCTCACGTATAGCCTGATTGACAAAATCAATCAATTGCTGCTTATATGTAATATCCATTTCTTGTCATTTTTATGCAACATCCTTCTTATTCGAAGACCTATAGCATATCCTATTCTATAATGATTTCCGATATATAGTTCGTGTTTTTAAGATTCACCAGTTTTATTAAAATACGAATTTCCTTACGTTGTATTTTTGCCTCATATATAATAAAATTGGAGTTACCATCTTCTAATCTGGAAGTTTTCTTCAGATCAGAAAATTTATTGTCTTTAAGATAATCAGCTATTATCCACTCTGCTTTACTTTTGTTGGCCACTTGCTCTTCTCTATGTAAAGAGAGCTTTATGGAGGAGGTAAAATGTTGGCTCAACAACTTTACATCACCGGTGCTAAGCGCCTCATTAATATCCCTTTCTATATTTTGAACCAACAAAGAAAAGCAGTTCAGAAAAAGTATCAACAATACCTTCATACCCTTAAAATTAATGCGAATATATTAATAGCATGGGTACGCTACAACTATATTTTTATAAATATACAGTTTTCCGTGACAAATAATTTTGACGATGAGCCTATAATTACTATGCTTACAATTTTTATATTTGTGTGTGGACAACTTAAATCAAAAGAAAGTAGCCTTAATCATCCTGGATGGATTGGGTTATGGCAAAAACGATAATTCGAACGCTGTTTTAGCAGCCCAAACGCCTTACTTAGATTCCTTATTAAAGAAATATCCGAATTCAAAGTTAGAAGCTTCCGGAGAGGCCGTGGGGCTTCCCGAAGGACAGATGGGCAACTCCGAAGTAGGTCATATGAACCTTGGAGCAGGACGTGTGGTGTATCAAGAATTAGGACGCATCAACAAAGCGGCACGTGAAGGAGCTTTTGAAAGCCACAGTGTTATTCAAGATGCTTTCCGCTATGCGAAAGAAAACTACAAAAAAATACATTTCATAGGTCTTGTCTCCGATGGGGGTGTTCACTCACATGTAGGACATCTCAAAGCCTTGTGTGATGCTGCAAAAGCAGCGGGCTTCACCAACGACCAAGTGTTTATCCATGCTTTTTTGGACGGTCGCGATACAGACCCTAATGGTGGTATCGGATATATCAGAGACCTAGAAGAGCATCTTTCACATTCTGTAGGAACTATTGCTTCTGCTATAGGTCGTTATTACGCTATGGACCGCGACAACCGCTGGGAACGTGTAAAACAGGCCTATGACCTTTTGACAAAGGCTGTAGGAGAAAAAGCTACAGACTTAACAGCGGCTATCCAAGCCTCCTACGACAACGGGGTGACGGACGAGTTTGTCAAGCTATAGTCCTCACACAGGCTGATGGAACTCCAAGAGCGGTCATCGAAGAAGGTGACGTAGTATTTTGCTTCAACTTTAGAACAGATCGGGGACGTGAAATCACCATCGCTCTTACTCAACAGGAATTCCCTGAACACGGAATCAAACCGTTGAACCTCTACTATGTCACTATGACAAGCTATGATGACACATTCAAAGATGTGAAGGTGGTATTCCAGAAAGAAAATCTTACCAATACGTTGGGAGAAGCCTTGGCAAGTCAAAGCAAGACTCAGGTAAGAATCGCAGAAACAGAAAAATATCCACATGTAACCTTCTTCTTCTCGGGAGGACGTGAAGTGGAATTTGGCGGTGAAAGACGCATTTTAATACCTTCACCTAAGGTAGCGACATACGACCTTAAACCCGAAATGAGTGCACCAGGCATTGCGGACGCTATCTGTGAAGATATAGAAAAGAATCAGCCTGACTTCATCTGTCTCAACTTCGCCAATCCGGATATGGTAGGTCATACCGGTGTTTTTGAGGCTGTAGTGAAAGCTGTAGAAACGGTAGACTCCTGTCTACAACAAGTGGTTGAAAAAGGATTGGAATACGGCTACTCCTTTATCATCCTAGCCGATCACGGAAATTCCGAATTCATGATCAACGAGGACGGCTCTCCAAATACAGCACATACGACCAACCTTGTTCCTTGCATCCTTATCGACAGTGAGTTTACAAAGATTGAAGACGGCAAATTGGGAGATGTAGCTCCTACTATTTTGAAACTCCTTCATCTCGACATACCAGCAGAGATGACGGGCAACGTTTTAGTAAGCTAAAAAAATGAATCAGCAAGTTGATTAAATATACAGTGATGAGTGTGGCAGCGGTAAGCTTTTACAGCTGCCATTCTTCTATTGATGATCATTCTCGTGCTAAAGAAATAAATATTCCTCAATATTTTAAGCAGGAAATCCAAAAGCTGGAAAAGCTGAACCCTCAGGTTTCCAAAACTGTAAACAACAACGATCAAAAAGAAAACCGCATCGTCGAGAATATAAACTGGGAAAAAGAGTTGGCACAGTTTACCACGATAGACCTTAACAAAAACAATTTCGACAGTATGACGAAAGACAGTGTAAACAAGGTTGTGACATACAGTCTTTCCAACAAAAATAAGGATACATTAATTGTGAAGGTCATTTACGGAGAAGACGAAATTCAAGCCTTAGACATCAAAAAAAGAGTAAACTATATCTTATTCTCCAATGACGAACGCCTTTACTATGAATCCGGCAAAAAATACCTTCTCCAAAAATCCCAACATATTCTGGGTTTAGGAGAAAGAAAATATTATATCGAAGGAAATATCCAATAAAAAACGCCTAATTAAAAATTAGGCGCTTCCTATATTTTACTGTTCTTTAGAACTCTACATGAATAATAGAGGCCAACGGTATTAGAATACCACTTTTAATCTGAATATATTTATCCGTTGCCGACCACACTGTTGTCTCTACCCTCAGAGGTCCATCTTCCGAATTAAAAACAATTGTTGTCTTGGATTTGAATTCGTTGCCCAATCGTTGGGCATCCATAAGTTTACCTTTCAACTCTTCTGTACGATCTACTTCCGCTGCTATGATCTTGTGGTTGACTATATTCTTCTTTATACTATTAATTGATATCCTATTACTTAATTGTCATTACCTAAATTTTTAACTAACTTAAACCATACAT
>NZ_JXAC01000078.1 GCF_000814685.1 Sphingobacterium sp. T2
TCTTTCACTCCAATACAGAAAGATTCGTGCGCTGCATCTGGCCCTCCAAAGGCGTCCCAGCCGTTACGTGCTATGGCGTCCTTAACCTTCTGCAGATAGTCCGCAGGTACAAGTATATCGGAATCAAAGACAATGAAGAAGTCGCCCTTGGCACGTTCAAAACCATAGTTGCGGGCCTTGCCCTGCCCCTCATTTTCTTTGAAAAAGTATTTGACATCCAATCTGTCGGCATAGTGTTCTATGATATGCTTGGCAGGTCGTGTAGAACCATCCTCCACGATAATGACCTCAAAATCCTGGTACGTCTGACTCAACAAAGAGTGCAGCAGCTCCTTGATTTCGTCCGGTCTATTATATAAAGGATGATAATTGAAAAAAACATGCAACTAAATTACTCTTTCGATATGATACTTGTTTCGCTCCGAACTATTGCGGGACACCAATTCAGCGATAAAACCGGTAAGAAACAGCTGGGTACCGATCATGATAGCCAGCAAAGACAGATAGAACAAAGGCTGATCCGTCACATTTCGGTACACTGTACCGTTGGCTATGCTGATAAGCTTGTCGGCGATAAGATATATGGTGATGAAAAATCCTATAATAAAGCTCAACACCCCTACCGGACCGAAAAAGTGCATTGGTCTTTTGCCAAACTTGCCGACAAAGACAATAGACATCAAATCCAGAAAGCCCTTGATGAACCTTCCGGGACCGAACTTGGTCTTGCCGTACTTGCGTGGATAGTGCTGCACGACCTGCTCCTGAATATTAGAGAAGCCTGCCCACTTGGCAATCACAGGAATGTAGCGATGCATCTCTCCATATACTTCTATGGTTTTCACCACATCCTTCTTATAAGCTTTCAACCCGCAGTTGAAGTCGTGCAGATTATGAATACCTGACACTTTACGTGTTACGGCGTTGAAAAGCTTGGTAGGTATGGTCTTCGAAGGCGGATCATAACGCTTCTGCTTCCATCCGGACACCAGATCTGCTCCCTGATTTTTACGCGATCGTAGAGCTCAGGAATCTCATCCGGGCTATCTTGCAGGTCGGCATCCATGGTAATGACCACCTCGCCCTGTGCAGCTGCAAAACCTACATTCAAGGCAGCAGACTTACCATAGTTGCGGCGAAACTTAATTCCTGAAATCTGGTCGTGACTTTTCTTTAACTCCGTAATGATATTCCAAGAACTATCGGTACTTCCGTCATCCACAAGAATAATCTCATAATTGAAATTATTTGCATGCATGACCCTGCGAATCCAATCCGTCAATTCCGGCAGTGATTCCGCTTCATTATATAGAGGTATGACAACCGATATATCCATATATTGCTAGTACTATTAATTGTTTGTCGTATTATTGGTTTGCAACAATTTCTCGTTTCTCGTTATTGCCGCCAATATCAAGGAAAAGATAAATTGCATAAGGATAGATATCATCAAGCCACGGAACACGTCCTTGAAGCTGATATGGCCAATGGCATTCATTTGTTCTTCCAGAGCGGCCACCCTAGAGTCTATAACCTCATTTTCTACGCCACTATTCTCCATCTGCTCTATCGTCAGATTTATCGTATTGCGCAACACGTCCTCCTGAATCCCCGGATTGATAACATGCACATACAGCATGGTGCTCAAAGTAGCTATGACCGTAGAGATCAACAGCATGAGGAATGTAGACTTCAACGCTATGGAAAAATTCCATACCCCCCCATTTCTTTTGCGTAAAGAATACGTAAAAAAGAGGGCGATAACCATATACAAAATGGTGTTTATCCCAAACGATAAGGCGGTCAACACCCAAAACGATTGTACAGCCTTACTGATATACAGAACCAATATGCCCAACACTAAAGAGATTACGCCCAAAACAATTCCATATTTGGTGCTTTCCGTCTTGTTGAACCGTGCGTTAAATCCTGCTTCTGTAAATTTTGATTCTGTCATTATTGTTTATTGAAATTAACGATTACTTCGTAAATAGCCGTTTCGTACGACCTGTTGGCAGCATGTGAGGCGAACTCTTCCACCTGCTGTGCTGAAGGATTCGGCTCGAAGAAGAAAGCCATCAACGGATAGAACAGCTCATACAGTTCCTCCATAGGCGTCACCGACTTCGACACACGCGCGATTTCAGAATAATCCGACTCTACCAAAATTTGGTTTGCAATAACTTTTTCATAGATACGGTACTCGTCTTGAAATTCATCTTCTTCCACCAAAAGAAACTCTTTCAGATAATCTCCCAACTCAGGCTCGATGGATTCATCGGCACATTCTCTTAAATATAAGAAAATATTGAGTAATTCCGTTCCACGATCTATGGTATCCTCTTCGATCTGTTCCCATTCCGGAGATTCAAGATAGTCGTCTTCCAGCTTTTTGACATCTTCGGCGAAGAAGTTAATCATCAACAGGTCGAAAACCACTTCACGCATTTCTTCGAACTCTTGGTAGTCGTCGAAGACTTTGTCCATGGCTTCCACCTTTTCCATAAAAGGAGCTTCTTTTTGGAAAGCCTCCCTCACTGCAGCTACAAAAGCCGCGCTGTCAATATTTTCATATTTGGCATAAGCCGCAATTCCGGCTTCCAATGCCTTGTTAACTTTTTTGTCTATCATGTTAATTATTTTCTATCAATTGATTGTTATTTACAATCAACTTCACTTTACCCACCAATTCTGTTCCAAACAATGGGTTATTTTTGGATTTTGACTTATTCGTCGTTTCGTCAAACACCCACTTCTCTTTAGTGTCAAACACCACCAAATTAGCTTTTTCTCCTTTTTCTAGTTTAGGCACCTCAAGACCTACGATTTTACGAGGGTTCAAGGCCATCTTCTCCACGATCTGCTCTTCATCAAGACCTGCCTTCAACAACAGCGGGAATGCCGTTTGAAGACCTGTGATACCATTTTTGGCGATATGGAACTTCTACATTTTTGAATTCCACCTCCTGCGGAGTATGTTGAGATACTACGGCATCGATGACCCCATCCTTCAAACCTTTCAACAGCGCTTTCACATCTTTCTTGGCACGTAGCGGAGGACTCACCTTATAGTTAGAGTCGAAGCCTACCACATCCTCATCCGTAAATACTAGGTTATGTGCCGCCACATCGCAGGTCACCTTAAGGCCTTTGGCTTTAGCCTTTTTGATCAGCTCTACCGATTCTGCTGTAGAGATTGTAGTGAAATGTATAGGTGCGTCATTATATTCAGCCAAATAGAGGTCGCGCGACACCATCAATGATTCAGCGAGATTAGGAATACCTTTCATGCCGAGGTATGTACTCATCACGCCTTCATTCATCTGATTGCCGCCGGCTACCGACTCGTCCTGCGCAAAAGAAATGATAAGACCACCAAATCCTTTGGAATACAACAATGCTCTTCCCATAAGGCCGGCCTGCTGCACACTGCGATTGCCGTCCGAGAAGGCTATGGCTCCTGTCACCTTCATGTCGTACAACTCAGCAAGCTCGTTGCCCTCTCTCTTTTTGGAGATAGCTCCTATAGGATATACATCAACGGCATTACCTTTGGCAGCGTTTACCACCAAAGCCACTTCCGCACGGCTGTGTATAGGAGGATTAGTATTAGGGTGTACCGCAATGCCGGTAAAGCCTCCCGCCGCTGCTGCCGCCGTACCCGTAACAATATCTTCTTTGGTCTCGTATCCCGGCTCACCTATATTGACGTTAAGGTCGAAAAATCCAGGTGCCACACACGCTCCTGATGCATCGATAACCTTAACGTTATTTTCTACTTTTATGCTTTTGTTTATATCGGCAATTACTCCGTCTTTTATCAGAATATCTACTTGTTGTTGATTAAAAATATGTCCTGGTAAAACTAATTTAGCAGAAGTAATTAAAAATGTACTCATGAGTAGTTTTTGTTGAAAAGTTTGGGATTATGGATTTATACGAATGAGATATATTTTGATGTGAAACTGCAATTCCACCTAAGCATTCAGCATGAAATATGCCCGATAGATCAAAATATAGTGAGTGTATCATCAAAAGACAAATGTAAGGAAAATTGCGTAGATAATTCTTAACAAAACACGATTAAACTACGAGTTTTCACCCCAGCGGAAGCTGTCTATCTTTAGGTCCAGCAGAGACAGCACACGGTCCACCACTGTGGCGGCAAGCTCTTCCATAGTTTTTGGTCGACTATAGAAAGATGGAGATGCCGGACAGATAATACCTCCCGCCTGTGTTACAGTAAGCATATTCTGAATATGGATAGCGTTAAGAGGAGTCTCACGTGTCACCAACACCAGCTTTCGGCGCTCCTTCAAGATCACGTCGGCAGCCCTAGTCGTTAGGTCCGAAGAGGTTCCCGTGGCAATACGTGCCAATGTACCCATAGAACAAGGACACACCACCATACTTTCATACTGTGCCGAGCCCGAGGCAAAAGGCGCCATGAAGTCCGTTTTTGAATAAAACGTGAAATCATAATCATTGTAAGAAGTATTTCCCAGCTCATATTGCCATACATCCTTGGCATTGTCGGACATCACCACCCCCACAGCCTCCAGCTGATCGTGAAGCAAGGAAAGCTTATCCAACAATACTTTGGCATAAATGGAGCCCGAAGCACCCGTAATGGCTACAATGATTTTCTTCTTTTGCATAAACAAAAATACACAAAAAGCTCCGCAACGACGAATTTTTGCTGCTTATCATAAAGAATCACCATAATCACAAAAGAAAAGGGTCGAATAGAGTTATTCGACCCCTACATCTACCTATGAAAAACATGCCCCTGGGGAGGGCATAACAAAATTACACAAATGAATATTAACTAAAATAACAAACGAATACATTCTAAAAATTTTGTAGAAAAATCGCTACAAAGCCCTCTACAAGCTCATAAAGCCACTTTTTTCAACTTCTTCCTTCAAGCTTACATTTAACACATTTAACTTTTAAGAAAACACATATTCACATGTATTTATTTTATCCACATATACTAAAATTTTTCGGATTTTTTACTTACTTAGCTGTAAAGAAACAAACCTAACATGAGCATAAGCATTTTAGAACAATATATTGAAACGGGCAATCACTTAGACCTAGAACATCTGCTTAACAAAGATGCTTCGATCCTAAAGGAGAAAACCAGCCACGATATATCGCCTTTGCTGCTGGCTTGCTACTACAACAAAGACAATGTAGTACAGACCATCCTTAAGTTTACCACTACGATTACTATCCACGAAGCTTGTGCTGTAGGTCTTCTTCAACATGTACAGATGATGATTGATCACAAAGCCGATATCGTCAATGAGCTTTCATCGCATGGCTTTACACCGCTAGGTGTTGCCACCCACTTCAATAAAGAAGATATAGTAAGACTTCTTTTGACCCATAAAGCCGACCCTAACTTATGCTCTCAGAATGGATTTAATGTATATCCCCTTCATGCTGCACTGGCCAACAACAACAGTGAAATAAGCAAAATGCTTATCGAAGCGGGGGCCGACGTTAATGTTGTACAGCACGGAGGATTCACTCCTCTCCACCTGGCTTGTCAACATGGAAATATAGACCTTATCATCATCCTCTTAGAACAAGGGGCATCCGTAGAAGCACGCAACCAAAACGGAGAGACACCTTCCGACTTGGCGCTGCAAAAAGGTTTCCAGCGAAATCGCCGACATTCTGAAAGTTTAGCCTACCGGAGACAGTAGTACCCTAAGGCGCAGTCGAGACAGCGTTTCACCACACAGTAAGATTTGTACAGCTGAAGGATGGCCTGCCCGTCTCCCGCTGAGCGGCTCTGCACGCCCAGCTCCCGGAATTTACGTATGATGTTATTATCCTCTGAAGGCAGCAGCGACAGCCATTCCACAGCCTTATCCTTCAGTCTTTCGTCGCCTAAAAACCTTCCATAGGCAAATAATACGGGAACAAAAGTATTGACCACCAGATGTGTTACAAAGCTTTCCGTCACCGTTGCCGGATGAACCTTGGTCACCTTCCCAAAATGAAAATGTTCATTCCAATAGGAAGCTACCTCTACCTCTCTGCATGCCTGCATAACGGTTTCCAGACTATTTTCCCGTATATATTCGAACCATCTTACGCGCTGTCTTAGCAGTGCACATAGCTGCGCCAACCGGATGGTCGGGAAATTATAGGGCCGCATACGCATAAACTTCCAGCTTTCCTTCTCCATGGGCTGCAGTCGATGTAGCATCTTTAGATACTGGAACTCCTCTTTCAGCTTGCGGGCATAACTATCTTTCATCTCCGACATATCCAACAGCCCAGCACAACCAAACAACAGTGCTTCCAACTTATCTTCCTCTTCTGCATATTTGTATATAAGATTGAGGGGAATACTTTTCATCAGTCGCTCAAAAGCATGTTGGTTTATTGCCATACCAAAAGAGCGGGCCAAGGAAATGATGGTCACCTTCTCCCAGTCGTTAGCGGTTTGCTCCAACCATTCTTCGATAAGTAGCGACTTGGTTTCCAAACGCTCGATAAGCACCCTATCCAGCCAGCTGTACACATGAAAAGAGGCTATTTGTGGCAGTCTATAAGCACAGGCAATAGGATGCTGCTGCTGCATAAGTTCCATATACCTTTCCGGCAAGGAAGGGTCCACAAAGTCTTTCATTGCCAAGGTAGGGATTTCGGTACCATCTTGGCGCAGCACTTTCTCTCCCTCATCCGCTTCCCAAACTACATGGAGTATGGTCGTATTGTAACGCGCATCGTATTG
This sequence comes from Sphingobacterium sp. T2, assembly GCF_000814685.1. Taxonomy (GTDB): domain Bacteria; phylum Bacteroidota; class Bacteroidia; order Sphingobacteriales; family Sphingobacteriaceae; genus Sphingobacterium; species Sphingobacterium thermophilum. The sequence goes on from NZ_JXAC01000078.1 coordinate 6,758, forward strand.
GTGGTTGTGTCGGTTCCAGTCCTGTGATTCCACATGCATTTCCACATTTCCTGCCCAGACGGACCCGTTGAGTCTAATTTTGGCAAATTCGAAGTCCGCTCCGGCATCAGTATTGTACTGGCCAAAGTCCAGAATCTGCAGCTCCTCCCCTGCCGTGGTCTTAAGATTTTGGGGATTAATAAGTTTGTAACGCCATATAAAATGAAGCAACTTCTCCGGATACCTCATTTCACGACAGAATTAACTTATTGAATATTACTTATTAATATAAATATTCAACACGTTACTTCCAACTTTTAATGTTTCTTTGCTGGCTACAGGCAACTTAGGAGAAGGAATGCCGTCGTCCCAAACGACATCACCTGTGATGACGCGTGCCTCATCCCAAAGGTTAGCATCAATAAATTGCTGAAGGGTCTTCGCTCCTCCCTCGATGATAAGGGACTGTACGTCCATTAGAAACAGTTGATATAATATGTTTTGCGGAAGATAGAAGTCAAAATTTTCCAACTCTATATACTTGAGGTGTGCTTTCCAATCGGTCTTCACCGCATTGAAAATGATTAAATCCGAGTTAGTGATAGAAAACAACTTGGATGTCTCCGGCACTTCCAGATTTTTGTCTATGAGCACGCGTTTCGGCGATTTACCTTTCCAGAGGCGCGTATTCAGCGAAGGGTTGTCGATAAGAGCTGTGCGTGTGCCGACGAGGATGGCATCCTCCTCCGAGCGCCATTTATGTACCAGCTGCTTACTCACCGGACGCGAGATCCATTCCTGACGATCCGCCTTGGGAGCAAAATAGCCGTTTTTTGTTTCTGCCCATTTAAGAATCACATAGGGGCGCTGTTGCGTGATACGCGTAAAGAAACGGCGGTTAGCAAATCTACATTCCTCCTCCAGTACCCCTACTTCCACATCTATGCCGGCGTCACGGAGGATCTGAACTCCCTTGCCATTTACTTTGTCGAAGCTATCCAAGCAGCCTATGACCACCTTCTTCACCGGAAAGGAAGCTAACATGTCCGCACAAGGTGGTGTCTTCCCGTAGTGGGCACAAGGTTCTAACGACACATAGACCGTAGATTGACGAAGCAAAGCCTTCCCTTCCACCTCTCCATAGTTTGTTAACACCTCTTGGATGGCATTTACCTCCGCATGCGGTCCTCCGTAGGGAGAGGTAAAACCTTCTCCGATAATTTTATCCTCGTATACGACCACCGCCCCTACCATGGGATTGGGACTCACAGACCCGGCACCTAACACCGCCAGATCTAGGCACCGCTTCATATAGCGCTCATCTACCGTCATAGTGCAAACTTAACATTTTGCAGATTTAAAAGAAAAGAGCCTTTGAATATTGTAGTTTTGTAATATGCAAAGAACATGGAAAGACATAGAAAGCGCCTACATCAAGATCTTGGCATCCCTTTACCCCGAAGGTGAGAGCAGAGAGCTCTTCTTCCTTGCTGCTGAAGAGGTTGGCGGACTTCGCAAATATGAGTTTTCACTCCTTAAAAATGAAGCCGTCGCGCAAAACATCGATAGCCGCCTGCTACAAATCCTCGACCAGCTTGCCATGGGAAGACCTATTCAGCATATTTTGGGGAAAGCGCCTTTCTACGGTCAAGAATTCTTTGTCAACGAACATACCCTCATCCCACGTCCGGAAACCGAAGAGCTTGTGGACTTGATCATTCGGGATTGGCGGGATGCCTCCTCCATCAAGCTTATAGACATAGGTACCGGCACAGGATGTATTGTCCTTTCCTTAGCAAAGCACCTTAATGCGGACAGCTGGGCAGTAGACATCTCCGCTGAAGCTATTGCTGTGGCCAAGAAAAACGCCCAAGCCCTGAAGACGGACGTCAGCTTCATACAGGCCGACATCCTGGAATGGGAATTTATGTTTTCCGAAAGACAAAATTTTGACATCATCGTCAGCAACCCTCCCTATATTACACCTGCAGAGAAGGAAGAAATGCACCGCAACGTCTTACAGTACGAGCCCCATCTTGCTCTTTTTGTAGAGGAAAGTGCTCCCCTTCTTATTTTATGACCATATCGCCGACTTTGCCTTACACCACCTCGCCGAAGAAGGCACGCTATATTTTGAAATCAACCAGTTTCTAGGAGAAGAAACGGCAGATTTGTTGAAGAAAAAGGGGTTTAGCGTGGTAGAACTCTTCAAAGATATCAACGGCGCAGACCGCATAATACGGGCAAAACGCAAAAAGAGCCTTCAATAGACCTACAACGACCTTTTTAACAATATTTTTTTATTCTGAAAAACAAATAGTTAAAGAAAATATTCAAAAATAAGCGTCGAATATTTTGCAGCAGAAAGATATTTTCCTACCTTTGCAGCACTTCAAACGAAGAAAGTAACCGAAAGGTTAAAGATTCCGTAGCTCAGCTGGTAGAGCAATACACTTTTAATGTATGGGTCCTGGGTTCGAGTCCCAGCGGGATCACCAAAAAAGCTCAATCGAAAGATTGGGCTTTTTTTATTACCATTACAGAAAACAAACTTATCGAACTAAGACAGACAGTCTTCAGAAAACCGTAGAATTTTTATTAACATCTCTTCTGAAGCTGCTCATAAATGTGAAGACAGAAAGCTAAAGTTTGCTTCGCAACGGTTTTTGGGGTAAAAAAGTGAAGTTTGCGTGGTAAATGATTTAATAATAATTT
>NZ_JXAC01000079.1 GCF_000814685.1 Sphingobacterium sp. T2
ACAGGCTCCACCGCCTACTCGCTGAGTTGCGGCGGACCTATCATCATGCCGGGTATGACAACTTTGTTATCACCCCTATCTCTCCGCATAACCTCAATGTCCGTCCTATCGTTGTCTCTTCCGACATGCAGCTTTCCCTAAAAATCGAAAGCCGTACAGAAAAATTTATCCTCAGCTGTGACTCCAAAAGCGAAACCTTGTCCACTGATGTTCAGCTGACCATATGCAAGGCTCCTTTCGAAATCAACCTTATACAGCTTAAAGATGACAGTTATTTCGGTATATTACGCGAAAAGCTACTGTGGGGAATAGATGTGAGAAACTATTGATATAGTTTTGTGTAGTTCCTCGTTACAGATATTCCATAAAATTTTATCTTTACAATCAAATTGGACCGGCATTGCGAAACGTTAGATTTCTCATACTAACCTGTATAACCTTACTGTCGTGGCATTGCTATGCCCAACGATACGAGGTAGGTATTGCCGGTATGGGAACAGGATACATGGGAGACATAAACCCACAAAACACACTCTATGTCAAAGTCTCTATCCTGTCCTTGAAGATGCAGGTAGTTGACACTCAGACGTGCCCCCCAAGTACGGACTGAAGTTATATTTGCTGAATATTCCTCCTCCTAAGCTTTTGATTATAGAGTGTGTTTTGTGGGTTTATGTCTCCCATGTATCCTGTTCCCATACCGGCAATACCTACCTCGTATCGTTGGGCATAGCAATGCCACGACAGTAAGGTTATACAGGTTAGTATGAGAAATCTAACGTTTCGCAATGCCGGTCCAATTTGATTGTA
>NZ_JXAC01000008.1 GCF_000814685.1 Sphingobacterium sp. T2
CGCGATACGGAGGYTACGATTTTGGAAGCAGCATATTGGCGGAAGACGTATTCTTTTGGGTAAGAAGAAGGATAATTTCTGGGAGAARGSSSATCCCTGTCATCCACATGCTTGTTAGGTAACAACTCCAAGGTACCGTTCTTAAGACGGTTATACTGCATAAATACTAGGTTCCAGATTTCTATCACCTGTGGATGATCAGCATTCACCAAATCCTGTCCTTTCACCTGAGCACGTTCCTCTTCCGAACGCATGTCGTAGTGGATTTCCGAACAAGGACCACAAGGACCGGTATCCCCCATCTCCCAGAAATTATCCTTCTTCTTACCCAAAAGAATACGGTCTTCCGCAATATGCTGCTTCCAAAAATCGTAAGCCTCCGTATCGCGCTCCAAATTTTCGGCGGCATCCCCTTCGAAGATTGTCACATACAAACGATCTTTATCCAGCTTCAACACTTCTGTCAGAAGCTCCCACGACCATGCAATGGCCTCCTTCTTGAAATAATCGCCGAAGGACCAGTTACCCAACATCTCAAACAAAGTGTGGTGATACGTATCTATGCCGACCTCTTCCAAGTCATTATGCTTTCCAGACACGCGCAAACAACGTTGTGTATCGGCTACCCTCGGATATTTAACAGCCTTCTCTCCTAGAAACAGTTCCTTGAACTGATTCATTCCGGCATTGGTAAACATCAGTGTAGGGTCATTCTTTACTACTACCGGTGCTGATGGCACAATATGATGATCTTTACTCTTGAAAAAATCCAAAAATGCTGCGCGTATTTCTCTACTGGTCATGAAATTATTCGTTTTTAAAGCGGCAAATTTACTCAAAATAGCTGGCTATTACAACGCTATTATCGTTTTGTTTAGGTCAGTTTTTCGAAAACAAAAATCCCCTCTCCCACGCAAATAGTTGCTGTCATCATCCTTTTATTGAGCAAACTTTAGTAAATTTAACATGTCAAGAAAATTCCTATATCCTATTTTATGAGAAAAAAGATACTAGTTCCCACTGATTTTTCAGAAAAAGCGTATTATGCAGCTCAGTATGCGTGCCAGATAGCCCTAAAAAATGACTTCGACATTCATCTTTTCCACTGCTACACTACCAGTACAGCCATAAGTACGGATGATTCGGACATTCCTAAGGGTGATCTGCTTATGGAAGAACTCAAAAAGAAACTTATCCAAGAATATCCGGGCGTAGTCATAGAGTCCAAATGTGTCTCACGCCTCTTGATCGATGTCATACCGGAATATGCCGTAGCGCCTCAATTTGAATTTATAGTAATTGGCACCACGGGAGCAAACCATGGACGCCCCGTAATCTGGGGAAGCAATACAGCATTTGTCACAAACAATGTGTCAATACCGGTGCTTGCCATACCTTCACAAAATGAGTTCCGCACATCCAAAGTAGCTATTCTGACAAACTTCAAAGCTGAGGAACTAGAATCGCTCAACAACTTTACCAAACTTTGTGGACCAATAGAAAAACTGGACATCATCCATATTTATAAGGATGCCGTCAAAGCCAAAGACATCCATAACGACCTGGAAGACTGGGCTTTCAATATTAAACAGTTGAGCGACATCCATGAGGTGAATATTATTGCAGAACGAACCCATACGGACAACCAAGAGTTGGATACCGTTCCGGAAGTCATCAACCAGATTATCACGGACAACGACTATGATATGGTCATCGTGACAAAAACCAGAAAATCTTTTTTCAACCGACTAATCAACGGATCGGTTTCCCGTAAAATCGTGTTGACCCTGCAAAAACCTACATTCTTCGACAACATAAAAAAATAAAACATGGCAGACAGAATATTAATTCCAGTAGATTTCTCCCCATATTCGGATAAAGCGATAGAATATGCTTTGCAATTACAAGAAAGAAGCCCTCAGCATATAGATCTCGTACATGTGTTTACCGAAGAGACAAACATATATCAACAGTCACTCTCCAATCCGGAATTGATACACCCGAAGGTAGCAGAAGCGAAACGCCAGATGCAGGAACGTGTCAAAATCATATCTTCCACCTTTCCCGATATTGAGGTCAGAGAAATCTTCACGGAAGGAAATCTATATACAGAGGTGCGCAAACTTGCAGAACAGAACACCTACAACGCCATCGTCATGGGCACAAAAGGAGCCTTCGGCCTAGATGCCCTCATCTCCGGCTCCAACATGTACGATGTGTTCCTTAACACCAAACTTCCAGTACTGGCCGTACCTTTCCAAGAAAAAGAGTTTCCGCATAGAAAAGATAGGTCTTCTCTGCAATTTCAAATATGGCGAGATAGATGTGCTCAAACAAGCCATAAAACTTTATGGTACAGACTTCGAACTCATCCTCATCCATGTCAATACGACCAATGATACCATCAGCAATATCGATAAGAGCTTTGATGTCTTTATCGAAAAGATCATTGAAGAGACAGGAATAGAAAATATCTCTTATGTGATAAAAGCACAAAACTTCTTTGTTCAATACAAGGAAGATGTATCCTCTGCAATAGAAAGCGTCATTGCCGACGAAAGACTTGACGCCCTACTGGTGACAAAAAGCAAGAAGACTTTTCTCCGAAAAATACATCGAAGAAAACATTGTAAAGAAGATGGCCTACCAAATCCATATTCCTAAATTTTTCGCCCGCAGGATCGAGGAAAACAAGTGAGAAAGTGCTTTTGTAGACGTCTAACTACAAAAGCATTTTCTACGGGAGAAAATATTCTTAAATGAGGCAGTCTTCCAACTTTTGGCAACAAAATTGATTCGGAGAGTAAAACAAAATTTATTTTTATGAAAAATAACTACAAAAAAGTTGACTTTAATGTTCGCTGCAGGATTGGTTTCTACTGCCTCTTTTGCACAGATTTCACATCCTACCATCGAAGGTACTACACCCTTCGCTCCAAATGCGGAATATAGAACTTGGTCTTTCGGTATCAATGCCGGTATATTGAATCAATCGAACATTTTCGGATTCAACCGTGACGGTTTCGACAAACTAAACCATAACTTAGGTTATAGCGCCTATATCAAAAAATATATATCTCCTTCTTTTGGTCTTAAAGCGCAATATTTGGGAGGTAAAGTTGGAGGTGTAAATGAAAATGCCTCAGCCGCACAAATCTCTGAATTCGAAACTAAGATGCCTTGGTCTGCCGCTTTATCGGCGGAGTGGACTGCTGCCAACACCAACTGGAGATTTGTAAACAGCATCATCAAGCCGTATGTCTCTATAGGTTTGGGAGCATTGAATTTCGAAACGACTACCACCGTTGATGGTACATCTACCACAGCAGAAGCATCGACGAAATTATATGTTCCTGTAGACGCAGGATTGAAATTTGCTATCGCTAAAGGAGTAAACATTGATTTAGGATACCAACTAAACTGGGCCAACCAACACTTCGATGGCAAAGCAGGCGGTCAATACAAGAATGACCTGTTCTCCTATGCCCATGCAGGCCTAGAATTTGCTTTGGGAAGCTCTAAAAAACCTTTCTTAGGCAATAGCAACCCTGCCGCAACGTTGGCTGCTGACGTAAATAAAAAATATGACGCACTTAAAGCCGAACGTGATGCCCTTATCGCCTCAAACAACGAACTAAAAGGTAGAAATAGCACAAATTCAAGCTGATTTGAGAGATGATGATGGCGACGGCGTACCTAACAAATTCGACAAATGTCCTAACACACCTTCGGGAGTTCAGGTTGACGGCTCCGGTTGTCCTATCACCGTAAAACATGAAACCAAAGATCATCGAGAAGATCGTAGTGACCGAAGAAGATAAAAAGGTAGTAGATGAAGCTATCAAAAACTTGGAGTTCGAGACAGGAAAATCTGTTATTCGCCCTAGCTCTTACGAATCCTTGGACAAAGTGGCAGCAATACTAATCGAGAAAAATTTCAGCTTGAAATTAATCGGGACATACCGATAATACCGGTTCTTACCAGACAAATATGCGTCTGTCCAAAGAACGTGCAGAAGCAGTTAAAGCGTACTTGGTGTCTAAAGGTGCTAATGCTTCACGAATCGAAGCTACAGGCTACGGCCCAGACCAACCGATAGCATCCAACAGTACTGCCGAAGGTCGTCAGAAAAACCGTCGTGTAGAATTCACTTTATACTAAAGATAAAGCCTTAAAAAAATAGAAAAGCCGAAACAATGTTTCGGCTTTTCTTTATATTATATACCATTAAAACTCTTATTTCAATACAGGAGGTTTAGCCTCTTGCTGACGATATTTCTTATACCACAATATAGCCACGGAGCCTCCCACCAGAAAAGGCATTGAAAGCAAAAATAGGATTCCGTTGTTAAGTCCTTTACCTTGCGTATTGCCATGTTGGGTGCTATTTTCCGCATTCAACGAACACATAGCACATTGCGCCTTAGCAGGGGTAGACGATAAGACAAAAGACAGATAATCCCATTATCAGGGCGAAAAATAACAATCGAAGTGATTTCATATCACAAAAGTAACTAATAACCTATTAAATCACTAAATATTCCGGGATTTTAACAATCCTTCGAACTTATCCCAGAATCCATCCTTAGGAAGCGGTGCAATAATAGTCATGTCCTCGTTCTTCACTGGATGGGTAAATGCCAGCGAACGCGAATGCAGACATATAGTACGACGTAAAGATCCTCTCGGATAACCGTATTTATTATCTCCTACAATAGGGCATCCCATATGTGCCAACTGACAACGTATCTGATGTGTTCTTCCAGTCACTGGATTTATCTTCAACAGATAATAGCCGTCCAGCTGTCCTACCACCTCATAATCCAGTTCGGCATACGTCCCCTTTGATACCTCTCTATCGTAGGCTTTCGTAATCATTTTTTTACGGTCCCGAAGAAGCCAGTTCACCAACTTGCCTGACTGGTGTGGCGGACGCTCCTTCACTACCGCAACATACGTTTTCTTCACCTTACGGTCATGAAAGGCCTTGTTCATCCTATCCAATGCCTTGCTCGTCTTGGCCATAAGAATCATTCCGCTCACAGGCCGATCCAACCGGTGGATAACCCCTAAAAAGGCCGAATTGGGCTTATTATACTTTTTGGTCAAAAATTCTTTGACCATATCTTCCAGCGACTTATCTCCAGTATCATCTACTTGGACGATATCCCCACCACGTTTATTTATCGCTATGAGATGGTTGTCTTCGTATAAGACATCGCGCTCTGTTATAACAGACATTATCGTCTAATATGATTTAATCCATCACTATTTCTCTGCTGCCTTTTGTTCTTCTTTGGCCTTCTTCTTGAAAAAACCTCTGAAGAGGAAGTTGCTTTGCAAGGCTTCCATATTTTCATCCAGCTTTTGCGTACTGGTATTTAGGTTTTTAAGAATCTGTTTTATCTCGTTTGCTGCTTCCGGATCATTGGTCAACACACCTATAGCATTATTCTTATCGTTCAGGCGTGCCGTAGTCTCGTTAAGGTTTTCTACTAATGCGTTTGCTGTCTGTGTCACACCTTGAAGCTGTGCGGCAGCATCACGCAAGGAAGCAAAGACTTTAGTATCTGTCGCCAGATCATGGATAAGACCGTGCTCGCTGTTGAGCTTCTGCGTCAACGCAGTTAGATTGCTTATAGCAACATTCGCTTCAGCCATCACCTTATTCATAGAAGCTACCGAAGCCTTAAGATTATTGGCAATCTCATCGTCACTCATCAACGCTCCTACAGTACCTTTCCCATCGACCATCTGCTGGCTTAGTTTGGCAAAATTTTCGGTAATCACTGACAGATTCGCTCCATTATCCTGTAGCAGGGCCATCATCTGTTCCATACCTCCGCTAGGACCTGACTTCAGCACATCGCCTTCCTCAATCTGAGGTGTTGCAGGATTACCCCCCACCAAACTGATAATAGAATTACCGATAAGACCATCCGAACCCAAGGTCGCAACCACATCTTTGCGAATGAACTGACTACTTTTCTCTTCGATAAGCAGGGTTACCTTCACATTCTCCACCCCTTCAAATGCAATATCTTTGATGATTCCCACCTTAACACCGGAAAACCATACATTATTACCCACCTTAAGACCCTTTACATCTTTGAAGTAGGTAGAAACTTTGATGTTTTTGCTAAACTTGTTTTGCTGTGTACCCATTACTAGGATACCTGCCACCAAAATGATTAACCCTATAAAAACAAAAAGTCCGACTATTATTGATCTTTTATTCTCCGCTGAATTCATTATTTTATACTATAAAATTATAATCATAAAAAGGTTTTACACGTTCGTCGTCTGTATCGAAAATTTCATTGAAACTTCCTTCACGTTCAAAACGTCCATCCAGAAGCATCACCATCCTGTCTCCCACCATTTTGGCACAAGCCAAGTCATGCGTAATGATGATAGAAGATGTTTTATATTTAACCTGAACCTCATTGATCAAGGTATTGATATCCAAACAGGTAATAGGATCCAAACCTGCCGTAGGTTCGTCATACAACATAATATCCGGACGTAAAATTAAGGTGCGAGCAATGCCTATACGCTTCTTTTGTCCTCCCGACAGCTCGGACGGCATCTGATTGATGGCATGCAACAAGCCTACCCCATCCAGCACGTCTTCCACCTCTCTGTTTATTTCGGTCACGGGTAAGGTTTCTTTTGTTCCGTACTAGAGGAAACTCCAAATTTTCCCGAACCGTCATACTGTCGTACAGAGCACTATTCTGAAACGAAAAACCTATACGTAGGCGCAACTTCATCAGCTCTCGTTCGTTGAGCTCGTTGACAACATGGCCAAGCACATTGATAGTACCCGAGTCCGGCTTTAAGAGCCCTGAAATCAACTTAATCAACACAGATTTACCGGTACCTGAACGGCCCAACACCACAAGATTCTCGCCCTCATAAAGTTTTAAGTCCACATTACGCAACACCTGTCTGTCTCCAAAGGATTTACTCACATTGTCGACATGTATTACCGCATTATCGTAATTTATTTTAACCTTTTCTTTCTCCATGTTTAGCCGGTAATTAATGGGGTTACAAATCCTAAGAACTGAACGATAAGTAATTCCTCGATAAATACCACAAACATCGAAGCTACTACCGCTGAATTGGCAGCCTTACCTACCCCTTCCGTACCTTTTGACGAATAATATCCTATATAGCAGCTGGCAAAACCTATAGTGAATCCGAAGACTACGGCTCTCAACACCATAGCGCCAATATCCACCATCTGAATAGCTTCAAACACCTGAGTGAAGAAACTCAAGCAAACTTAGATCATCCTTGGAAATGATACTCAGATAACCTCCCACTAGACCGATGCCGGCAACATAAAAACACAAAACCGGAATCATGATCGTGGTAGCAAGAATTCTGCTCACCACCAGAAACTTAAATGGGTTTGTCCCCGACACCTCCATAGCGTCAATCTGCTCCGTAACATTCATCGAACTTAACTCCGCACCGATCTGCGAACCCACCTTACCCGAAGCGATAAGTGCCGTAACCAGAGGTGCCAAAGCACGCACGATAGCTATGGATATCAAAGAAGGCAACCACGAGGTGGCACCAAACTCTTCTAATGAAGGTCTAGACTGTTTGGTAAATACAAACCCTACAATAAAACCGGTTAAAGAAATTAACGGAAAGGACTTCCATCCTACCTCATAACACTGCCTGATGATTTCTTTAATTTCAAATGGTGGACTGACAACTTCGCGATAAAACCGCATCAGAAAACGATGCAATTTTGCAAATTCGAGGAGTAAACTACTGATTTTCCTTCCCATTTATTTCTTTTAAATCGAATTTAAATAAGCTTTTTAATGCTATTTCTTCCAAGTAATAGCGCAAATGTACAAATTTTTGGGCGTCATTGCCCAAGAAGGACTAAATTAACAAATACGAGATGACAGCAAAATGTTTTAGTATCACAATTTTTTCATAAAACATTTTCTTCCAAATTGCAAAAAATTAATTCGTATTTCACATTAAACCTTAACAATACTCCGAAAGTCATACCATCAGACAAAAGAAAGAAACGTAATATTAACTCATAAAATTATTGTCATGAAAAACTGGAAACTCACCCTGTATATAGCAGCCCTAATAGCGGCACTTTCCGGTACGCTATCCATCCAAAAAGCTCAAGCTCAAGTGTACGGACAAGTATCTTTGGATTTGTTCTACAATGAACTTTCCCCTTATGGTACGTGGGATATTGACCCTACCTACGGAGATATATGGTTTCCTCGTGTAGGAGCTGACTTCCGTCCTTACGGCACAAACGGCTATTGGGTAATGACCGAATACGGAAACACATGGGTATCCAACTATTCTTGGGGATGGGCGCCTTTTCATTATGGTCGTTGGGTGTACACTTCCCATAGAGGATGGGGATGGGTTCCAGGATATGAGTGGGGTCCTGCCTGGGTAGAATGGCGCTCCGGCAACGGATACTACGGATGGGCTCCGATGATGCCGCATGTAGGGGTGAGCATCTCTATAAACATTCCGGTATTTGCTTGGATATTCACTCCCGTACGTTATATCTATTCACCAAGCTACCACCGTCATGCCCATTATGGAAGAGTAAATATTTACAACCGTACCACCATCATACATAACACTTATATTGTCAACAACAGACATTACTATGGTGGACCTGCTCGCCGTGATATCGAACGCGCCATAGGCCGCAGAGTGGAGGTAAGATCGGTAAGACATGCAGACAGACCCGGAGCTGTACATGTGGACCGCAGAAGTGTGGCCATCTACAGACCTGAAATGGATCACAACCGATCTTCCGTAAAACGTTCTGTTTCCGAACCACAAAGAAGAAGCGTTACCTCCCGCGAAGCTAATAATGCACGTCCTACTCCTAATAATGCAAGACCACAACGTGAAATGCATATTGACAACAAAGGGAATGTTACTATCCGTGAAGGAAATAGAACAACCAGCAGGGCAACAACAGATAACGCACGACGTGAAGTACCAAATAGAAGTGATAATACTTCACGCAACGTAGAAAGAAACAACAGATATATTGACCGCTCTGCCACCAGCAGAGAACGCAATACTAATACAACACGTCCGAACAACAACCGGACTATAGAAAGAAGAGAACAGAAGCCACAGCCTCAACGTGTGGAACGCCCTCAGCGCGAGTCCAGAGCTCCTGAGAGAAGTGTGAGAAACAGCACTCCTGTCTATCAAACTTCCAATTCGGGCTCCTCAAACTCCAACAGGGTAAGCCGCTCCACACAGTCTCCTCGTGTAGAACGCCCTGCCACTCCTGCACGCAGTGCTGCAACTCCAGCAAGAGGAGGAAGTAGCAACCATTCAGAAAGAAGCAGACGATAATTAATTAGTATTAATATATCCAAAAAAGTGGGCTGACACTCGTTAGCTCACTTTTTTTATGTACTTTCGATAAAGATTTAGTTTGTTTTTCTATGGCAAGATTAATTTCCATCCTAGACAATGATTTCTATAAGTTCACCATGCAGTATGCAGTGATCAAGTTATTCCCAAGAGCAAAAGCCAAATATCAGTTCATCAATCGGGGGAAACACCAATTTCCTGCTGGCTTTGCCCAAAAATTAAAAGAAGCCATTGTCGAACTGGGGAAATTAAGATTAACCAAAGAGGAAAAAACATTCTTTGCCGACAATTGCCCCTATATTGACCCTACCTATTTCGATTTCCTACAGGGTTATCAATACGATCCAGAAGAAGTGACGATAAAACAAGACGGGACCGACTTATCTGTAACCGTGGAAGGCTACTGGTACCGCACCATTCTATGGGAAGTACCCATCATGTCATTGATATGCGAATTGTATTATGAGGTTACAGGACAGCATCGCTTCGCCGACGAGAAAGTTGTTCAGATCGTAGAGGATAAGATGCAGAAATACGACAAGCTGGACATCACCATTGCCGATTTCGGCACGAGAAGGCGCCATTCGTTCAAAGTTCATGACCTTGTAATACGCACACTGAAGAACCATCAATCCCCCACATTCATCGGCACGAGCAACGTCTATTTGGCCATGAAATACCAAACCAAACCTATCGGCACACATGCACACGAATGGTTTATGTTCCACGCCGCAAAATACGGTTACAAAATGGCCAACCTTCTAGGATTGGAAAATTGGGCCAATGTGTATCGCGGAGATTTGGGAATAGCCCTTTCGGACACCTATACAACCGAGGCTTTCTTCCAACAGTTTGATAAAAAACTTTCTAAGCTCTTCGACGGCGTACGTCATGACTCCGGGGACGCCATAGAGTTTGCCCAGAAAACCATCAACCACTACAAAAACAAAGGGATAGACCCTCTCTCCAAGACCATTATCTTCTCCGACGGATTGGACTATGCAAAAGTGGAGAAGATAACCAACTTTTGTAAAGGAAAAATAGGTACATCCTTTGGCATTGGAACGGACTTCACCAACGATGTGGGGCTGGAACGCATGAATATCGTCATCAAGATGTTCGCAGCATTGCCGGACGAAGGGGAGTGGACTCCTGTCATTAAGCTTTCCGATGAGGCGATGAAACATACCGGAGATCCACAAGAAATCGAAATGGCCATAAGATATTTACAACTAGATGAACATGCATAGAGACGTTTACGGTGAAGCGCTGGTAGAGTATTTTGAGAAACAGCAGCTTGCTTCCCCCTTATATTTACATAGCAGTTACGGTGATATTGAAGAAATGCCCGTTGAGGTGTTTTTTCGAGATGAAGAAGACTTTCCTGAACTTGAATTTATCGCCTTGTCACTCTGCGACGGCAAGGTGCTGGATGTAGGTGCGGGCGTAGGCTCTCACGTCTTATACCTACAACAAAGAGATTTTGATGTTACGGCTTTGGAGAAGTCCGAAACGGCCTGCAGGATTATGCAGCAACGGGGCGTCCAAAAGATTATTACCGAAGATTTTTTCAATCTGAAAAACCAACAGTTCGACACCCTTCTCTTCTTGATGAACGGCATAGGTCTGGCCGGAACCCTTGAGGGCTTTCGTAAGCTGCTAGCTCATAGCAAGACCTTACTGACAGACAGAGGACAACTCCTGTTTGACAGCTCGGACATATCCTACCTTTACGAACAATACCGCATACCCAGACCAGACCATTATTTTGGAGAGATAGGCTATCAATACGAGTTCAAAGGCGCCAAAGGTGAACCTTTCAAATGGTTATATATCGATCAAGACACCCTAATAAAAATCGGACGTGAAGAAGGATGGGTCGTTCAGATACTTTTTGAAGACGACAATGACCAGTATCTTGTACGTATGGAGCCGAGGAAATCTTTTTAATCTGCAAGTCCGCAATTTTCGGATTGTATTCTTCCCAAAATAGAGGGACTTTTGTAATATGAAGACCTCAGAGATGTATTTGAACTACAATCGAATAGAAAAAGCTATTGCTTTCATTCAAGCTAACTTCAAAAAACAACCTAGCTTGGAGGAGATTGCTGCTCACGTACACCTGAGTCCTTTTCATTTTCAGCGTCTTTTCCAAGAGTGGGCAGGCACTACTCCCAAAAAATTCCTTCAATA
Organism: Sphingobacterium sp. T2; assembly: GCF_000814685.1. Classification (GTDB taxonomy): domain Bacteria; phylum Bacteroidota; class Bacteroidia; order Sphingobacteriales; family Sphingobacteriaceae; genus Sphingobacterium; species Sphingobacterium thermophilum. The sequence goes on from NZ_JXAC01000008.1 coordinate 11,600, forward strand.
CATCAGTCTGCAACATGCTAAGCACCTCCTCAAAGAAACTCAATCCATTGCTGAGGCTACTTATATGACAGGGCTTAGCAGCTCAAGTAGGCTGCACGACCTTTTCGTTAAGGTGGAAAGCATGACCCCGGCAGAGTATAAAAATGGAGGAGCTAAACTTACAATCTATTACAGTACACACCTCTCTCCTTTTGGTCCTATCTGTATTGCTTCCACCGAAAAAGGAATCTGTCATATCGCCTTTGTAGATCCTCAAAAGGCTTTGTCAAACATTCGTGAACAATATCCACTGGCGAATGTTATTCGCAAGGAGCTACCACGCCATATTGAGGTACTCCACATTTTCGATGACAGTGCTCAGCTAAAGAATCCTTTGCATCTGCATCTAAAAGGAACACCTTTCCAGCTTAAAGTGTGGGAGGCTTTATTGAAAGTTCCCAAAGGTTGCTTGACAACCTATGCGCATCTTGCAGAAGCCATAGGACATCCGAAAGCTTCCCGTGCTGTGGGCACAGCCATTGGCAGCAACCCCATAGCTTACCTTATTCCCTGCCATAGGGTGATACAATCTTCCGGCATTTTCGGCGGCTATATGTGGGGACCTATCCGTAAAGCTGCAATAATAGGATGGGAACAAGCTCAGGTAAAAGACATAACAGATGAAACTTTTTGAATTAGCTGATCCACAAAAGAACCTACTCCCCTATGATGGAGAGGTAAACTACTATGGTACTGTGCTACAGAATCCACAAAGCTATTATGAGCGGCTTATGGAAGAAGTGGCGTGGCAAAATGACCAGACCTTAATCTTCGGAAGGCTCATCACCACCAAAAGAATGGTAGCTTGGTATGGAGATGAAGCCTTGGAATACACCTATTCGGGGATGAAGAAGGTGGCTTCCCCGTGGAACACTACCCTGCTAGAGCTCAAGCGGATTGTAGAACATCTAACTCACGAAACATTCAACTCCTGTCTCCTCAACCTCTACCACGATGGTAATGAAGGTATGGGCTGGCATAGCGATGCTGAAAAGGATCTAAAAGAAAATGGCACTATAGCCTCGTTAAGTCTAGGTGCCGAACGCAAATTCTCTTTCCGACATAAACAGAGTAAAGAAAGAATAGACCTGACGCTGGAAAATGGTTCCCTTCTACTAATGCGCGGCACCACTACAAAAATACTGGCTTCACCAACTACCCAAAAGCAAGAAAATCACCAGAAGGAAGGATAAACCTGACCTTCCGAACCATAGTATTCTAAAGCATATTGTAACAATTCTATCAACTACTGCTATACTCGATATTAAAACCAGCTTTCTTCATTATATTTATTGCAACAACCAAAACTAAATTAATGAAGAAGCTATTCGTATCCATCCTACTTTTTGTGTCTTTTCTGGGGGTAAAGGCACAAATTATCACACCCAAAGAGCATTTCGGATTTAACATTGGCGACGACTACCATTTGGCGAACTTCTCCCAAACGGAAGCCTATTTCAAAAAGCTCGCCCAGCAGTCCGACAGAATCCTATATCAGGTTATTGGCAAGACCGAAGAAGGTAGAGATCAGCCTATGCTTATCGTATCCTCTCCGGAAAATCTTGCTAAGCTGAGTCATTACAAGAACATTTCACAAAGACTGGCGAGAGCAGAACTCGCAGAACAGGAAGCCAAGCAACTGGCTAAAGAAGGTATGCTATTTCTATAAGCTGATGCATGCCTACGGTTTCGGTGGCGTGTAAGCTCCGTCAATCCACACTACGGATTTACCTTCTTT
>NZ_JXAC01000080.1 GCF_000814685.1 Sphingobacterium sp. T2
TTGAGATAGAATAAGTTCAGATTTTATACTCAAAAAGTACCATGAAATCGATGAACTTAAACGGGATATAAAGAACTACATTGAATACTATAACAACGATCGAATAAAACTCAATCTAAAAGGAATGAGCCCGATAAAATATCGAGCTCATCACATAGACAATTAATTTTTAACTTTGTCCAACTTTTAGGGTGCACTTCACTTTATCGGACAAGCTCTTTTTATTTTCTTACCACTACCCTTTCCTGTCTGATTTATGATATCTTTGTACTATGGACAAAAGATTACTCTTGAACATAGTTGTGGTCATCCACATGGCTTTGACCGGCTTGATGCTTTTTCATCTCTTCAAACTGAAAAGTATTCAGCTTGGTAAGTTGATATTAACGTTTGTGGCATTGCTTATCCCAATCCTAGGTCCTTCAGCTTTGATACTGTATTATCAGCGTCAGCCAAAACAGCAGAAGAAATAGGAATTTATATATACGACACAATACATAAATAAAAGAAAATTTGTCTTATTCCTCAATGCTTATTGTAACTTCCTTAACTACTTCTTGATATCCCTTAAAATTAGAATTAACAAATACAAAAGTTACCACATAAGTTCCTGGTTTAGTAAAAACATATTTATAGGATTTTGGCATGTTATCGGAATAAGATTTTATAGCCTCTCCATTATCTGGATTTACAGCAAATGGATTCAAAGCCTTCGTAATAGCCATTGCTCTGCAGGGAGTAAATTGGATTCAGGATTATAATATATCATAGTGGAATTAGCTGTAAGTTCCCATTTGCCCTTTTCAGTTCCATTATAATTCACCGCCCTCCAGCCAGCATTTGCTCTATTTGTCACTAGCAACAAGTCGTCCTGTACCGTATTATAAACATTAAATTCATAAATACGCCACGTACGCTGTTGTGCAGCTCCTGTTGTAGAAGCCAATCCAGTATATTTATATGCAAAATATAAGGGTTTAGAAATGTCTATCAAATCTTGTATATTAGCCATCGGAGATACCAAACGATTTCCTACAGCGCCTGACGCAGCTGTACTCCATTGAAGCCTATCACTAATATCAATCCATGTGGCTGCATCAATACCTTCTGGAGTGTAACTTCCATTGAAGTCATTGAGACAAAAACAGTCTTAGGTTGTTTGACTGAGAGCCATACAGTACCTGTGTTTCCATATTTATAGAAATATTTCCTTCCGAAAGTCTAGTTCTTTCTCTATGTCTATATTCTTTCCCACTTTCTCCAGAGTAAAATGTAATCACATCTGATTCGCCACGGAAAATAAATTCGACACTATCACCTACTTTATAGGTGTTTCCATTAGTCATTATCTCTACCTCTGGTGGTAAAACCTCAAAATTATTACAGGCGACTAAAACAGAACTTATAAGCCTGATTATTAAAAGTTAATACCAAATTTTCTTCCTTTTAATTACCAGCATAAAAAAAAGCTCCACATAATGGAGCTTTTTTTTATGCTTTTTCTAATGGAATGTTTTCTAAAAATTTACCATCCGGTCCTTTGATAAAGCTCATCGGATTTTCCGGGTCTTTAATGATTTCAAAAAGCAGAAAACCCCATGGCTTCCAGAAGTTTTCTAAAACCTGACCATACGTTTTCACCGTCCAACTGTCGAAGATAGGCTTCATAGTCCAGTCGTTCAGTGGCATAGGCTCTACGTAAACCTTCTGCGGAGTTTCCATAAAGGTGTATTCCGGAAGTCTGTTGAATAGATACGCTGAATAGAAATAGCGTGCACAGATTTCCTCAAACTGTATAGGGTGCAGTTTTTTATCTTGGACAAGGGTCAATATCTCCTCATGGTATATGGCGTTGGTACCATTATCTTGCAACGTAGCCACGATACCGAAATTTTTCATCCGCAACGAAAAGATTAATGTGTTGATTTCATCACGGTACAAAAATGTATTTTCAGGATTATCTACCTCAAAAATTTCTATCGTAAAAGGGTTTTTATGCTCAAACTCCATAGGTACGACGACAGACTGCAGCATAGCATGGAGGTTACGGAATTTGTGAACGAGAGCTTGAGAAAAGTTCATCTGCTCGCCTGCGAGGATAGATTGGCGGATACCGGCCTGAATTTCGTTGAAGACGACACCATACAGGATTTTTGCCACCCATTGGAAAAGCACCTCTTGCGGCAAAGCTTTCACGGCTTCAAATCCGGACAACATGGCCTGTTCTACCTGCATCTCCATCTTTTCGAAGGCTTCCGCCGCTTCCGTAGAACATGGCAGCTGCAACTCCTTATAGGTACGCACACTCTCATCCAACATCTTAAACGGCTTGTCTTCCAACTCAAAGGCACGCATCATCCACACCGGGAACACCTGAATTTTCTCATCAGAAGAGTTTAAGGTTTTTCCGGTCAAAAAACATGTGTTATTGTCGAATTTGAAATCTAGAAAAGGATTGTATAGTCTTGTCGTCATATTGACAGCAAAGGTAATCCTTTAAGGCAAAACTTAAACCGTACTAACAGTCAATTTACGCTAATCTGACTTTTAGGAATATGATTTTTGCCCCTTGAAAAGTGAAGAAAACCTATATATTTGTCTTTTATATTTTCTCAACCTAACCATAACAAAGTCTATTGCTAACCATTTTTATGAAGAAACTTTTTAAAACGCTTTATTTTCAAGTTGTCATAGCCATCATCATTGGTATATCCTTAGGTCATGCTTATCCTGAATTGGGAGTTGCCCTTAAACCTTTTGGCGACGGTTTCATCAAGCTCATCAAAATGATTATCGCCCCGCTGATATTCTGTAGTATTGTGCTAGGGATTTCCGGCATGCAGGATGTCAAAAAAGTGGGTAAGCTGGGAATCCGCTCTATGGTATATTTCCAAATGACCACCTTTACCGCTATGTTTATTGCTTTAGCTGTCATTAACCTAGCGAAACCTGGAGAAGGTATGAATATCAGCATATCACAGCTGGACACCAGTCAGGTTTCAACCTATCTGGAAAGCAGCAAAGAACAGAAAGGCATTGTGCAGTTCCTTCTTAACATCATTCCAAATAATATCATAGGTTCACTGGCAGAAGGGAATATCCTTCAGGTGCTTTTCTTTGCCATATTACTAGGCTTTGCCTTTGCCAAAATGGGTGACAAGGCAGATCCCGTCAAGCATGTTTTGCAATCCTTCCTAGACGGGATATTTCTCGTTATCAAGATGATTATGAAGGTTGCTCCTTTAGGTGCTATGGGTGCCATAGGCTTTACTGTAGGTAAATACGGATTAGGAGTCCTCAAATCATTAGGAATGATGATGGTATGGTTCTATGTAGCTTGCCTGATATATATTTTTATCTTCCTTGGCATCATCCTTTACCGTAATAAGATCAGTATCTTCAAATTTCTGAGTTATATCAAAGAAGAATTGTCTTATCGTTTTAGGTACCTCATCGTCAGAATCGGTGTTACCTGCTATCATGGATAAGCTGGAGAAAGCCGGTTGTAACCGTTCTGTCGTAAATCTTGTCATCCCTACCGGATATTCGTTCAACTTGGATGGTACGGCCATTTATCTGACTATGGCTTCCGTTTTTTTGGCACAGGCTATCAACCAACCTATGGGGTTGAGTGAACAGCTTTTTTTGTTATTTGTACTTACCTTCACTTCTAACGGAGCTGCCGGCGTCACAGGGTCCGGCTTTATCATCCTAGCGGCAACTTTACCTGTGGTGGGACATATTCCGGTAGAGTCGATTGCCATCGTATTTGGTATCGACCGCTTTATGAGTGAAGCTCGAGCTTTAACCAATATCATAGGAAATGCTACGGCCGGACTTGTCATGGCCAAATGGGAGAATGAGCTGAACATGCAACAGCTAAATACAGCACTGAATAAAGGCTAGAAAACTAACACAGAAAGTCTACACGTGATGAGACGGGTATACTTAATCTTGCTGGGGATAATGTTGGTGTTAGACCAATGTGTTATTGGTTTGCAGTGGACATATTCTTTGCGCTTCATAACCAAAACCGTCCTTATTCCATTATTAATAGGCTATTACCTATCTAGTCCAGTGCGAGTGAATAAACTTTTTGTTGGTGGCTTAATAATGAGTTTTCTAGGAGATGTATTCCTCTTGTTTGGATGGGGATTTGTGGCGGGACTGAGCTGCTTCTTGACCGCCCATATTCTTTATATCCTCACTTTTAAACCTCTTTTGAGGTACAAAAACACAGCTATCCTTCCTATTATCCTTCTTTTTATTTTTGGTTTATACATTTTTCTCTACGAAAATCTAGGGGTAATGAAGATTCCTGTTTTTCTTTATGCATTTACGATTGGAGCTATGCTTTATGTAGCTTTAGGCACAGGACAAAAGTGGATAATGATTGGAGCTATATTATTTGTTTTGTCAGATTCTATTCTGGCTATCAACCTTTTTCACCATCGTTCGGACCTTAGGGGGGATGAGTATCATGCTAACTTATGTGTTGGCACAGTATTGTTTGACTGAAGGAATATTAATTGCAGACAAAAGTCATAAGGTATAGCGTATCTTTCACGCCATACCTTATGCTTATCCTACATTTACCTTAAAGTTCTCGAAAATTAGAGGGGCATTCACTAATTGGCCATCTTTAGTTTTGACGCCTTTAAGTTCGGAGGTCTTACCTTTTTCCAAGAGGTTTTTCATTTCTTTTTCATCGAGATAAACGCCATTCAATGTTCTCCAAATCTTAAAATCACACCCTCTGGCGTAATGGTCGCACTGCGCTATTTTCTCGTAAAGTTGGATCTGTCCATTAGGACACTTAGGACATTTTATTTTACCCTTCTGCAGTGGTTTTATCTCCTGCTGAGCGAAAGAAATACGAAGCTGTAGCAACTCGTTGGTGATTTTTACTGTATAATCCTTGATATGCTTCATGAAGACGTCATAGCTCACCTTGTTTGCTCGTATTTCTTCCAGCTTTTGTTCCCATTTACCGGTAAGGGTTACTTTGGCTATAGAACGGTCCTTCACCAGATTGTAAACGGCAAGTCCTTTTTCTGTAGGGATGAGTTTCTTTTTATCCCGTTTGATATATTCCCGTTGGAAGAGAGTTTCGATGATGGAAGCCCTTGTTGCCGGAGTCCCCAACCCACAATCTTTCATAGCCTTGGCGGTAGCTCCTCGTCCTTCAATTTCTTTACCTGATGTTTCCATTGACTTTCAAAGAAGAAGCTTCTGTGTGAATGAGCTTAGGCTTAGTAAACGTTCCGTACAGTCCAATGT
>NZ_JXAC01000081.1 GCF_000814685.1 Sphingobacterium sp. T2
GAGATTGTTAAAACTCAAAAGTGTAATCCGAGTTAAGAAATATAAGTCTTATAAGGGAGATGTAGGTATAGCGGCGGCAAATATTCTACAAAGAAATTTTAAAGCTGACAACCCATATGAGAAATGGGTTACCGATGTGACTGAATTTAAAGTTGCTGGAAGCAAATTATATTTATCACCTATTATGGATTTATTTAATGGGGAAATTATAAGTTATAATATATCTACATCTCCTAACTATAAACAGGTTGAAGACATGCTAGATAAAGCGCATCAAAAGAAGAAAAAAAGAAGGACAAAGATCATATAAAGACTATATTACATTCCGATCAAGGAACATTATATAGGCTAAAAATATATCAAAATCTATTAAAAGACAATGAAATTATTCAGAGCATGTCCAGAAAGGGAAACTGTCTAGATAATGCTATTATAGAGAACTTTTTTGGGGTACTAAAATCAGAGTTGTTTTATTTAAAGAAATATAGGTCAATACTGGAATTAACTAAGGATATTATAGAATATATTAAATATTACAACGACAAAAGGATAAGAACTAATTTAAATGGAATGAGCCCGGTAGAATACCGAGCTCATCATATCAAAAATATTGCATAAATTCGTCCAACTTTTTGGGGGCAGTCCATTTAAGGGACCTTTTATTATTTATCCAAATGTTCTTTTCTCAATTTAGAGTTTTTATATCCATACAAGAAATATATAGCCAGCCCTAAAATCAACCATATGATGAAAATTATCCAATTGCTTGCTCCCAGCTCACTCATCAAATAAAGGTTAATCAGAATACCTATAACAGGAAATAAGGAAAAGTTATGTTTAAAAGAGAGTATACTCAACACTAACCAGGTCAACCAGAATACCAAGACCAAAGATTTGTGAAGAATAACCTTACCGGCTCCTAAGGTTTTCCATTCGTTCAGGCTATCCTGTCCGTAGAAATACATCAGCACCAGTCCCACTATAAATCCTAGTCCCACAAGATATTTTCCATTGATGTAGGGCACTTTAAATTTAGACTTTTCAGACAAGCCTGATTTGTCCATATAGAGCACTCCGGCACACACCAAGATAAAAGCAAAGAATGTACCTACCGAAGTAAGATCGACAAAGAAGTCCATCTTAAAAAATAATGCCGGAATAGTCACTACGATTCCTGTCACGATGGTGGCAAAGGATGGTGTTTTGTATTTAGGATGGATGGTAGCAAATCTTTTCCACAACAGTCCGTCACGGCTCATCGTCATCCAGATACGTGGCTGTGCCAGCTGAAACACCAACAAAGCACTGGTAATGGCAATCACCGAAGTAACCGAGATTACACCGGCCATATGATTGAAGCCTACATAGTCAAAAACGTAAGCTAAAGGGTCTTTCACATTCAGTTCAGTGTAGTTGACCATACCGGTAAGCACCAAAGTGATAAGCACATATAATATGGCGCATATCACAAGGCAATAAATCATCGCACGTGGCAGGTCCCGCTGAGGATTCTTACATTCTTCGGCTGTGGTAGAGATGGAGTCGAAGCCAATGAAGGCGAAAAATACTGCTGCTACCCCACTTAGGACGCCTGAAAGACCATTGGGTGCAAAAGGAGTCCAATTCTCCGGCTTAACAAAGAAAGCACCGCCTAAGATTACAGCCACAATGATACCCACCTTGATCAGTACCATGATATTGCTGGCACGCTGTGATTCCTTTATACCTATATAGACTAACCAAGTTACTAAAACAGTGATTAAACCTGCTGGCAAGTCAAATACTATAGGAATATCACCAATACGTGGTGCAGTCTGGTATGCTTCCAAGGCAATGCGGTCTATACCGGTAAGTTGTTCTGCCCCTACCTCCAACATCTTGGCATGTGCATCCAAAGCGTAGCCGGGAGCCATGGTCAGCCACTTAGGTATATGAATACCAAATCCCTCAAGCATGGAGACAAAATACTGAGACCACGATATGGCCACTACCATATTGGATACGGCGTATTCTAACACCAAAGCCCAACCTATTATCCAAGCGAAAAGCTCTCCAAAAGCGACATAGGCATACGTATAGGCTGAACCCGACACAGGGACGGTGCTAGCAAACTGGGCATAAGAAAGGGCGGTAAACACACAGGCGAAAGCTACAAAAACGAACAGCATAGATACCGCAGGACCTCCATTGTAGGCAGCAAGACCTATGGTACTGAAAATACCTGCCCCGACAATTGCAGCGATACCTAAGGATACCAAATCACGCACCCCAAGAATTTTCATCATCCCACTGCCCTTCGCTTCCGAATCCGCAATGATTTGCTCTACACTTTTCTTCCTGAAAAGTTGATTCTTCATATTTGTTAATAATTATTTATCGATCTAACTCTTTAATCTAACTGTTGGGAGATATAATGATATATCTCTCCGAAATCACGTAACTCGTCATGCTGATACTCGTCCAGCTGCACGGCCAAATTTTCTATATGTTCTGCCGTGGGTCTGAAGTCCCATACCCGCCTGCAAATATTAAAAAGAGCATGTGGGATGTTCTCAATCTGAGCGTAGTCAAAAATATATTTTGATTCAACAAATTTATTATAAAAGTTGAGAAATCTATCCACGTCGACGATTTTCAACGTATTTAAGTATTTGGTGAGCATATTGACATCTACACTTTCCAAATGCTCGTACATGCGTCCTACACTCAGCAATTGATGTGCTATGAGCTTGTGGTCCAACAGCAGCTCCAGGCTGATATGCGCCAGAAAACTGGCCCGCACCGGCAAATCTTCTACCGTCTTCTCAATCCTTTTGCGTAGCGCATGGGTATGATCGTAAAAAAATGGAGAGCTGTGAAACAGCCGGTCTACCTCGACATGGTGCACCCACCCTTCCGTAATGGCCTTATAAGTCGATCCAAAAGGAAATTGATCAGCAATCTTATGGATTTGAAAGGAATAATCTTTATCGACATTCTTCAACAAGTCCGGTAATAACCCTCCCAATACCTGCTCGGAAGAAGCAGCATACCGCTCAAAATAATAATGTGATAAAAAGTTCAAACCCTTACTATTTATACAATATTTGTCGTAAGATACATCATAATCTGTTATCTTTGCAATTCTTAATTAAAATTTATATAAATCATATCGCTATGAGTTTTGTAGAAGAATTACGTTGGAGAGGCATGTTACAAGATATCATGCCGGGTACCGAAGAATTACTGAACAAAGAGAAAGTGTCAGGCTACATCGGTTTTGACCCAACAGGCGATTCTTTACACGTAGGTCACTTGACCCAAATCATGACATTAATCCATTTTCAAAATGCAGGCCACAAACCTATAGCCTTGTAGGGGGTGCTACAGGCATGATCGGAGATCCTTCGTTCAAGTCTGCAGAGCGAAATCTTCTGGATGAAGAAACATTGCGTTACAATGTGGAATGTCTGAAAAAACAGCTTTCGAAATTTTTGAACTTCGGCGACAGTGAAAACGATGCCAAAATGGTTAACAACTATGACTGGTTCAAAGATTTCAAATTCTTGGATTTCATTCGTGATGTGGGTAAGCTGATTACGGTCAACTACATGATGGCCAAAGACTCGGTAAAGAAACGTTTGGAAGGCGAAAACGGTCTTTCGTTTACTGAATTTACCTATCAACTCATTCAAGGATATGATTTCTATTATCTCTGGAAACATCATAACTGTAAAATACAGATGGGTGGTTCGGACCAATGGGGCAATATCGTTACCGGTGCCGAGCTTATCCGTCGTCAGGATCAAGGCCAAGCTTACGCCTTGACAACCCAGCTCATCAAAAAAGCGGACGGTCAAAAATTTGGAAAAACAGAATCCGGTGCTGTATGGTTAGACCCTAAGAAAACCTCCCCATTCAAATATTACCAATTCTGGCTGAATACGACCGACGATGATGCAAAAAACTGGATTAAAATCTTTACGCTGAAAACTAAAGAGGAAATCGATGCCATCATTGCCGAACATGAGGCCGCACCTCACCTACGTGTAGTGCAAAAGGCATTGGCTAAAGATATCACCATCCGTACGCACTCCATGGAAGCCTACGAAACAGCCGTAAAAACTTCCGAATTTTTGTTTGGCAACGGCTCTTTAGAGTTCCTAGCAGGCTTAGACCACGAAGGTGTGTTAGAAGTGTTTGACGGTGTCCCTCAATTTACTGTAAGCAAAACAGAACTAGAAGCTGGAATCAACATTCTTGACCTATTGGCCGTAAAGACTCAGGTCTTCCCTTCAAAAGGAGAAGCCAAGAAAATGTTGGTAGGTGGCGGCGTATCGTTGAACAAAGTGAAGTTGAACGATATCGAAAAGACAGTGAACACCTCCGACTTGATCAACAACAGATATCTTGTTGCACAAAAAGGTAAGAAAAACTATTTCTTGATTATAGCTCAATAAGAGTTTAACTTATACCAAAATAGAAAGGCTACAGAAAACTGTAGCCTTTTTTCTTATCTCATAATAATATCATAAGCGCTCTACATTTCTCCAATTCTTTGCTAATTTTGTACCTTTGCAAAATAAAAAGACAAAGGGTAAAAGAGATAGAGATGATAGATAAATCATTATTTGAAGTAATGGCTCCGGCCGGATCTAAGGAAGCTATGGCTGCAGCTATCAAGGCAGGAGCTGATTCAGTATATTTCGGAATCGAGCAGTTAAACATGAGGCACGTCAGACCAACAATTTTTTGATCGACGACCTTCCTGAAATTGCCAAGCTATGCAGTGACAACAACGTTAAGAGCTATATTACTTTAAATACCATTATCTATGATCACGATATCTCTTTGATGCGCCGCATTATAGATAAGGCTAAAGAGGCCGGCATTACAGCTGTCATTGCTTCGGACCTAGCGGTAATGAACTATGCCCGTAAAGTGGGAATGGAAGTACATATCAGTACCCAGTCCAACATTACGAATATTGAGACCGTGGAGTTCTACGCCCAATATGCGGATGTGATGGTGATGGCGCGTGAGCTCACCTTAAAACAGGTTGGTGATATTGTGAAGGCTATTGAGAAAAACGATATCCGCGGTCCTAAAGGTGAACTCGTACAGATAGAAATCTTTGCTCATGGCGCTTTATGTATGGCCGTTTCGGGTAAATGTTATCTGAGCTTACATTCGCATAATGCTTCGGCCAACCGCGGTGCTTGTATCCAAAACTGCCGCCGTACATATACCGTGACGGACGAAGAAGGTATTGAGCTGCAAGTAGACAACGAATACATCATGTCCGCCAAGGACCTCTGTACCATAGACTTTTTGGACAAAATTCTGGAAGCCGGAGTTCGTGTATTGAAAATCGAAGGACGCGGACGTGCGGCAGACTACGTATACACAACGACAAAATGCTACCGTGAAGCAGTAGACGCTTTCGCCGAAGGAACTTATACTCCTGAAAAAATTGAACAATGGAAAGCTAGACTGAGCGCAGTATACAACCGCGGCTTCTGGGACGGCTACTATCTAGGACGTAAGATGGGCGAATGGTCCAACGTTCATGGCTCATTGGCGACAACCCGCAAGATTTACTTAGGAAAAGGGGTAAAATACTTCGACAAAGTAGGTGTGGGTGAATTCTTCATTGAAAGCCAAAGCTTGCAAAAGGGCGACAAGATTATCGTTACGGGGCCTACGACAGGTTATGTAGAAACCGAAGTAGAAGAAATCCGTCTGGATTCAGGAGAAGTAGTTGAAAAAGCCTCTAAAGGACAGACAGTATCCTTCAAAATCGCTGAGAAGATCAGACCTTCGGACAAATTGTACAAAATAGTAGCTGCAAATGCCTAAGTTGATTCACTACAGACAACGTTGTATAGGATGCAATGCTTGTGTAGAGATAGCCTTCAGCCGTTGGCGAATGTCAAAAAAGGACGGCAAAGCCGTATTGCTTGGCGGCATAGAAAAAAAGGGAGTCTACCAAGCGACAATCCGTGAAGAAGAAGTAGAGGACAATCTTCGTGTAGTAGAAGCCTGTCCTGTAAACATTATAAAATTGGATGGAGTCTAAAAAATGTCTTTCTCATCGAGAAAGACATTTTTTACCTTGCCTTGATACATTACTTCTTACCTTTGTTAAATGATTAGTAATAGAGAGCTTTTCCTGAAAAACACAGCTCAAACCTCCGATAGTCCAAGACTTATTGAAATCGAAAAAGCCGAAGGTTCCTATCTCTATGGTCCTCAAGGACAGAAATATCTGGATCTTGTGTCGGGTTTCAATGTCAGCAATATAGGTCACCGTCATCCTAGGGTGATTCAAGCCATCAAAGATCAGCTAGAAAAATATTTGCACGTTACCGTGTACGGTGAGTTTGTACAAGCTCCACAGGTGCAGTTTGCTACCAAGCTTTTGGAAAATCTACCTGATTCTTTCGGTTCGGTATATCTCACCAACTCGGGAGCCGAAGCTGTAGAAGGCTCCATGAAAATTGCAAAGAAATATACGGGAAGAAGACAGATTATAGCAGCAAAAAATGCCTACCACGGCAGCACTCAAGGTGCATTGAGTCTAATAGGCAATGCAGAGTACCATAAAGCTTATGCTCCTCTCCTGCCGGAAATAGATTTTATAGAGTATAACAAGCTTCAGGATCTAGAATGCATCACCGAGAAAACGGCTGCCGTATTTGTGGAAGCAATCCAAGGAGAGGCCGGCGTACGTGTACCATCGGTAGAATATATGCAGGCCCTACGCAACAAATGTAACGAAACCGGAGCTCTGCTCATCTTCGATGAAATTCAAACAGGATTTGGTCGTACAGGCCGATTGTTTGCTTTTGAACATTTCGGTATTGTGCCGGATATCCTCATGCTTGCTAAAGGTATTGGTGGTGGCATGCCATTGGGTGCTTTCGTAGCGCCAAAAGCAATTATGGATGTCATCAAATCTAATCCTATGCTCGGCCATATCACTACTTTTGGCGGGCACCCTGTATCTTGTGCGGCAGCATTGGCTTCGCTGAATGTGATTTTAGAAGAAAAACTTATCGAAAAGGTAGAACAGAAAGCTGCTCTTTTTCGCAAGGAGCTTGCTCATCCCAAAATCAAAGAAATAAGAGGTCTTGGATTGATGATGTGCCTACAAGTTGAAAACTTCGATCAAGTTTATAACATAAGCAAATACTGTGCGGATAACGGCGTAATGATAGACTGGTACCTGCACTGTGAAACAGCCTTACGTGTGGCTCCTCCTCTCACCATCAGTGAAGAGGAAATCATGGAAGCCTGCAGAATAATACGCGCCGCCATTGATAAATTCTGTTAACATCCATATTTTAGGGTTAATAAACCTTAATCTATGAAAGACAGAAGAAGTTTTCTCAAACAGACTTTAGCTGCTGTAGGTGTTGCTGCAGTGGGAAGTAATATGGCTAAAACCGAAGAATTTATCGTTAAAGATACTAAGATAAAATTACAGCAGAATGATATTATCCTCTTTCAAGGAGATTCTATCACAGACCATGGGCGCAATAGAGAACATCTAGGACCCAATGACTTAGAAGGAATGGGAAAAGGATATGCAGCACAGGCTGCCCGAACCCTATTGCACAGATTCGCTTCAAAGAACCTACAGATTTATAATAGAGGTATTGGAGGACATAAAGTTCCGCAGCTGCAAGAAAGATGGCAGAAAGACTGTCTGGACATAAAACCTAACGTGTTGAGTATCCTTATCGGCGTGAACGACTACTGGCATAAGCGTGACGGCAAATACCAAGGCACAGCAGCGGAATATAAGTCCCAATACCGAAAGTTGTTGGACTATACCTTAACACACTTACCTCAGGTGAAGCTTATCATCGGTGAGCCTTTCGGTGTAAAAGACGTAAAATACGTTGACGACTCTTGGTATCCGGAATTTGCAGATTACCAACGTGCGGCAAAAGAAATAGCTAAAGAATACAACGCCATTTTTATCCCTTATCAGAGCATCTTCGACAAAGCACAAAAAGAAGCCGAAGGAAAATACTGGACGTACGATGGTGTTCACACCTCCATGGCCGGCATAAGCCTTATGGCAGAAGCTATTGTAAATTGCTTTAAATAAAGAATTTATTTTGTTCCATAATTAATGATAAGTTAACATTAGCTTCATACTTTTGAATAATTTATCTTAAGTATGGAACATTTTCTTTATTTGGTAATCATTACTTTAGCGGTATTGGCCATCATAGACCTGATGGTCGGCGTGAGCAATGATGCTGTAAACTTCCTGAACTCCGGTTTGGGTTCCAAAGCTCTTTCATTCCGCACCATCATGATCCTAGCAACAGCGGGAATACTATTTGGTGCCGTATTTTCCAGTGGTATGATGGAAATTGCCCGTAGCGGCATTTATGTTCCCAGCATGTTCTCCTTCAATGATGTCATTGTCATCTTTTTAGCGGTGATGATGACAGATATTATCCTGCTGGACATTTTCAACTATTTCGGACTTCCAACCTCTACCACCGTTTCCATAGTGTTTGAGTTATTAGGTGGAGCGGTCAGCCTAGCCGTCTATAAGATCGTTACCAACAATGACAGCTGGACGACCCTGCCCAATTATATAAATACGGAGAAAGCATCGGAAATAGTCGTCAGTATATTGCTGTCGGTAGCCATCTCCTTCACCTTGGGGATGATTATTCAATATCTCTCTCGTGTCATTTTCACCTTTCAATTCGACAAGAGAGATAAAAAAATTCGGTTCTTTTTTCGGGGGGATTGCATTGGCGTTGATTTCTTATTTTATCCTCATCAAAGGATTAAAATCTGTAAGTTTTATTAGCCAGGACGCCCAGGTCTGGATTCATGAGCACGAGCTTATGCTTTTAGGCGGTAGCTTTATATTCTTCATCATACTAAGTTTTGTTTTTATCAAACTTCAATTAAATATCTTCAAAATCATTATCGGCGTCGGCACGTTTGGTTTGGCTCTTTCTTTTGCCGGCAATGACTTGGTGAATTTTATAGGGGTTCCCATAGCAGCCATTCAATCTATAGAAATCTTCAAATCGTCGGGAGGAGATCCGAACACCTTTATGATGACTCCTCTTGCCTCTTCGGATATAGTAGCCCCTATGTGGATACTTTTCATCAGTGGGCTTATAATGGTATTTACTTTGTGGACTTCCAAGAAGGCCAGAACCGTTATCGAGACGGAGATGAGCTTAAGCAGTCAAGATGCTTCTACCGAAAAGTTTGAGCCCAACCTACTGTCTAAATGGATAGTGCGCTTCTTTGTCAATTTGGGAAATCTACTTTCGTACATTGTCCCTCGTTCCTTGCAAGTAAAATTAGACAGACGTTTCGACAAAGTTACCTCCATAGAAAAAACATCTTCTGATGCTCCCATGTTTGACATGGTACGTGCTTCAGTAAATCTTACTGTGGCCAGCAGTCTTATCGCCTTAGGAACCTCTCTTAAGCTTCCTCTGTCAACGACGTATGTAACGTTTATGGTAGCTATGGGTACGGCCTTTGCGGACCGTGCGTGGGACCGTGAGTCCGCCGTTTATAGGGTTTCAGGTGTGTTTCATGTCATCGGTGGATGGTTTGTTACGGCAGGATGTGCTTTCTTAGGCGCTTTCATCATCGCTTATCTTCTCAAGATCGGAGGCATAATAAGTTTTGTCTTGGCATTGATAGCCTTGGCTATTCTATTGCTTCAGAATGCTCGAAGTCATCGCCGTAAGATTGCAGAACAAGCAACAAAAAAGTTGCAGCTGGAAAAATCAGATATCCGTTCGCTGCAACAGGTTACGGAAGCTAGCGCCACGCAAATTGCAGAGGTCATAGCCAAAACCAACCTTTTTTATCAAAGTGTCATTGACGACCTTGTAAAAATGGACCTTACCAACTTGGCAAACCATAAAAAGCTGATCAAGAAATTAAACAAGGAGTTGGACTCTACCAACGACAATCTTTATAAGTTTATCCGTAACCTAGACGATACTTCTGCCAAGGCAAGCCGCTACTACATCATCTCTTTGGGGTACTTACAGGATATTGTGGAAAATCTCTATAACATCGGCAGCAATGCCCACAATCATGTGGACAACAATCACAAACCACTCCGTGAATCCAAAGGAAAACACTTGTTTCTCGTGGGCGCACAGCTCAGTGATTGGTATGCTGAGATATACAACATGTATAAGCGTTTAGATTTTACCAATATAGACACCGTCATCAAAAAAACGCGACAAGATACAGCAGACGATAAATACCCTTATGGATCAGGAAATAGAATATATACGCACTAGCGACACAAGTCCTAAAAATACCAAACTCTATTTCGCCATATTGCTGGAAACAAACGAAATGATAAGCTCTACCTTCAAACTTTTGCGCTTGCATAAGGAATTCCTAGAATTCAAAAGAGCCAACAGCAACTGATAATCCATACACATACACTATCGAACCGCATTATTTCAGAGAGAAATAATGCGGTTTTTCTTTTTCGTTAAGTCTTAAGTTACATCTTGACAATATTTATTTAGATTATTAATTTGGAGACTTGTTAATCAAATTTAGACTTAACAACATTTTTTAAACGGTATTAGTTTGGACTATTAATTCAGTTTAGATTATGTTAACCCAGTTATCAAACTTAAAGAACTATCGAATCATTAGAGCTTTATTCGTCTTAGTATGTCTTGTTTTGGGTGTTTCGGCACACACCTTAGCTCAGAATCAAAACAAAAAGAAAAGTGCTTTTACATCACGCTTACTCAATGTTGCCGGTACGACCAATGAAACTTTCCGGTATAATAGCACATTGACCAACGGTAAGCCTTTTACGCAAAACTACAGCCTCTCGGCGAAGCTTCCGGCAGGATGGCAGGTTATATTCCGTGCGGAAGGTGTTTCCGTTACAGCACTACAGGTAGATTCAAACGCTACCAAAGATATCACAATAGAAATTACATGCCCTGCCACTACTAAACCGGACACATACAAAATCCCGGTACAGGCTATTTCTTCTGCCGACACATTAACCTTGGACTTAGAAGCTGTGGTGCGCGGTTCTTATGGATTGGAAATCACCACACCTACAGGTCGTCTTAGCGACCAAATCGTAGCTGGGGGCAGCAAAGAAATATTATTGGAAGTAAAAAATACCGGAACACTTCCTCTAAACACATTGGAGCTTTCTTCACAACTACCTACAAAATGGGAAACAAGCTTCTCGCCTAGCAATATTGAGCAGCTGCAGCCAGGACAAAAAGCAGACGTAAAGGTTACTTTGAAAGTTCCTGATAAGACCATTGCCGGTGACTATGTATCGAAAATGATTGTGAGAACGAGCAATCATGAAACCACAGCAGAAGCAAGCATCCGTATTACGGTAAAAACTTCTATCCTTTCAGGATGGATTGGTATTCTGATCATCCTAGCTGCTGCAGGTTTAATTTATTATCTCATCCGCAAATACGGAAGAAGATAATATAAAACACATAGTCAAACTTAAAACCATATATCGCATGAACAATCCTATCATTGAGTTGACGGATTTAACGAAGTGTTATGGGAAAAAGACCGCGGTCGACAGACTGAACCTTAAAATATATTCCGGAGAAATATTTGGATTGCTGGGTCCTAACGGGGCGGGAAAGACAACCAGCATCTTGATGATGTTGGGGCTTACGGAGCCCACCTCTGGCACGGCCACCATTTGTGGTTACAATGCTACGCGCAATCCTTTGCAGGTTAAGAAGCTCGTAGGCTATCTACCAGACAATGTGGGGTTCTATCCAGACATGACCGCTGTAGAGAATCTATGCTTCATAGCTCAGCTGAACGGGTTAGCGGAAGAAGAAGCTAAAAAGTCTGCCAAGGAGCTTTTGGAAGTGGTAGGACTGGAAGCTAACAGCGACAGCAAAACTGGAACTTTCTCACGCGGGATGAAGCAACGATTAGGACTTGCGGAAGTGCTTATCAAGAAGCCTAAAGTGATAATTCTGGATGAGCCTACACTAGGAATAGACCCTAGCGGTGTCAACGAATTCTTGGAGCTTATCCAACGCCTAAGCCGTGAGCAAAAACTTACCGTATTGATGTCTTCACATCATCTCCATCAGGTGCAGCGCGTATGCGACCGCGTAGGGATATTCGTAGACGGCAAGATGATCGTGGAAGGACCGATAGACTCGTTGGCACAAAAGCTACAGATGCACGAAGGTTTCAAAACCGTAATTCAGCTTGCTAGTGAGATCGAAAACCCTACCGTACTTGAAAAAGCACTTCAGGATATTGAAGGATATAAATCTTTATCGGTAAAGCAAGATACCCTGCATGTACTGGCATCTAAAGATATCACCGCGGAAGCAGTACGCGCTTTAGTATATCAAAATGCCAACATCGTTTCGGTACAAAGAAACGGATATTCCTTAGATGATATCTACAGCAAATATTTCGAAAGTAGTAATCAGAGAGAAGTGAAACATGAAAGAAAACGTAAATAATTTTTTTAAAAATATCTTCAACCCTGATGGGAGCTCTACGGGAAAATCGGCATTCCCTCCTACCCCCATGAAGGTGCTTATTCGCAAGGAAATAGGATCTCATATCCGTAGCTGGCGCTTTATTATCCTCATCGCACTTATCGTGCTTACCTTCGGTGCCTCCCTCTTCGTGTCCTTTTCGGGGCTAAGAGAAACTATCAACAATGCCCAAGATCCGGATAGTGCTTTTGTATACCTAAAGCTCTTGACTACCAGCGATAACTCTATTCCTCCCTTTCATATATTCCTCAACTTCTTAGCTCCCTTACTGGGTATAGCCTTAGGATTTGATGCTATCAATTCTGAGCAGAATGGGGGGACGCTGACACGTCTTGTGGCACAACCGCTTTATCGTGACAACCTCATTCTTAGTAAGTTCTTCGCTCCTCTTATTATCGTAAGTGTGCTTTTTACTTCACTATGTATGCTTATGATAGGAGCCGGAATTATTACAACAGGAATTAATATAGAATGGCAGGAAGTGGTCCGTATTAGTGGATTCATTATCATCAGCATCATCTATGTAGCTTTTTGGTTGAGTCTGTCGATACTGTTGTCCATAGTTTTCCGTTCAGGGAGCCACCTCTGCACTGACAGCGATAGGAATATGGTTATTCTTCACCGTATTCTTTCCTATAGTAATCAACCTTATCATACGACCTTTCATCCCAAATCCGAATTATATTTCGGAACAGGAATATTTAGCGTGGAATAACCTTATCTTGAATCTATTGCGTCTGTCGCCAAGCCAACTGTATACGGATGCTACGACGACAATTCTGATGCCTTCCGTACGAAGCCTTGGCCCTGTATCAATAGAACAAATGATAGGTGCTATACCTTCACCGCTTTCGTTCAAAGACAGCCTGATGATTATATGGCCTCAGCTGACAGGAATTACAGCAGCCATGATGGTGTGCTTTGCGCTGTCCTACTTCGTATTTATGCGAAGAGAAATACGTTGTTAAGCAACTTTTCCTTTGGAAAATACTGTAAATAAAAAAGCGATGAGTAATTCATCGCTTTTTTCATATCTAAAATCATGACTATTAACCATTTGAAAGTGCAGCTGCACCTGAAACGATCTCTGTAAGCTCCGTAGTAATGGCAGCCTGACGAGCTTGGTTGTATGAAAGCTTAAGCTGACGCAATAGATCTCCAGCATTTTCTGTTGCTTTATCCATCGCAGTCATACGAGCACCATGCTCTGAAGCATTAGAATCCAATACGGCTTTATACAGCTGGATTTTAATAGCCTTAGGGATCAATTCTTCAATGATTTTCTCTTTTGAAGGCTCAATGATATAATCCAACTCTACAGTATCTTCTTTCTTCTCTTCCGGCAATAGAGGTAACAGTTGCTCAGAAGTTAAAATCTGTACTGCAGCATTACGGAATTGGTTATAAACAACCTCTACACGGTCGAAAGTACCTTCTTTGAATTCTTGCATGATGAATTCAGTAACCTGAGATACGTTTTCGAAGTTAAGGTTGTTTAACAGATCGTTATGATTACCGATAACGTTGTAATTACGTTTAGCGAAGTAATCGTGACCACGTTTACCAATAGCGATGATGCTAACATCACCTTTTGAAAACTGATCCGCATATTTAGATGCGATCAAATTGTTGGTAGTTTTTATAACGTTGGTATTGAAAGCTCCGGCCAACCCTCTATTGGAAGTAATAACGACCAACAACACCTTGTTTGGTTCTCTATCCTGAGTATATGGAGAATCGTTACCTTCAACAGAAGCCGAAACTTGCGCAAGAATATCTCTTAACTTATTGGCATAAGGGCGCAACTGAATGATAGCATTCGTAGCACGCTTTAGTTTCGCTGCAGACACCATCTTCATGGCTTTAGTAATCTGCTGCGTTGATGTTACCGAGGTAATACGGTTTCTTACTTCTTTTAAATTTGCCATATTTTAATAGAGATTTGAGTAAGGAGTATTGGTATTGAGTAAAAAGCTACTCTTTACTCAATACTCTATACTCTTATCTAATTAATATTTTGAAGCTAATTCTTTAGCTACTTTTTCTAATACTTCAGTTAACTCATCCGAGAATTTACCAGCTTTTAGAGCTGCTAACACTTCAGGATGACGTTGCTCTAATTGCGTTAAGTATTCCTCTTCGAACTGACGTACTTTCTCTACAGGAACGTTACGCAATAAGCCTTTAGTACCAGCGTAGATGATAGCAACTTGCTTTTCTACAGGTACCGGAGAGAATTGACCTTGTTTCAAGATCTCTACGTTACGTACCCCTTTATCCAATACCGCTTTTGTTGCTGCGTCCAAATCCGAACCGAATTTAGCGAACGCTTCCAACTCACGGAATTGCGCTTGGTCAAGTTTCAATGTACCGGCAACTTTCTTCATTGATTTGATTTGTGCGTTACCACCTACACGAGATACCGAGATACCTACGTTGATCGCAGGGCGGATACCGGCATTGAACAAGTTAGACTCTAAGAAGATCTGACCGTCAGTGATGGAAATCACGTTTGTAGGGATATAGGCTGATACGTCTCCCGCCTGAGTTTCGATGATCGGCAACGCTGTCAATGAACCACCACCTTTTACCAAGTGTTTGATAGACTCAGGCAAGTCGTTCATATTGCGAGCAATCTCATCCGATGAGTTGATTTTCGCTGCACGCTCTAATAGACGAGAGTGTAGGTAGAATACGTCACCAGGATAAGCTTCACGGCCAGGAGGACGTCTCAACAACAAAGACACCTCACGGTAAGCTACCGCTTGTTTTGATAAGTCATCATACACGATCAATGCAGGACGACCTGTATCGCGGAAGAACTCACCGATAGCAGCACCTGCCATTGGAGCGTAGAATTGAAGTGGAGCTGGATCAGAAGCTGAAGCAGACACTACAATAGTGTACGCCATAGCCCCTTTTTCTTCAAGGTACGTACGATGTTTGCTACAGTAGAGTTTTTCTGACCTACAGCTACATATATACAATATACTGGATTACCAGCATCGTAGAATTCTTTCTGGTTGATGATAGTGTCGATACATACCGCAGTTTTACCAGTTTGACGGTCACCGATCACTAACTCACGTTGACCACGGCCGATAGGAATCATAGCATCAATCGCTTTGATACCTGTTTGCAAAGGCTCATTTACCGGCTGACGAAAGATTACACCCGGAGCTTTACGCTCAATAGGCATTTCATATGTCTCACCAGTGATAGGTCCTTTACCATCGATTGGTTGACCCAAAGTGTTTACAACACGACCAAGCATACCCTCACCTACCTTAATAGATGCGATACGGTTAGTACGTTTGATGGTATCTCCTTCTTTAATTTCATCAGAAGGACCCAAAAGAACAACACCTACGTTGTCTTCTTCTAAGTTTAATACAATACCTTGCAATCCATTTTCGAATTCAACCAACTCACCTGATTGAACCTTTGTTAAGCCGTAAACGCGAGCGATACCGTCTCCGACTGTAAGCACGGTACCTACTTCCTCTAGTTCGGCCTCTGACTTAAAGCCTGACAATTGCTCTCTAAGAATTGCCGAAACTTCATCTGGTCTTACCTCTATCATTTTACTTCGTATAAGGGGTTTTAGATTCTATTACTTTACTGAAAGTCAGGTTGCTTATATACCTTGACTAATGAAATGTCTTTCTAATTTTCTCAATTTGCCGGCAACGCTTTCATCCAGCTGTCTGTCACCAACTTTAATGATAAAACCACCGATCAAAGAGCTGTCTACCTTATTTGTCAAGACAACACTAGCATTGATTTGTTCGGCAATTTTATTACCTAAAGTTTGGATATTCTCTGAAGACAATGGCTGTGCCGATATTACTTCAGCTTTTACGATACCTTTCAGCTCATTGTACTGACGTACAAACTCCAAAGTGGTATCGAAGATAATGTTACCACGTCCTTTGCGGACCATGATGTTGAAGAAACTGGAAACCTCAGGGCTTACCTTTCCTTCAAATATAGCTTTTAAGATATTTTGCTTCTTGTCTAACTTGATGATAGGATTAGCCAATATAGCTCTCAATTCCGAATTTGACTTGATTACTTTGGCAACCTCCTCCATTTCGGATTTCACCTGCTCTAATATCCCTTTCTCCTGCGCCAAATCCAAAATAGATTTAGCATATCGTGAAGCAACTTTGAATACTGACATATCTGTGCGTTAAATTTGAGTAACCAATTATTAGTTAAGTTTTACATCTTTCAACAAGTCCGCTACATAAGCTTCTTGTTTTGCTTGGTCTTCAAATTCTTTTGTCAAAACTTTACGAGCGATTTCCAAGGACAAGGTAGAAACTTGATTTTTTACCTCTGCCAACGCTTTCAACTTTTGATCTTCGATTTCACGTTTAGCAGCCTCGATCAATTTTGCACCTTCAGCTTGTGCAGTTTCTTTTGCTTCAGCAACGATCTTGTCTTTAAGTACTTTTGCTTCTTTCAAGATAGCGTCACGCTCTTCACGGGCTTCTTTCAATAATTGCTCATTTTCGTTTGTCAAACGTGCCATTTCTAACTTAGCTTTCTCAGCAGAAGCTAAAGCGTCAGAAATACCTTTCTCACGTTCTTCCAAAGCATTCACGATCGGCTTCCAAGCAAATTTTCCTAAGATGAAAATAACAATCAATAAAATGATTAGTTGCCAAAAGAACAAACCGTATGAGAACTGATTAAGTAATGCTTCCATTATATCTACTTATAAAATATGTTTCTATTTTCCTTCTAAATTTTTTGTCGTTTAAAACATGACTTACAACCAACCGTTGCAAGTCATGTTTAGTTCTTCTGATCAATTGGATTATTTACCTAAGATTAGGGCACCAAATGCTAAACCTTCTACCAAGGCACCAATGATGATCATTGCAGTTTGAATTTTACCTGCAGCTTCAGGTTGACGTGCGATAGCTTCCATAGCTGATCCACCGATTTTACCTAAACCTAAACCTGCACCGATTACGATTAAACCTGCTCCAATTAAATTGTACATAGTGATTTATTTATAGAATTTAACAAAAAATTTCCAATTAATGATGATCGTGGGAATGCTCTTCTACCGCCATACCGATAAATAATGATGACAGCATGGTGAAGATGAAAGCTTGCAAAAATGCAACCAACAGCTCCAAGAAGAACAACACTAATGTCAACAACATCGAAACACCGATACTTCCAGGGATTGTCAATTCTCGCTGGAATAAATATACGATAGCGATCAATCCCATAACTACGGAGTGACCTGCCGTAATGTTAGCAAAAAGACGCAACATCAACGAGAATGGCTTAGTAAACATACCTAACACCTCGATAGGCGCCAACACAAATTTGAAAGGCACAGGAACACCCGGCATCCAGAAAATGTGCTTCCAATAATCTTTGTTTGCTTTAATATTAGTGATGATGAAGGTGAATAAAGCCAAACATAGAGTCACTGAAATATTACCTGTAACGTTAAAACCTATAGGAGTCAAGCCCAATAAGTTCAACGTGAAAATCAAGAAAAATACAGATAATAGATAAGGCATAAACTCCTTGTAACGGTGACCGATATTTGGAATAGCCATTTCATCACGCACATATAATACGAGAGGTTCCAACACACGACCTACCCCTTTAGGCAGGTTGTTCGAACCTTTTTTGTAAGTCTTCGCCAATGATGTGAATCCCCAGAACAACAATAATGTTGCTACCATCAATCCTACTACGTTTTTAGTAATGGAGAAGTCCCAAGGTTTGGCATTAGTCGGATGGTGATGTTCATCAAAAGTCAATGAACCATTAGCATCAGTTTTATAAATTTTGCCGTGATAGTTAACATAATATTGTCCATCTACCTCAGCTACACCATTTCCTTCGTGAAATTTACCTGAAGAGAATACTTTAAGACCGTTATCAATCAGAATTACAGGTAATGGGAAACCAACGTATTCTTCTCCTTTTTTGAATAGAGTAAAATAGTGATCGTCTTGTAAGTGGTGTTGAATGTGCTCGTTAACTTTTTCAGCTTCAGTCTTCGGAGCATCGCCATGTCCGTGCGCCTCTTCCGCTCTTGTAGTGAAAGGATTGACAGCAAATAATAATACTGCTAGAATTAAAAGTGCTCTTCTAAGATTCACCATTTTAGATTACTATTGATAATGAAAAATTTTGTGCAAAAATACAACTTTATTTGGCATATAATATGTTTTGTGAAAACTTTTTTTGTGAAAAGTTTAAGCTTCCATATTTCCCTCATTAAGAGCACTCAGCGCCACATAAACCTCGAAAAACAAGAAAAACAAAAAAGGTTGCTAAGAAATTATATTCAATAAAGTCATTTTCAAATTTATTTAAGCCATCCTTGATATAAATATAGCTGGCTATGGCCTGTATCACCACTAGCCCTAAGAATATAAATCCTAGATTTTTGGGCATGGACCACTGCGCCAGCAAGGTCAGCACCACCACAGCCACACTGCTCACAAAGCAAAAGCTATACATCTGAGACAATGTGTAGCCTGTCTGACTCCACAATCCATCAGCATCTATACCTTTAAGAATTAACATATGTGCCCAAAAAGCAGCTATAGCCACCACGGCAAGGCGAAGTAAATACTTGATATAATTATTCATCTTTTCCAATACGGTTAGCTTGTCTTATAAATTGATAAAGTGAAACGACAATTCCTAACATGGTTAGTCCTTTGGTCCACCACCCTCCTTCCACAGCATACTTCACATCCAGCCAATCCCCCAAACGGTAAAACAAATAGATTGTAACCCCCATCTGAAAAGGCATAGAAGTAAATACAATCCATTTGTTGAGCTTGGACTTTTGCTTTCTGTTTTCCAAAGTATCAAAATTTTGTTACAAAGATATTACTATGAAGCTTATCCCGAAAAAAATCTAGGGCTTTATTTCTAAAACTTTCTGACCAATCCGGATTTCGGGATATGAGTACTCTTCCCCTAGCATAAGTTTTATCTCCGAAGCGGATTTACCTGAGTTGCGTTTTAATACATCTACTTATTTTTTTTAGCTTTTCTGGCTCTATCAATTCCTCCGCATCGATATCCGTACCAACAAAATGGATTAAATGACCATAGACCGTGCCTTCTACCAATCCTCTCCTTTTGGCTATTTCAGCGATATCCATGCCATCTTGATACATGTCCAACGTGATACGTTTGGTATCCTTCTCTCCTTCCTCTTCCTTGTCGTTCATCTGCATCGGATTCATTCTTTTACCGTTCCTGTCACGATCATCAAGGGGATAGTCCTGAAGGACTTGATCTTTAGTAAGGGCCTCCGCTATGGTAAGGCAATGTTTAAGAATCTCATACTTCCTTTTGAAATCCAGCAGTAAAGCCTTCAGTTCTTGGATATATTTTTTTGTACGCTTACGCACTTTCCACTCATCGATGTGTTTTTCGGTAGCTTCCAAAAGTTCAGTCTCCATTTTCGGAAGAAACCACTGCACGGCAGCCGTAGTACGCTCACATATTTTCGTATAGTCTAATGCCTCTTTGTCGGCCAGCAGAGCGTGTAGCTGATGCATAAATTTGTGGGCGACGCGTTCCTGCTCTGCTAAAGACTGCCGTAAACACTGAAAAAAGGCTAATATTCCCTCTTTATGGTCTATATTTCTATCGGGTAAGGTTTGGAAAAGCTCGTCAACCGCTTCTGTAAGAGCTGTCCAGCGGAAGCTCTGTAACAATATCTGTCCCAGATATGCTCTCTGACTTTCTTTCAATACGCCATCCATCTCTTCCTCGCGCATCAACTGCTTCATAAAGTCCACCACTTGATAATCCGTACGGATGACATGCGGCGCAATCTTAGAACGCAACACCAGTCCTTCCAATCCCGTAAGCCTACTTAAGGCTACATAAACCTGTCCGGCAGCAAAAGAAGTTCCTGCATCAATAATAGCTTTGTCAAAGGTCAACCCCTGACTTTTATGGATGGTGATGGCCCAGGCCAACCGTAATGGGTATTGTGAAAATGTACCCAACACCTCTTCTTCAATCTTATCTTCTTCTTTATTATACTTATATTTTATATTCTCCCACGTTTCGCGGCGCACCACTACATCTTCCGACCCATCGGCAAAGCCTACCGTAATCTGATGCTTATCTATATTGATTTCTTTTACCGTACCTATCTTGCCGTTAAAATATTTGCGTTCGTCGCCAGTATCGTTTTTTATGAACATGACCTGCGCTCCAACCTTCAGGGTTAGCAACTCTTCTGTAGGATAGGCTCCCTGTTGAAAATCATCCTTAATTATGGCCTTGAGGTTATACATCTTACCGGGAAGCTTAAATAGCTCCTCCTGATTAATTTGTTCGGCCAGCCTATTGTGTGAGGTCAAAGTGATGTACTGTTCTTCGGGCTTAGGGATAAAATTTTCCCTATATCGTGCATTGAGCTCGTCCAAATCTTCTGCCGTCACCCTGTTGTTGCGGATATTATTGAGGATAGAAATAAACTTTTCGTCGCGCTGTCGATAGATATGCTGCAGCTCTATCTTCACCAGCGGTGTAGAGCGCAGTACCTTAGCATCAAAGAAAAAAGGACTGGTATAGTGATGACGCAACACCTGCCACTCCTGATCTTTCACCACGGGAGGCAGCTGATATAAATCTCCTATTAAAAGGACCTGCACCCCACCGAAAGGACGCATATCCCGACGAACAGACTTCAAGATCACATCTATAGCGTCCAACGTATCGGCCCGCACCATAGAAACCTCATCGATAATCAGAAGATCGAGCTCCTGAAGAATGGCTCTTCGCTGCCGCGTCAACTTTATCGTCGAAAACAGCCGATTTTTGTTATAGATATTGTTGTCTTGCTCATCCCACTTTAGCTCATAATCCTCTATAAACACTCCGAAAGGCAGCCAAAAAAAGAGCATGTAAGGTCGTACCTCCGGCATTCATGGCTGCCACTCCTGTAGGGGCTGTGATAGCCATCTTCTTATAGCAGTTTTCTTTAATATATCTAAGGAATGTCGTCTTCCCTGTACCGGCCTTACCCGTCAAGAAGATATTTTGATTCGTCTGATTGACGAAGGCTACAGCTTTCTGAAAGATTGGATGATGATCTAATTTCTTATTATCCATATTTATACAAAGGTACGGCAATATGGATGAAAGAACTATTTTATATTAATATTTAAATTCTCGAAAATATTATAGATATTAGATATATAATAGGTACAAATACGTAAAACTTAAAACGACTACAATATGGCATATCTTGATAAGAGTGAATTGTTCAACCAAATTCAAGGAAAACTTACGGACAAGGGCTTTATCATAGAAGAAATAGATCAGACACGTCCTTGGGGCGGCTTTTTTGTTATCGCCGAAAATCAGGCTCAACAATTTGCCAACGAATTTTTTGACGGCATGGACACACAAGATTTGAAAATATCCGGAAAGCTAAGCCCGAAAATTTTAGTGGTAGCCCCTAACAAGCGCCTTTCATGGCAATATCACCACCGTCGCGCCGAAATCTGGCGTGTAGTACGCGGCGAGGTAGGCGTGGTGACCAGTCCGGACGACGAAGAACATGAATTGAGAATTTTGAAAGAAGGAGATTATATCCGTCTGGCTCAGGGAGAACGTCACCGTCTTGTAGGCCTTGACAACTACGGCGTAGTAGCAGAAATCTGGCAGCACACAGATCAAGAAAATCCTTCCGATGAAAACGATATCGTCCGCGTGCAAGACGACTTCGGAAGATCTATATAAGGCTAATAAACTCTCTGCATAGAAGAGCCGAAACAATTATTGTCCTTCGGCTCTTTTTCTTTCTTCAGTTTATCAAAGGCTTCCCTATGGAAGACACTAAAAGAAATCACAAGTTTTTTATATTTTTGTTACGCATTAATTTTAGGCTAAACCATGACGACATATAACGAAGATAGTATCCGCTCATTAGATTGGAAAGAACACATACGCTTACGTCCGGGAATGTATATCGGAAAGCTGGGAGACGGCTCAGCGTATGATGACGGTATCTATGTATTATTAAAGGAAATTGTCGACAATTCCATCGATGAGTTCGTAATGGGAGCCGGAAAGACGATAGATATAACCGTAACGGAAAATAAAGTTTCGGTACGCGACTATGGCCGTGGTATCCCGTTGGGATCTGTGGTGGACGTAGTATCCAAAATCAATACCGGAGGTAAATACGACAGCAAAGCTTTCCAAAAGTCTGTGGGACTTAACGGTGTGGGTACTAAAGCGGTGAATGCCCTCTCTACGCAGTTTACCGTTCAATCTTACCGTGACGGCAAGACCCGCATAGCTTCCTTCAGCAAAGGAGTATTGGTGTCCGACGAACAAAAGGACACCACACAGCGTAACGGTACTGCCGTAACTTTCTGTCCTGATGAGACCATCTTCAAACACTATAAATATCGTATTGAGTTTGTAGAAAACATGATCTGGAATTATGTTTTCCTCAACTCAGGGCTGACCATCAATTTCAACGGGAAGAAGTTCGTATCCCAGCATGGACTGAAAGACCTTCTCGAAAGGAATATAGACCCGGAAAGCATGCGTTACCCAATCATTCATCTGAAAGGAGACGATATCGAAATTGCCATGACCCACGGTCAGCAATACGGGGAGGAGTATTATTCATTCGTAAATGGTCAGCATACCACACAGGGTGGTACACACCAGGCAGCTTTCCGAGAAGCTGTGGTGAAGACGATTCGCGAATTTTACAAAAAAGATTTTGACGCCTCCGATATACGAGCTTCCATCATCGGTGCTATAGCAATCAAAGTGCAGGAACCGGTATTCGAGTCGCAGACGAAAACAAAACTGGGATCGCAGAGCGTCGGCCCTGAAGGACCTACAGTACGTACCTTCGTCAACGATTTTGTGAAGAAAGCGCTGGACGACTACCTCCACAAAGAACCGGCTACAGCCGAAGCTCTATTAAAACGCATCTTACAGTCCGAAAGAGAACGTAAAGATATCGCCGGCATCAAAAAGCTCGCCAATGAACGAGCTAAAAAAGCGTCACTGCACAACAGAAAGCTACGCGACTGCAAAATACATTTTGGAGATAAGCACGAAAGAGCACTGGAAACCACCCTTTTCATTACGGAGGGGGATTCTGCTTCGGGATCCATCACTAAGTCACGAGATGTGATGACCCAAGCGGTATTCAGCTTAAGAGGTAAACCCCTTAACTGTTTTGGTTTGACAAAAAAAGTGGTTTATGAGAACGAAGAGTTCAACCTACTTCAACACGCTCTGAATATCGAAGACGGACTTGAGGGACTACGTTATAACAATATTGTCATCGCTACGGATGCCGATGTGGACGGTATGCACATTCGACTACTGATGATGACTTTCTTCCTTCAATTCTTCCCCGACCTGGTAAAGGCAGGACACGTTTATATCCTGCAGACACCATTATTCCGTGTTCGCAACAAGAAAGAAACCATTTACTGCTATTCAGATGAAGAACGCGTAAATGCCATCAAAAAGTTGGGAGGAAAGCCGGAAATCACACGATTCAAAGGATTGGGTGAGATATCTCCTTCCGAATTCGGACAGTTTATCGGCGAAGATATGCGTCTTGAACCTGTAATCCTCACCAAAGAGAACAAATTACCTCAGGTGTTGGAATATTACATGGGGAAAAACACACCAGACAGACAGAAACATATTGTCGAAAATCTACGTGTGGAAATAGACCGGGAGGAAGAGCTCATTCAAGCAGCAGTATAAAATTCAAAATAGTGACGAAGCCTCCATTTTTTGGAGGCTTTTTTGGTTATATTCGACATACAACAACCTAAACTACATGACACAGACACTCATCCTTATTCAGTGCCAAGATGCCGTAGGACTCGTGGCAAATGTATCTAATGTATTAGCTAAGCACAAGCTCAACATCGTCACCATGCGTGAGTTTGTGGATATTGAACACGGTAAATTCTTCCTCCGTGTAGAATGCACAGGGAACGTCGAAGAATCCAATGGTCTCTACAGCCACCTCAAAGCAGTCTTGCCTCCCAATGCGGAGATAAAGATTAACCCTTCCCACAAAAAGCGACTGGCGATTCTAGTCACCAAAGAGCATCATTGCTTGGCCGACATCTTAGTACGTCACTATTTCAACACACTCAATGGAGAAGTGTGCGCCGTCATAGGTAACTATGACAACCTCCGTGATTTCACCGAACGCTTCGATATTCCGTTTTTCCATATTTCACATGAAAACAAATCCAAAGAGGAATTTGAACAGGAAATAAGCCTGAAGCTAAGAGAAGTCGCTCCCGACTATATTGTATTGGCCAAATTCATGCGTATCCTCTCACCGAAGTTTGTTTCCGAATTTGAAAATAGGATTATCAACATACACCATTCATTTCTTCCCGCTTTCATTGGCGCCAACCCCTACAAACAGGCTCACGACAGAGGTGTGAAGATCATAGGAGCCACGGCGCATTTTGTTACGAATGACCTCGATGAAGGTCCTATCATCGTGCAGAGCACCAAAAATATAGACCACAGTTATGATGTACAGAAGATGAGAAGAGCAGGGCAGGAAATTGAAAAGGCTGTGCTCGTAAGAGCTATTCAGCTGATTACGGAAGATCGTGTCATGCTCAACGGCAACAAGACCATCATCTTCAAAGCATAAAAAAAAATACCCCTAAGCGTATACTAAGGGGTATTTTGTATTCAGAATATCTTATTTTGCAAATTTTCTAAACTTACCGAACACCCCTAATGGCAGCTTAGGGCCGGCAGTAGCCTGTAGATAAAGTTCCCCTATTTCGAGGTTTTCTACCTGTGGATAAGCCATAGTAATAAGGTTTTCTACGATTACCGAAGAAAAGCCCAAAGAATAGGTGTTCAATATCAAGAAATGCTCTTTAGGATCCAGCAGCTGCACCACATCCTGCATCATCTCCATGATATGGTCTTCCAGTTTCCACTTTTCACCTTTCGGACCGTGGCCATAGGCCGGAGGATCAAGGATAATACCGTTGTATTTATTGCCGCGTTTTACCTCCCGTTTCACAAACTTCAAAGCATCTTCCACCACCCAGCGGATGTCCGATAACCCGGACAGTTCCTGATTTTCGTTGGCCCAAGTTACCACCTGCTTGATAGAATCCACGTGAGTGGTGTCAGCACCGGCAGCACGCGCTATCATGGAAGCTCCCCCTGTATAAGCGAAGAGGTTCAGCACACGGGGCTTAGGTGTTTTGAAGGATTTAATGGATTCTGAGATATAATCCCAGTTTACGGCCTGTTCAGGAAAGATGCCACATGTTTGAAGGATGTCAATCCTAGACGGAACTTTATGGTACATCTTTGTTTTTATATTCTATATGCCAGCGATCTACGGTTTTGGGATTTTTCTTGATCCAATCGCCGCTGGTTGCTGAACGTCCTTTGAATTTGATATGATAACGCTTATTCCATTCGGCATCACCCAAACCTTTCGGCCATACCGCCTGAGGCTCCGGACGAATCAAGATAAGGTTTCCGAAACGTTCTAATTTTTCAAAATCACCACAGTCGATCAATTCATAATCTTTCCAGTGTTGTGGTGTCAATAGCTGAATATTCGTTGGAGTTGACAATGTGCTTTTCTTTTATTTTTGCAAAGGTAAAGAAAAATAGCGAACTAAGCAGGTTGAGACTCTTACTTCATCACATTCCTTGCAGCCTTCATCAACGGGCTGGCAAAGACAAAATCATTCAACTCCTCTACATCCGAATGCAGCATATCCTGGTTGGAGCCTTCCCAGAATTTTTGACCCTTATATAGAAAAAGAATATACTCTCCTATTCCCATTACCGAGTTCATGTCGTGTGTTACCACCACCGTAGTACACTGATATTCTTGGGTGAGCTCTTGTATAAGCTCATCAATTAAGATGGATGTTGCAGGATCCAGTCCCGAGTTAGGCTCATCGCAGAACAGATATTTTGGGTTCATACTTATAGCACGGGCAATGCCTACACGCTTCTTCATACCTCCCGACAACTCCGAAGGATAAAGCTTATTGGTATTCTTCAGGTTCACGCGTTCCAAACAGAAGTTAGCCCTGTCCCTCTTCTCTGACTTACTCATATCCGAAAACATGTCCAGTGTAAAAATGATATTCTGCTCTACGGTCATGGAGTCAAAAAGAGCAGAATTCTGGAAGAGCATGCCTATCTCCTTACGGATGGGTACCTTCTCCTCAAAATTCATGGACGTAAATTCCTTGCCATCAAAAAACAACCTGCCCCTCATCGGGTTTATGAAGACCTACCATACATTTCAGCAAAGTACTTTTTCCGGATCCCGACCCTCCAATGATAAGCGACACCTTCCCCGGCTCAAATACAGCATCAATACCTTGCAATACCGCATTGTCTCCAAAAGATTTATGTATATTCCTAATTTCTATCATGCC
The DNA here is from genome assembly GCF_000814685.1 of Sphingobacterium sp. T2. Lineage (GTDB taxonomy): Bacteria > Bacteroidota > Bacteroidia > Sphingobacteriales > Sphingobacteriaceae > Sphingobacterium > Sphingobacterium thermophilum. The sequence continues at coordinate 27,002 of NZ_JXAC01000081.1, forward strand.
TTCGCTACTATAACATTAATGCTGTAATCAAATAATCTGTTGACCAAAATCGTGATACATCCTATTACTACAGACTTGGTTGCCGCGGCTCCCACCTCTAGCGCCCCACCACGCACAAAGAAACCTTTATATGCAGGCACAGATGTGATGATAAAGCCATATACTACGGCCTTGACGAGGGCTACCGCCACGGTATACCCCTTAAAAGCTGTCTGAATTCCGGCAACATATTCTGTAGGAGTTACTGCATCAGTCAAAGCACCTCCGACAAGACCTCCTACCAAGCACAGCCTATAGCAACAATGACTAAGACAGGAATCATCACCACTCCCGCTATAATCTTAGGCAAGATCAGATAGCCGGCAGCATTTATCCCCATAATCTCCAGAGCATCAATCTGCTCGGTAACACGCATAGAGCCGATTTGAGAGGCTATGGAAGACCCTACCTTACCCATAAGCACTAACGCCGAGATTGTAGGCCCCAACTCTAGAATATTGGAATCTCGGTTGATTTGCCCTAATCACCGAATTAGGAATAAAGCCGGAGTCCAGCTGATAAGCAATCTGCATGGTCATTACGGCTCCTATAAAGGTGGAAATAATAAGTATCAACCCCAAAGACCCTACCCCTATATCGTTCATCTCATAAAGAATCTGCTTCCAATATACTCTCCACTTTTCGGGTCTTTTGAAAACCTTCTTAAGTAAAAGTAAGTATTCACCAAAATAATAGAAGATCATATATTCACTTACGGTTTACGCTAAAATACATATTTATCACTGAATTATATAACCGCTGAATGTCATAAATTGTTTATCGAAACTCGCAAATTCATGACATTTACCGAAAGTAATACTTACTTCGCCGAAAAATATTATATATAATATATTTTCTTGTGTAGATTAGCGAAAGAATCAGGATATTAGATTAATTTTTAGGTATGAGAGGGACAATATCGACAGGAATTTGGTTAGTGTTTTTCGGAATTGTGGCTTTACTGCACAATTTTGATGTGGTGCATTTCAACTTTTATGCTATACTCAAATACTGGCCTTTGATCATTATCTCCGTTGGAATAAACTTAATGTTTCAATATAAAAACTTTGGAACCGCGATAATCATTGCTGCCAACGTAGCTATATGTGCATTTTTGGCAGTAATAGGTTACACTTCGGAAGAAAAGTTCAACTGGAAAGATAAGATTAACTTTGAAAGTTCGGTAAAAACCAAGGGGAACTCTCCGAACAGTGTAATCATACCGTTAAAAGATTCTGTATCTAATCCGGAATTTTCCTTTAATATTAGTGCAGCTACCATAACTATAGATAGCACTACCCATCATTTTCTAGAAGCAAAATCTACCAACAAAAGCATAGGTTTCTCTTTGGAGAAGAAAAGAAACAGTATTGAGCTTGATGGTAGCATCACCAATAAAAAGGCCAAAGATAATTTTGTCACCTTGGCTTTTCATAAAGATTTTGTGTGGGACTTATCCTTCAACATTGCTGCGTCTCGCTTCGATGCCGACTTCAGCAGCTGCCAATTCTCCAATTTGGAGTTGAACGGCGCCGCAGCAGATATTCAATTAAAGTTGGGAAATCCCGTTAAGCGAGAAACCACTATAGAAGTCAATACAGCGGCCTCGGCCTGCAAAATTTCCATTCCGAAAGATGCTGCCTGTGCTGTCGAGATGGCTACCATCCTTTCCTCTAACAAACTGGATGGATTTACCAAAGTGGATGACCAGTGGCAGACAGCAAACTTCAACTCCGCTTCCCAAAAATATATTATTGAAATCAATGGGGCTGCCAACTCACTGACCATAGAGAGATATTAAAATAGGTTAGTAATAAACCTATAAATACCTACCTTTGTACTTGTAATGGAAGCACAACAACGTTTGACATTGCCTGGAGGCTATTGTAACTCCAAGCTTATATATTCCCGTTTCAAAACAAGGGAAATCTATATTGGCGATGTACCTATGGGCGCAGATAACCCTATACGTATCCAAAGTATGACAACTATCGATACGATGGACACGCTAGGTACGGTAGAACAAACCATACGCATGGTAGAAGCTGGCTGTGAATATGTGCGTATCACGGCCCCAAGCATCAAAGAAGCTGAAAATCTCGCCAACATTAAAAAGGAATTACGTGCCAGAGGATGCAACGTACCGCTGGTAGCAGATATACACTTTACCCCTAATGCCGCGGAAGTGGCCGCTCGTATCGTAGAAAAGGTACGTATCAATCCCGGCAATTATGCTGACAAAAAACGTTTCGATCAAATAGATTATACAGACGAAGCATATCAGGCTGAACTAGATCGTATCTATAAAAAGTTTGCCCCTTTGGTGGCTATCTGTAAAGAGTACGGAACAGCAATGCGTATAGGTACCAACCACGGTTCCTTATCTGACCGCATCATGAGTAGATATGGAGACACACCGGAAGGCATGGTAGAATCCGCCATGGAATTTATACGCATATGTGAGGACCTAAAATTTCATAACCTCTGCGTGTCGATGAAATCATCCAATCCGCAGGTAATGGTTCAGGCTTACCGCCTCCTGGTAGAAAGAATGGTGGCAGAAAACATGAACTACCCATTACACCTCGGGGTGACAGAAGCAGGAGACGGTGAAGATGGACGCATAAAATCTGCCGTAGGTATTGGAACGCTGTTGGAAGATGGTATTGGAGACACAATACGTGTCTCGCTGACCGAAGAACCGGAAAAGGAAGCACCGGTAGCCATAGCCTTGGTAAATCGCTACAGTACACGTAAGACACAGGCGGCCCAGGAGAACAGAGAAATCCTAGCTTTCAGCGCCGAGCAGAAAACGACCCCTTACCATACAAGAGAAGTCAACGCCTTCATCGGCGGATCCATGGTTCCACGTGTAATCATAGATATTTCATCCCGCAACCTAAAAGATCCTTTTATCCTTTCGGATGTAGGATACAAATATGATGCGCTGAATGACAAATACCACATGGGAGACCAATCGGTGGATTTCGTATATCTTGCCGATGAATTGCCTTCATTCACCATGCCGGGTAACCTTAAACAACTTTATAACTACAAAACTTGGCTCCAACTCTCCAACAAAACGAATATACACCCTATCTACTCTTTGGCTGAATACAATACTGCAGAGATTAAAGATCCGGCATTAAATATAGTACGTCTTCGCAACGATGAGCTAAACAGCGAAGAGTTCAGCAACCTTAGCATTGACCATACACTGGTATTTGTCGCGGAAACCGACCATGTTCATGGCATGGCTGATCAGCGCCAGTTTTTTGCCAATCTGCAGGAAATAGGATTAGATATTCCTGTTATCATCAAACGTTCTTATGCCAGAGAAGAATTTTCAGGACCCGTAGGTGATGCGATGAATCCTGAAGAACCAATCTCAAAGATACAGCTATACGCCGCCACTGACTTTGGCGCCTTGCTTATAGATGGTTTAGGCTCCGGCATATGGATAGACTCTCCTGCTACGCCGACGGACAAGCTTGCCTCTATTTCATTCGGTATTTTGCAGGCTACCCGCTCCCGCATTTCCAAGACAGAATATATTTCCTGTCCGAGCTGCGGACGTACCCTGTTCGACCTACAAGAAACTACCCAGATGATTCGTTCGCGAACCAGTCACCTCAAAGGGCTTAAGATTGGCATCATGGGATGTATAGTGAACGGCCCCGGCGAGATGGCCGATGCAGACTACGGCTATGTAGGTGCCGGACCAGGTAAAGTTACCTTATACAGAGGTCAGCAAGTGGTTAAACGTAATGTAAATTCTGCCGACGCCTTAGATGAACTCATCAACATCATCAAAGCGGACGGCAGATGGATAGACGAAAATTAATTCTACCTATACTAATAAGACCTTAGAAAATTTCTAAGCTTATTAGTATCACTTTCTCCATTGAGGATATTCAATCTTAAATAATTTACGTTGAATATGCAGACGTAGATAAATATAGAAACAAACGGATATCAAAACGCCTATACTTCCCATGATATAAAGCGCATTTTTAAGCCCTACAGCTTCAGCCATAGCACCCGTTAACAAACTTCCTATTGGGAAGATTCCTTGAAAAGCCATCACATAATAAGACATTATACGCGCCCTAAAAGCCGGTAAGGAATGGGTCTGTATATAGGTATTGATACTGGAGTTTTGCATCATCATGGCGAAGGATACCGCTACAGTAGATAAAATGGCAGAAGGTAAGAAATGTGAATAAGCAAGTAACAACAGCGACACGCCCATGATCAATGCCGAAAACATTACTCGATAGCGAAGATTCTCTCCAGACTTGAGACTCGCCATCCGTATAGCTCCAATCATAGCCCCTAATCCAGCCGCCGACTCAAACCACGAAAAGGTTGCTTCATCTCCATGGAATAGATCACGTGCAACAGCCGGCAATAGAGAAGTATAAGGAATGAACAAATAGGACTCGAAAATGTCATGATAATAATCAAAGAAGCAAGATGAGGAGATCGCTTCAGATAATCAAAACCATCCTTCAACCCTTGCATATGAGAGCTGCCCTTGGATAAGATTATTGGCTTCTCCTTCACTTTCATCAACGACAAAGTTGTCAAAACCGGAATAAAACTCAGGAAATTAACAAAGAAACACATCAGTTCACCATAGGCACTCAAAAGAAAACCTCCTATGGCGGGCCCTACCATACGTGCCGCATTAAAGACGGAGGAATTCAACGCAATGGCATTGGGCAAATCCTTTCTATTATCAACCAAGGAAGACAAGAGAGCCTGTCTGCCCAACACATCGAAAGCATTAATCACCCCTTGTGTAAAGCCTAGCACGCACAACCACGTTACTGACTCCCAACCGACAAATACTACTAATGTCAACAGCCCCGCCTGTAACATCAGAAGCACCTGCGTCCATACCACCAGCCTGTATTTAGAGCGCCTGTCTACAAAAGATCCTATAAAAGGCGACAGCACCAACGAAGGCAGAAGAGAAATGAAAGAGACAAAGCCTAACCAAAATACAGAGTTCGTAAGTTCATATACCAGCCAGCTTATGGCTATGCGCTGCATCCATGTACCTAGAAGGGATAATGACTGTCCTATCGTATGCAGCCTAAAATTAGGATAATGCAACGACCTGAAAATTTCCATGCAAGCAATATATCTCTAAATATTGAATAATTAACTACATTTGTAACAGCTAAATTTATAGATAGTTTTAAATTTATTACATTTCAACAGATTAGAGCATGAAGTTTTTTATCGACACAGCCAACCTAGATCAAATCAAAGAGGCACAAGACTTAGGCGTATTGGACGGGGTAACAACCAACCCTAGCTTAATGGCAAAAGAAGGCATAACAGGAGAAGAAAATATTCTAAATCACTACAAAGCTATTTGCGACATCGTAGATGGCGACGTAAGTGCTGAGGTAATCTCTACCGATTACGAAAACATGATTAAAGAAGGTGAAAAATTAGCATCTTTAGACCCTAAGATTGTGGTTAAGGTACCTATGATTAAAGATGGTGTTAAAGCTATCAAATACTTTAGCCAAAAAGGTATCAAAACTAACTGTACGTTGGTATTCTCTGCAGGTCAGGCCTTATTAGCAGCCAAGGCGGGAGCTACCTACGTTTCACCTTTCGTTGGCCGTTTGGACGACATCTCTGTAGATGGCTTAGGCCTTATCGAAGAGATCCGTCTTATCTATGACAACTACGGATTCCAAACACAAATCCTTGCCGCTTCCATCCGTCACAGCGCACATATCTTAAGCTGTGCGAAGATCGGCGCCGATGTGATGACAGGTCCTTTGTCGGCTATCACCGCTCTTCTAAAACATCCTTTAACTGATAGCGGCTTGGCTCAGTTCTTAGCAGACCACGCCAAAGCAGCAGGCAAATAAAACGAAATTACACGCATATTGTGAAACCCTCCAACACTCCATTGGAGGGTTTTCTTTTACCCTTAAAATTTAGTATTTTTACATCATGAAAACTGCAGCACACGAAGTAAATAGGACAGCTACTCAAGCTGATTTTACCCAACTTTTGAAGTCGAACGGACTAAAAGTTACCAAACCGCGCCTTCGTGTTCTGGAAGTAATATCTGACAAAAAGACAGCCATCAAACAACCCGAATTGGAGAAGGTGTTCGGCTCCGAAATAGACCGCGTGACCTTATACCGCATCCTGGCATCTTTCGAAGACAAGGGAATACTCCACAAAATTTTTGACCTGCACGGCACTGCCACCTATGCCATATGCTCATCCAAATGTACCGAACATCACCACCACGATCAGCATGTTCATTTCATTTGTTCAGTATGCAACAGTGTGTACTGCCTTGACGAAATTTCCATTCCAAAGATTAACGTTCCACAAAATTTTTCCCTTCATTCTATAGGCATTAATGCAGTAGGTATCTGCAGCAACTGCCAGGAAGAAATCACCGAAAATAAATAGCTTTCCACTTTTCTTACAACCTGAAGACTGAAAATCTTGCACATTCTTCAATATCGTGCAAAAAAGGTCTTTAATATGAATTTCATGCCTAAAAATCACGCCTTTATTTTAGCTAAATAGAATTATAAATCTTTATTTTATAATTATTTAAATCAGCTAAAATAAAACATTAAATTGACACATATAATTATCCAAAACAACTTGACAAAAAACAAACAACAAACTAAAACACTGACAATCAAGCTATTACAAAATAATATTTTAGCATAAAAACTAAATAAATAACTATTTATCAATACATTATTAAAACTAAAATAAACACTAAATTCATAAACAAAACTTTACCTTCATCCAAAAGCTTAACAAAGGCTTAATATGAATATCTGGTATCAATTTTGTATCTTTAGAACCAACTAGAATAGAATACCTATCTGCCCAAATGAAAGTAGCCCCTCTCCTACTCTTGGTTTAAGATAGAAGAAATGAACAACAGAAAACTTCAATGAAGAACAAAAAAGAAAACCCATATAAAGAAGTCTTAACAAAACTGATTATTGACGTCTTTGAGAAAAACGGTAATCAGCTAATGAACTACAAACAGGTAGCGGCAAAGCTTAACATCACGGATGCAGAGTCAAAAGCCGCTATTGCAGACATCCTCAATGACGCCTCCAAAGAAGGCTTCTTCCAACAACCCGAAAGAGGGAAATTTAAATTACGACAGCTTAACGTTTACATAACAGGAACTGTCGATATGACAGCTGACGGATCAGCCTACATCGTGCCAGACGACGAGCTTGAAAACGACATCTTCGTAGCTCCAAGAAAGCTGCGACAAGCTCTCCATGGAGACTATGTTAAAGTGCACGTTTACGAACGTAAAAAAGGAAAGAAAAGAGAAGGTGAAGTGGTGGAAATTTTGCAGCGTGCAAAAACCGATTTCACCGGAACGATAGAGATCTCGAAGAACTACGCCTTTTTCCTTCCGGATGACAGGAAAATGCTTAATGATATCTTCGTGCCTTTGGCCAACCTCAACGGCGCCAAGGATGGAGAGAAGGTAGTTGTCTCCATCATCGAATGGCCAAAAAATGCCAAGAACCCGATAGGTACGGTAAAGGCTGTACTAGGAAAAAAAGGAGAGAACGACACCGAAATGAATGCCATCCTTACGGATTTCGGTTTTCCACTAAAATTTCCGGATGAGGTAGAAAAGGCAGTCCAAGCTATACCGGACGAAATTCCGACAGAAGAGATAGCAAAACGTCGTGACTTCAGAGACGTCCTCACCTTTACAATAGACCCTTTCGACGCCAAAGATTTTGACGACGCCATCTCCTTCCGTGTGCTGGACAATGGCAATTACGAAATCGGAGTACACATCGCGGACGTGACCTATTACGTCACGCCGGACTCTATCTTAGATAAGGAAGCTTTCAGCAGAGGAACCTCCGTCTATTTGGTTGACCGTGTTATCCCGATGTTGCCAGAGCGCTTGTCCAACGATTTATGTTCATTAAAACCCAATGTGGATAGGCTTACCTTTTCTGCCGTATTCGAGATGGACGATAAGGCCAACGTGTTGAATGAATGGTTCGGCCGCACCATCATCCATTCGGACCGCCGCTTCACTTATGAGGAAGCTCAAGAAATCATCGAAACAAAAGAAGGGGATCACGCCGAAGCTATACTCAAATTAAATGAACTGGCTCACATCTTGCGTGAACGCAAATTTAAAAATGGCGCAATAAGCTTCGAAAGTGAAGAGGTGAAATTTCACTTGGATGAAAACGGAAAACCTTTAGGTGTCTACACCAAGATCCGAAAGGATGCACACAAACTGATAGAAGACTTCATGTTGCTAGCCAACCGCAAGGTGGCAGAATTTATCGGCAAACGCGGAAAAGGAAAGAACAAGCCCGGCTTTGTGTATCGCTTTCACGATGTACCTAATACCGAAACACTGACCAGCTTCTCCACCTTTGCTGCCCGTTTCGGCCATAAGCTCAATCTACGCACTGAAAAGGAAGCAGCAAAATCCCTAAATGCACTGATGACACGTATTGAGGGCACAAAAGAACAAAACCTTTTGACCTCCTTGGCGATTCGGTCCATGGCTAAAGCTATATATACAACCAAGCGTCATTCGCACTACGGACTAGCTTTCGACTACTACACCCATTTCACATCACCTATACGTCGTTATCCAGACGTAATGGTACATAGACTTCTTCAGTTCTACTTAGAAGGAGGCAAAAACATTAATATAGAACAATACGAAAAGATGGCCGAACATTCGTCACAAATGGAAAAGAAAGCAGCCGAAGCCGAAAGAGCGTCCATCAAATACAAACAAGCCGAATTCTTACAAAATCAGATTGGCGTTGAATACATCGGTATTGTTTCTGGTGTCACAGAATGGGGAATGTACGTGGAGATCGAAGAAAATAAATGTGAAGGTATGGTTAGATTGAGGGATATTACAGATGATTTCTACATCCTCGACGAGAAAAATTACGCTATCATAGGACAGCGTAAAGAAAAAAGTATATCAGCTGGGAGACGAAGTACGTATCAAAGTGAAAAAAGTAAGACTTAGAAAAAAGACAGATAGATTTTACGCTTATCAGCTAATAAAGAAATCCTAAGCCGAGGCTTAGGATTTCTTTATTTAGGTCATACACCTATTTTCTCCATTTAAAAACTGTTCCGTTAAATCCAGAAACGGAATCCGGTAAAGTTTCCAAGCTTATATGCGAATGGAAAGCCGGTTCATACCCCGTTATTTCTACCGCCTCTATTCCTTTTCTTTTAGGGAGGGTGATGAGTGCGTATGCTTTCGTCGCCGGAGCCGTATGCCCCAGCAATGGTCTAGGCCCTCCACCAAGACATCCGGCATGCAGCAGCACCAGCTCTTCCTTTGTCGCCGGATAGTAGGCATGCTGATGTCCGGAAATATACATATCCACACCGTGTTTACGGAGAAATTCAAGCGTAGCATCCGCCTCGTTAAGTACCTCCCCTTTCTTATTTTTTGAAGCAACGATAGCATAGAGCGGAAGATGGCCAAGCACGACGCGCGCACGGGCTTGCTTAGCTATAGGCTGTTCCAACTGCACTGCCATCCACTGCTTCACGGACTCAGGAATCACTGCCGAAGAGGCATCCCAGCTTATGAAAAACAACATTATCTTTCATATAGGAGTAATAGTATGGATAGTAAGTGTCATCCACAAAAACAAGATTTGTCTTTTGCTTATTCTTAATCCAAAACGAGGAAGCTGCCGCCCTATCAAGCTTATAGCTAGGAGAAGCATCGTGATTGCCCACAGTAAAACCAAAGGGTATGCGCAACTGAGCAATAGGTTCCAACACATACTGACCGAAAGCCAGCCACATTGAATCCAGACGCGAAGCCGTCAACAAAGCTTTCTGCCCTGCGACCATATCTCCCCCACATAAAATAAGATCCGGCTTAATATCCTTAATACGCGCCACCACATCATGGACCTCCTTACTGTAGGTGACCGAACCATAACTATCGTTCAGATCTGAAATCAAAAGAATTTTCAGTTTACGATTTTTACTTTCTTTGCGTAGGGACTGTGCCACAGCGAAGGTACAGCCCAGACAAAGTATTAGACTTACAAGTATTCTGTGTAGACTCATACTTCAAAAGTAACCATTAACGTCCATATCTTATCTTTCATACAGAATTTTTCAACACTATTTTCCAAAAAAGACAAGTACACCTTAACTTTGCACATCATTTTAACGAGAAAAAAGAACAGACAATCCCTACAGCAGCTAATGCTTGAAAAGTGCGGTTTATGTCTAAAACTTTTTTCTACACAACACTTTACATTTACATTTTTTCTATATATCTTTGCGGACTTAAAAAAGGATTTTAAACAAAAATTTAAAACGAAAGGTAAATGCCTACTATTCAACAATTAGTTAGAAAAGGTAGAGTAGCTCTGGTTGATAAGAGTAAGTCACCAGCGTTGGACTCATGTCCACAGCGAAGAGGTGTGTGTACACGTGTATACACTACTACCCCTAAGAAACCAAACTCAGCAATGCGTAAAGTAGCTCGTGTACGTTTAACAAACGGTAAAGAGGTGAACGCGTACATTCCAGGTGAAGGTCACAACTTACAAGAACACTCGATTGTATTGATCCGTGGTGGTCGTGTGAAAGACTTACCAGGTGTGCGTTACCACATCATCCGTGGTGCACTAGATACTTCAGGTGTAGCAGGTCGTAACCAACGTCGTTCGAAATATGGAACTAAACGTCCTAAACCAGGACAGGCGGCTCCAGCAAAAGGTAAAAAATAATTAAACGGAGGAAAAGAAAATGAGAAAAGCAAAACCAAAAAAGAGAATCATTTTGCCTGATCCAAAGTTTAACGACGTTCAGGTAACGAGATTTGTAAACAATATGATGTATGACGGTAAAAAATCCATCGCATACTCTATTTTTTACAACGCTATAGATTTAGTAGAACAAAAAACTCAAGAAAACGGTTTAGAGGTTTGGAAAAAAGCTCTAAACAACGTTATGCCTTCAGTAGAAGTTAAATCTCGCCGTGTAGGTGGTGCTAACTTCCAAGTTCCTATGGAAGTACGTCCTGAACGTAAAATTTCCTTGGGAATGAAATGGTTAATAACTTACGCTCGTAAACGTGGTGAGAAAAACATGTACGAGAAATTAGCGGGCGAAATCATTTCAGCTTCTAAAGGTGAAGGTGCAGCTGTTAAGAAGAAAGAAGATACGCACAAAATGGCGGAAGCTAACAAAGCGTTCTCACACTTCAGATTCTAATAGTGAAAACAGACATTCAAATATAGGCACACCGACCCTGGATAATAAAGCAAATTTATTATCAAGGTCGGTGTACTTATTTCCAAAAACAGTTTAAAATAAAAGCCCCCTAAGGGAAACTTTAATCATATGGGAAAAGATTTAAAATTAGTTAGAAATATTGGTATCGCTGCCCACATCGATGCTGGTAAAACGACAACTACAGAACGTATTCTTTACTACGCCGGTGTAAACCACAAGTTGGGTGAAACCCACGAAGGTTCTGCTACAACAGACTGGATGGCACAAGAGCAAGAGCGTGGTATCACTATTACTTCTGCGGCTGTAACAGTATTCTGGAACTACCGCGGTAAAAAATACCAAGTGAACATCATCGATACACCAGGACACGTGGACTTTACCGTAGAGGTAAACCGCTCTTTACGTGTATTGGATGGATTGGTATTCTTGTTCTCTGCTGTAGACGGTGTAGAACCTCAATCAGAAACAAACTGGCGTCTTGCAGACAACTACAAAGTACCTCGTATCGGTTTCGTAAACAAAATGGACCGTTCTGGTGCGGACTTCTTGAAAGTTGTTAAGCAAGTAAAAGACATGTTAGGCTCTGAGGCTGTAGCTTTACAGTTGCCTATCGGAGCTGAAGATGACTTCAAAGGTGTAGTTGACTTGATCAACAACCGTGGTATGGTTTGGAATGAGCACGACAAAGGTATGACTTATACAGAAGTGCCTATTCCTGATGACATGAAAGAAGAAGTTGCTATCTACCGCGAAAAATTATTGGAAGCTGTAGCTTCTTACGATGAGTCTTTGATGGAAAAATTCTTCGAAGATCCTGATTCTTTGACAGAACGTGAAATCTTAGACGCATTACGTAAAGCGGTATTAGACAACGCTATCGTACCAATGGTTTGTGGTTCTTCGTTCAAAAACAAAGGGGTACAAACTATGCTTGACTTGGTAATGGAATTATTACCTTCTCCAGCAGACCAAGATGCAGTAAAAGGTACGGACCCTAGAACAGAACAAGAAATCAACCGTAAACCTTCTGAGTCTGAGCCTTTCGCCGCCTTAGCATTCAAAATCGCTACTGACCCATTCGTAGGTCGTTTATGTTTCATCCGTGTGTATTCTGGTGTGCTTGAATCAGGTTCTTACGTATTGAACACTCGTTCGGGCAACAAAGAACGTATCTCACGTATCTTCCAAATGCACGCCAACAAACAAAACCCTATCGAAAGAATCGGTGCTGGTGACATCGGTGCGGTAGTAGGTTTCAAAGATATCAAAACTGGTGATACTCTTTGTGATGAGAAAAACCCTATCGTTCTTGAGTCTATGGTATTCCCTGAGCCGGTTATCGGTTTGGCAATCGAGCCTAAAACTCAAGCTGACGTAGATAAATTGAGTATCGCATTAGGTAAATTAGCAGAAGAAGACCCTACATTCCAAGTATTCTCTGACGAAGAGACTGGTCAAACAGTGATCAAAGGTATGGGAGAGCTTCACCTTGAAATCTTGATCGACCGTCTGAAACGTGAATTCAAAGTAGAGGTTAACCAAGGAGCTCCTCAAGTAGCTTACAAAGAGTCTATCACAGGCTCTACCGAACACCGTGAAGTGTACAAAAAACAAACTGGTGGTCGTGGTAAGTTCGCGGATATCAAAGTGGTTATCTCACCAGTGGACGAAGATTGGGATGTTACAAAGAGCCCTCTTCAATTCGTTAACGAAATCGTGGGTGGTGCTATTCCTAAAGAATACATCCCTTCTGTACAAAAAGGTTTCGAAGCTGCTATGGCAAACGGTGTATTAGCAGGATACCCATTGTCAGGCATGAAAGTTCGTTTGATCGATGGTTCATTCCACCCTGTGGACTCTGACTCATTATCATTCGAATTGGCAGCAAAATTAGCTTACCGTAACGCCTTACCAAAATGTAGCCCAGTGTTGATGGAGCCTATCATGAAAGTGGAAGTGTTGACTCCAGAAGAAAACATGGGTGATGTTATGGGTGACTTGAACCGTCGTCGTGGTCAAATGCAAGGCCTTGACTCTCGTAACGGTTCTCAAGTGATCAAAGCTCACGTACCACTATCAGAAATGTTTGGTTACGTAACTCAATTACGTACTATCACTTCAGGTCGTGCAACTTCTACAATGGAGTTTGATCACTATGCTGAAGCTCCTCTTAACATCCAAGACGAAGTGGTAGCTAAGTCTAAAGGTAAAATAAAAGATATCGAAGACTAATAATCTAGATATTTAAAGGATAACCGACCTCCTATTGCAAATAGCTCTAATAGGAGGTCATTTAAAACAATAAAGTAAAATGAGCCAAAGAATTAGAATCAAATTGAAATCTTACGATTACAATTTAGTTGACAAATCAGCTGAGAAAATCGTAAAAACAGTAAAACCTACAGGTGCAGTAGTATCAGGTCCTATTCCTCTTCCTACTGAAAAGAAAATCTACACTGTATTGCGTTCACCACACGTTAACAAAAAAGCACGTGAGCAATTCCAATTATGTTCTTACAAAAGATTATTGGATATCTACTCATCAAATGCTAAAACTGTTGACGCGTTGATGAAACTTGAATTACCTTCAGGTGTTGAAGTTGAAATTAAAGTGTAATTGAATTAGATTTCAATATCCAAAGAAAAACCTTCTCTTGTGGAGAAGGTTTTTCCATTTCTACACAACCGAACTTAGTCGCAACCTTCAGGCCCACAAGAAGGAGCTTCTTCTGACTGTTCTATTTCAAAAGTACTATTGTTTGCCTTCCACTCTGTTACAGCTTTTTCCAATGTTTTCTCGAAAACCTCTATGGGCTGGGCACCGGAAACTCCAAACCTACGGTTGTACACAAAAAAAGGAACTCCTTGAATTCCAAGTTGCCGCGCCTCGTGGATATCCATCTTCACCTCATCATCCAGACGTCCCTCTTGCAGCGTCTTCTCAAAATCGTCTGCCGACAATCCTACCTTATCCGCAATGTCTTTTAAAACTTCCAAATCGTCTATATTTTTCCCTTCGGTAAAATAACTTCGAAACAGAAACTCTTCGACATCATTCTGCTTACCGAAAGCTTTTGCATAGTGGGTCAGCACATGAGCCCGGAAAGAATTTGCAACTATCGACTTATCGAAATTATAGACAAGACCTTCCTGTGCAGCCATCTGTGTGACCTGTGCATTTAGCGCTTTAGCTTGCGCTAAGTCTATACCTTTATGTTGAGCCAGATATTCGTCAATATTCAAAGAAGGATCCGTTTGTAGGTAAGGATTCAGCTGAAAGCTCTTCCATTCTATTTCCACCATATCCTTGTAAGGAGAATGCTCCAAAGATTTTTCAAATCTTCTTTTACCGATATAACAGAAGGGACACATCACGTCACTCCATATCTCAATCTTCATTTTATGCATAACAAATTCTATATATCCTAAAAATACGAAGAGCAAGAGAATAATCCGTCAGTCTAATGTATAAAAAAAGCCTTACTCCAGCATGAGAAGTTTTCTTAAAATAGATATCCTATTCCGATGCTAAGAGACCTATTCTACAATCTCTCTGTGGCATTAAATCCACATTCATCAGCAAGCTGTTAGCCAGTTTATACCCTCAAAGCAAGTTAATACCTGCTTCAAAAGACTCTTACATCGAATGGTCAAAACTTTCATTCTCTGTCACAGTTCTACTGTCATCAAATTTCGTGTGACATAGCTCTCTATTTTTCTCTTTTTCTACCCTTATTCTGCAGAGAAAGTCTCAACTTCACAGCAATTCCCCCTAAATCCAAATGGATATATCCCGTCACCCAAACGTGTTAATCTCTCCAATGATTTTTTACTAATCTATGGCGCAAAAATGACGTTCTTACTGACCTTTATTGGTAACTTCGTATATGGAAAATTTAAAAGGAAAGTTCGCTCTTATCACGGGCGGAGGAAGAGGATTAGGTAAGGCAACGGCCCTAGCTTTTGCTAAAGAAGGAATCAACGTAGCTATCACAGGAAGAAATCAAGCTTCCTTACAAGAGACCGTCAAAGAAATCGAAGCGTTGGGTGTGAAAGCGGCGTACAAAGCCTTTGATATTAAAAACTTCAATGAGGTATCCAAAGCTGTAGAAGAACTGAACAAAGAGTTTGGCTCATTCGATATCTTGGTAAATAATGCCGGAATTGGCGTATTCGCCTCTGTGATGGATATGGATGTAGATACTTGGACAGATATCATCAACACCAACCTATTGGGCACCTATTTTGTGACAAAAGCCGTATTACCACAGCTTATTGCAAAAAATGAGGGAGACATCATCAACGTTTCATCTACCGCCGGCTTGAACGGTGCTGCCACCACCTCAGCCTACAGTGCTTCAAAATTCGGCGTCATAGGCTTCTCGGATTCTTTGATGCGGGAAGTACGTAAGCACAACATCCGTGTCTGTACTTTGATGCCTTCTACCATCGCTACCGACATGTCTGTAGAACTCAAACTGACCGACGGCAATCCCGAAAAAGTATTGCAGCCGGAAGACTTCGCCGAACTAATTGTCGCTAACCTTAAGCTGCCTCGCAGAGCTATGCTTAAATCGGCTTCCCTTTGGTCAACAAACCCATAGCAAAAAAGACGGTTATCCGTCTTTTTTGTTTTCTACCTCTCTGATCTCCACAATTTCGGGATATAGTTCACTACGTAAGATCTTATACGAATGATCGGAGGAGTCTTCCTCTCCCAATAGAAAGCCCCACGGCTTTAGATCGTAAATCCTGTCAAAGACAATCTTCATAATCGCCAATATCGGTATGGCCAAAAACATTCCCGACACTCCCCAAATCAACTCCCCCATAATGATTGCCAACATCGCAAAAAGAGAATTTACCTTCACCTTGGATCCCACGACTTTAGGAACCACAAAGTTGCTATCTAATAAAATGAACGACAATCAGTGCTATAACCACGAAAAGCACATGGGTCAGAGAAGAGGTTGCAAAGGTAATGAGAGAAATCATCAACATGGCAGCAAAAATCCCTATATAAGGCAATACGTTGATGACACCGGTAATCAACGACAGCATAAGACTATATTTCACACCTATGATACTCAAAGCGATAAAGGTCATGGCCGCCACAATAAGCATCTGCAAAATCAAGCCTATAAGATACTTTTTCACCACATACTGTATCTCATGGGCTATTTCAAGGATAATAGCCTGATGTTGAGGCTTATTCAGCAAGAGAAAGAAACGCAGGATATGTCTTCTATACAAAAGAAGGAAGAAGGTATATAAAAAGGTAAACACCATCAGAATAAAGACCGAAGAAAGCGATAGCAAGGCTATCCCTACAATAGCCGTACCCTGATTGATGGATTTATTGAGTGTTTGCGACAAATATTCGGATTGCTTGTTATATCCTATGTTGAATGTCTGACGTATCCATTCTTGCAAAGATTCTATCCCTCCGATAATCTGCTTCTCGAAGGCTGGCCAGTCATCTTTCAACAAGGTTAACTGTGACCCTATAAGGGTAAACAGTCCCCCTACAAATGCAGAAAAAAGAATCAATGAAACCAATGCGGCCAAAGTACGATGGAACCTGAGCTTCTTTTCAAACCAGTTGCACACAGGTACCAACAACAGAGCAAACAACCCACCCAATATCAAAGGCACAATAATCGTCTGACCAATACGCATAAGATATCCTATAGCGATAATACTGATCATTATTGCCGCAAGTTTTAAGTAAAAAGGCAGAGAAAAAAGTCTACGCATAGATGTATAGGCATTTAAAAGAAATCATGCTTCCTTAATCCCTATAAATCTACATAAAGTTTGAAAAACAGAAAGTATTTTTATTTTAAAGAAAGAATAGTTTTTTTCAATGGCCTATAACAGAGAATAGCCAGCAGGATGACCATTCCGAAAACAAATAGACCCCTGAAAATTTCAGTATCCGCAAGAAGAAGAGCTTGCTGTGCTACTTTATTCTTTAATGTCGTTGAAGAAAGACGCAACGCATCATTATATAAATATTGCGAATAATATTTCCCAAATATGGCGAACCACTGTTCTTGAAACACAGGACGCGTCACATCCATATTATGGGCCAGCAGAAACTGATATTTCGTAGAAAGATAAAATACAAGATTCTGCATCAGGGCAAAACCGAAGGTGCTGGTCCAGAAACGTGTAGCGGTACCTGCTTGGGAGGCACTACTCGAAATGCTAGGATGCACCGCCCCAATCATGAAAAAAACCAAGAGGAGTCATCAAAATTCCTTGTCCTACCCCTTCTATAAATAAGGCAGGACCAATGGCACGAACCGTAGTATCCGGATAAAAAAGATAACTAAACCATAGCATCACTCCTGCCAGTATGGCAAAGGCTGTAATAAATATTTTCTTATACCCCACTCCTCTTGTAAAAAGAAAATAGGAAATCACAATCCCCAACAGACTACCTGCAACATTGAAATATTGAACCTTAAGCACATACTCCCAAGGCCATTTCCAAACTGTGCCCATCACTTGATATATATTGCTCATGCCTGATCGCAACACATAAAAGCAGAAGAATAGTATTACTCCCCCCAACACGCGCTCGGATTTAAATACCTCAAAATGATATAATGGTCTCTTGCTCGTACGCTGATAAAATAAGAATAAGGCACAAAAAAGCATACAACTCACCAAAGCCAGTATTATTCTTTCGGACTCCAACCAGTTATATTTCTTCCCATACACCAAAAAATAGGCACCCGAAATAAGACCTATAGCCAGTAAAACAACACCGGCAAGATTTAGTTGGTATAAAGGTTTCTTAGGAAAAATGCGGTGAGGACGGAGCAGAAGCAGATAAATACAAAGAGCTAGCAGATGAAAACCTATAACCGTGTAGATAATGAAATTATGACTGTAGTGGTCGATAGCGTATTTTACCAACGAAGTGGAATATTTATCACCCGTAAGCATGAACGAATACAACACACTGTAGGCTACAAACTTGGCATTGGGGCTTTTTAAGGTCTTCATCAAGACAGGAATCATAATACATCCCTCGAACAAGGATAAAGGTCCCTGAACAATCCTTAATGCTAATAGCAGTTGCGTCTGTCTTGTGCACGTCATGGCAAAAAGGACAAGGATATTGAGTGAAGTCATCACCAACAGGTAAAGCCCGCACATTCATTGCCCCGAAAAGACGACTATGCAGAAAGAGAGCACAGACAATAAGCGCATACCCCAAAGAAAACATAAACTGCAAATCCTCCACTTCCATCTACTAAAAAGGAAGCAGTGAAGGTGCTGTTCAAGTTAAACATGGACAACAGCATCAAATGGGGAAACATTGCCAATGCCAAGAGAGCTACTGCCACCTTATCAGGAACCCAAGACTTGATCAAGCTACTTGTTGTGCTCATTCTTTATATTTTCTGTGCTGCTACGGTTACATTCATCCCTGCTTTCAACTTATCCTGCTCCGGCGAAGCGAGCAATACGATTTTCACTGGAAAACGCTGTTCTATCTTCACAAAGTTGCCCGTAGCATTATCCGGTTTAATCAAAGAAAACTCAGAGCCGGCAGCAGGCGAAAAAGAATGGATCTTTCCTTTGAAAATTATATTCGGAAAGGCGTCGGCGCGGATCTCTATTTCCTTACTCGTGTCGATCTCCCCTATTTGGGTTTCCTTGAAATTTGCTACGATCCATTTCTCTTGCGAGACAACCTGCACTAAAGCCTGTCCTTCTTTCACCAGCTGTCCCACCTGTATGTTACGTGTTCCTACCCATCCGTCATAAGGGGCTATGACATATGTAAAGCTCAACGCAAGCTTAGCATTGTTGACCAGCGCTCGATGTTGAGCCACCTGACTTTTTACGGGAGCAATCTTGGTCTGTTCGGCGAATGCATTCATCGTTGCTGTCGACAGCTGATTTTGCAAAGCCTTAAAATGTGCCTGTGCCTGTCTATATTTCGCTTCTACATTTTCAAACTGTTGTTGGGTGGCTGCCTCCTGTTCCACTAAATTTTTGAAACGCATATACTCCTGCTCGGCACGCCATACTTCAATTTTAGCTGCCTCCACATTAGCTTGGATGGTTTGCAAGTCGCTAGCCTTAACCTTCACCGAACTCTCATATATATCCACCGACTCTGAGGTGCTGGCGAGGCTTGCCTCCGCCATATCCACCTGATTTTTAAACTCCCTATTATCAATGACTACCAACGTATCCCCCTTATGTACATATTGGTTTTCTTCGAAGCGGACCTCCTGAATATATCCCGACACCTTGCTAGCCACGGGTGTAATATACTGCCGAACCTGAGCATTGTTTGTACTTACATGAGTACGCGCAAAGAGGTAAAACCACCCCAAGACGAGTACCCCTGCTCCCACTAATGTCCAAGCTATAAGAGTCAAGATGCTGTTTGTTCGTTTTTCTAATTTTGTCAACTGTGCTGCCATATTTATATTCTTCCTAATACGTATTGTAATTGATAGTATTTCAATTGCCTATTGATTTTCAGTGAAAGAAGATTGGATTGTGCTTCCAGATAGGCATTATCGGCATCAATAAGCTCCGTAATCAAACTTAACTGATTGCTATATTTAAGACGCACGATACGATAGTTTTCTTTAGCCTGGTCTATTGCCTGCTGCGCGATACCAATCTTTCGGGTAGCTTCCTCCAGCTTCTTTTGGGCGGCAAAGACCTCATGCCTAAGCTGTTCTTCCTTCTCTTCTACAGTCAGTTGTGCCATCTTGAGCTGCTCATTGGCCATATTTACCTTGGTCTTGTTCTTATAAAGATTAGATAATGGCATCTTAAGGCTTATCCCTACCGCGCCAAAGCGGTAAAGGTGTTCTACCGGAGGAAAAAACATAAAATTCGGATAATTATAGCCATATTCTCCGCCAGCAAAAACTTTTGGAAGGACGTTGGCGTGCACTAACTTCTTATCCAGCTCCTTCTGCTCAGCCTCTTTCTCTGCTATGTGTAGGGATTCGCTATTATTTCTAGCCTGAGCTACAAGATCCTCAAGTACAGAAACTATCGGGATGTCGGAAAACAGTCCTTCCGTATCGATATGCATCTCCACTTCTTCTGGCAAAGCCAATAGAATCTTAACCTCATGCTCCAGAATAGTCAAATCCTTCTCTAAATCATAATACAACATCTGATGGTTAGAAAGTTGCAGTTTCGTGCGCAACACATCGTTGTTGGTCACCACGCCATTCTGTCGCAGCTTCTCCGATTGGGCTATGACCAAGGAGTCCTCTCGCATCTTTTCTAGGATAAGCTTCTTCTGTTGCTGAAGGTGTAAGCCATGAAGATAAGCTGCAATAAGCTGCATCTTCACATCACGTTCAGCCTTACGATAATGTAAATCTTGGATTTCAATATCCAGATGCGCCTTCTTCTCTTCGTATTTGAGCTTTCCTCCCGTATACAATGGTATTTCGGCGTCAATCGTAAAGTTATACTTAAATCTCGGGGTCTCATACATTGTGGAAGGATGCCCCAACCCCTGCTCGTATTGATGAAGGTTGTCCAACACCTGTACATTACTGTTGAAAGCCACTTCCGGCAGTTTATCCTGACGTATATCTTCCGCCCTTATAGTGGTAACTTTATTTTCTATAGACTTAATCTGAAGTTTTTTGTTGTGCTGTAAAGCTAGGGTTATGGCGTCTTGAAGTGTTAGCCGTTGGAAAGTCTGCGCCATCAGGGGGAATGCTAAACTTCCCCAAAGTATCATTCCTATAAATAGTGGATACCTAATTTTTAATCTCATAAATGAACTGATGCTATACTAAAAACTTATAACGGCACAAAGTTAGAACACCTCAAAAAGCATAACTTTATAAAATAAGAAAAACATTTGCTCATTTACGCCAACAGATGGTACCTTTGTTTATAGGAACTGAAACATGAGAGCAGATATCAAGGAAATACTAAAGGAGCTAGATAGCGATGGCATTGACTTTTATGTCAACCATATGCAGTTGGCTGCCGTGGAAACGGCCATGCACAGCCACCATAAGGGACAGTTGCTCTATGCCGAAGGGGGCATTGTACATATCTTCATTCAAGAGAAACATTGGTATCTTCCAGCGCGTTGTTTTATGTGGATTCCTGCGGAAGTGCCACACTCCATTCTTACCTATAGTAAGAAGGTGGAGCTTTACAACATCTATTTCAAGATTATGAAGGAAGATAGTTCTTTTTTTAGTCGACCAAACATTTATTTCGCCAACGACCTGCTTCGTGAGATGATTTTATATACTAAATCGTGGTTCGGACGCATTGAGAAATCTGATCCTGCAAAGTACTATTTCCTCCGCGCTATAAAGGAAAATCTTCCGCAGATCGAATCTACGCGCTTGCCCATTCTTATGCAACACCCTTTTCCTAAAGATCCCAAACTGTTGGAGATTGCACGTTTCCTCAACAGCAACCTGGAATCCAACTTCACCATCGAAGAGGTGGCACAACGGTTTGGCCTCAGCACACGCACCTTGTCTCGAAAATTTAAAGAAAATCTGGGAATGAACTATGTGCGCTTTCTACGTTCTTTGCGTATCACCAAAGCTTTCGAACTCATCTCAGAAAGACAGCACAACATGTATGAGATTACCTTGATGGTAGGCTACAGCTCCCTATCTGCCTTTAGCAATATTTTCTTTAAGGTGGCAGGAATACGTCCTACCGAATATGCGAAACTGTTGGATAAGAAAAACAGCTAAAATACTGGTATTCATAAACAAAAAAAGCTTCAAGGAAACTTGAAGCTTTGTAGCGGGGAGCAGGATCGAACTGCCGACCTCAGGGTTATGAATCCTGCGCTCTAACCATCTGAGCTACCCCGCCCTTTCGGTGATGCAAATATAGCAACATCCTTTCACATTGCAAGTATTTTTTTCATTTTTCTTTCACAAAAAATGGCCCTAAAAGCCCAATACAAGCACAAAATATTAGAAATGAAGCACCTACAAGGATAATTTTCAAGATTAAAAACTTTTTTTTTATTTTACAGTAATATTTGCTCCAAAATATGTATTTTACAGCTATCATTCTTAGTTATAAACTTAAAATAAACGGAAAGAGATATGGCAAGAAAAAGCTAAACTTCACCTCGAATATATCATCAACTCATCACCTCGTATCTTATATCCATATCTCATCGAGCCTAACGAGTTAGCACAGTGGTTTGCCGACGATGTCAACTACCATGACGGCATCTACGAGTTTATTTGGGACAATGAGTCTCATCGCGCGAAGCTTGCCGCATCAAAAGAAAACAAAAGCGTTAAGTTCAAATGGCTGGACGATGAGCCTCACTATTTTGAAATGGAAATCCTTCAAGACGAGCTTACCAACGATGTAGCCTTAGCCATCACCGACTTTGTCAAAGAGGAAGACTTGGAAGAAAGAAAGAAAATTTGGGACAACTCAATTAGCTATTTGCAAAGTGTTATTGGTGCATAAAAATCCGTATCTTTGTAAATAAATTCTTATTCGGACAGTTGAGAGAAGAATAAGGGGCTGTTTACATGAAAAAGATACATATCTTAATACTGCAAGCATTCATTAGGCCTTTCATCGTTACTTTCTGTATCGTCATGTTTGTCCTATTGATGCTTTTTTTGTTTAAATATATTGATGACCTTATCGGTAAGGGATTAGATTGGACTGTCATCATGGAGCTTATCGGTTATCAATGTGCCGTACAGCTATCCATGGCTTTGCCGCTATCTATGTTGCTGTCATCCATCATGACATTCGGCAACTTGGGTGAAAGCTACGAATTGGTAGCCATCAAAGCGGCAGGGGTGTCGTTGCGCAAGGCCATGACGCCACTTTTTGTCTTGGTGGGAATTTTCGCTGGCTCTTCGTTCCTATTTTCAGACTATACGCTACCGGTGGTTAACCTCAAGATGGGTTCCCTCCTATATGATGTGACCAAGAAGAAGGCTGATTTCTTGATCAAGCCGGGAGTATTTAACAACTCCATCGACGGATATGCCATCCGTGCAAAAAGTAAGTCCAAAGATGGGACGGAGCTGTACGACCTTACCATTTACAACAAAACGTCAGGAAACCCAGGAAGCAATGTATTGGTGGCCGATACCGGATACATGTACAACTCGAGGGACCAACGTTATCTTATCCTCAAACTCATCAACGGGGTACAATACCAAGATTCCCGCAAGCAGAATGCTACGAACTACGATCCCCGTCAGCAGTTCATCCGCTTCTACTTCAAAGAGACGGAAACAAAATTCGATGTTTCGGATTTCGGCATGAAGCGCACCGACGAAAACCTGTTTAAGCAACATCATCAAATGATGAACTTGCGTCAACTTGCTGCCAAATCCGATACCACAGAAAGGGAAATAGATAGTCTATCGAGGGTATATGCTATGGAGCTGAAGCAGAACCTTACATTCACATCCTCCTACTACAATACCGGAGTGGTCGAGAAAGCCCAACTTGAAGGTAAAGGCGACAAAATCATAGACTATATCCCACAAAATATGCGCCTATCGGTCATTACGACCGCCATGAACAATATCAACAACTTTAAGGATGCCCACCTTTTCCGTGGTCCTCAGTATAAAGATCTAGTAGATAAAAACATCAAATACTATGTCGAATGGCACCGTAAGTTCACGCTGGCCGTCTCCTGCCTTTTGCTCTTTGCCATAGGAGCTCCCCTGGGAGCCATCGTGCGCAAAGGAGGATTGGGAGCTCCCGTAGTCATGTCCATTATATTCTTCCTGATTTATCATATCATCTCTACGGTTGCGGAAAAGTCGGCAAAAGATGGCGTGATAACTCCTTTTTGGGGCATGTGGATGGCTATCATCATCCTGACGCCGCTGGCAGCCTTCCTTACCTATAAGTCTACGACAGACTCCGCTATCTTCGATGCTGCCCAGTACAAAATCAAGGTCCAAGCAATCATGGAGTGGCTGCGCAGCAAGTTTAACATCAAGAAGAAACAACCTCAATAAAGGATTATTTTGACGTTGCTATTATACATTTTTCATAAAATCTGAGTTACTTAGCATAAAATTTTTATATCAATGGATATTAAATTAAACACCATAGAAGAAGCTATAGAAGATATCAAAGCAGGCAAGGTGGTCATTGTCGTAGATGATGAAGATCGCGAGAATGAGGGCGATTTTGTGACGGCAGCACGCAATGCTACACCGGAAATTATCAATTTCATGGCTACACACGGTAGAGGATTGGTTTGTGCTCCTCTTACCAAAGAGCGCTGCGAAGAGCTGAAGCTTCATCCTATGGTAGGTCAAAACACAGCCGTATATGAAACGAATTTCACCGTTTCGGTAGATCTACAAGGTTATGGATGTACTACGGGTATTTCGGCTTCTGACCGCTCGAAAACCATTCAAGCTTTAATAAACCCTAACACCAAACCGGAAGAACTTGGACGCCCAGGACATATCTTCCCTCTAATCGCTATGGATGGCGGCGTATTACGTCGTACAGGACACACCGAAGCAGCCGTAGACCTAGCACGTCTGGCAGGGTTCGAACCGGCAGGAGTATTGGTAGAAATCCTAAAAGATGATGGAGAAATGGCTCGCTTACCCGAACTGATGGAAGTAGCCAAACGTTTCGACCTCAAAATCATCACCATCAAAGATCTAATCGAATACAGACTAAAATACGATACACTGATCAAGGAGGAAGTTACCGTACATCTACCTACAGAATTCGGCGACTTCAACATGAAAGCCTTCACTCAAAAAAATACAGGAGAACAGCACTTGGCTATCTATAAAGGTGAATGGAAAGAAAATGAACCCGTATTGGTGCGTGTGCATAGCTCTTGCGTGACGGGAGATATCTTCGGTTCCTGCCGCTGCGATTGTGGTCCTCAGCTACACAAAGCTATGGAGATGATTGAAAAAGAAGGCAAAGGTGTCATCGTGTATATGAACCAAGAAGGACGTGGCATAGGCCTTATCAACAAGCTGCACGCCTAATAAGTCTCCAAGAAAATGGTGTTGACTACTGTAAGATGCCAACCCTACAGCTTGGATTCAAAGCCGATCTCCGAGACTATGGTGTAGGAGC